>JANQHV010000115.1 GCA_028282505.1 SAR324 cluster bacterium | reverse complement strand
ACTTCCCCGGTTGTCCAATTCATTGACTTTGCGAGAAGGCGATTTTCCGTTTTCCAAAAATTTACCAATGGCCTGATCCAGTGTTTCTGCGAAAATTTGGGCTTTTTCATTTTGGAAGGTACTGCTGATATGTTCAAACGATGGCACCAGCGCACAAAATTCGCCAAGGGAATCCCAACGTAAATGTCCTTCTTTCAGAAACTGCTGAACATGTTTCGGAGCAGAACCACCGGCCCCTGTCTCGAACAACCCACCACCATTCATCAGAGGGACAATGGAAAGCATTTTTGCACTGGTACCCAACTCCAAAATGGGAAAAAGATCCGTGAGATAATCACGCAATACATTGCCTGTGGCTGAAATCGTATCTTCTCCCTTTCTGATCCTGGCAACCGAAAATTTCATGGCTTCCACGGGAGGCATAATACGAACATCCAAACCAGCCGTATCATGGTTGGGTAAATATTCTTTCACTTTAGCAATGATCTGTGCATCGTGTGCTCTGTTTTCATTCAGCCAGAAAATAGCAGGAGCCTCTGCCGCTCTAGCCCGATTCACTGCCAACTTGACCCAATCCTGGATGGGGGCATCTTTGGTCTGGCACATACGGAAGATGTCTCTTGTTTCCACATTTTGTTCCAGCAGGGTTTCCCCGGCAGCATCCACCACCCGAATAGTTCCAACTCCAGGAGCTTCAAACGTTTTGTCGTGCGAACCATATTCCTCTGCTTTTTGTGCCATCAAGCCTACATTGGAAACACTTCCCATCGTTGCAGGATCGAAGGCCCCATACTCCTGGCAATCTTCGAAGATGGCCTGATACATAGTGGCATAACACCGATCTGGTACCATAGCAACAGTATCGTGAAGCTGATCGTCAGGTCCCCACATTTTTCCACCATCACGCACCACAACCGGCATGGAGGCATCAATGATGATATCATTGGGCACGTGCAGGTTGGTGATTCCTTTGCTGGAATCAACCATCGCCAGCTTAGGACGAACTTGATAGACCGCTTGAATGTCTGCCTCGATTTCAGACCTTTGGGCCTCTGGCAACTGCTGGATTTTTGCATACAGATCTCCCAGCCCATTATTGACATTCACCCCCAATTCTTGAATGACCGCCGCATGTTTTTCCAAAACATCTTTATAAAAGACCGAAACACAGTGCCCAAACATGATGGGATCAGATACTTTCATCATGGTGGCTTTCAGGTGCAAGGACAACAGAACGTTATCGTTTTTTGCATTCTCCATCTGCTCTTCAAAGAATTGACGTAACGCCCGCACATTCATCACTGTGGTATCGATCACTTCTCCTTCCATCAGAGCGGTTTTCTCTTTCAGAACGGTGGTTGTGCCATCACTGGTCACAAACTCAATTCGAACATCCCCTGCTTTTTGCACCGTAGTCGATTTTTCGTTGGAGAAGAAATCTCCTGCTGTCATGTGAGCAACCCGCGATTTTGATTCAGCAGGCCAGTCCTTCATCATCCTATGGGGGTTCTTTTGCCCAAATCGTTTAACAGATGTTGCTGCTCTTCTATCAGAATTTCCTTCTCGCAATACAGGGTTGACGGCACTGCCCAGTACTTTTGCGTACCTTGCCTGCACCTCTTTTTCAGCATTCGTTTTGGGCTCTTCTGGATAGTCAGGAAGATTGTAACCCTGTTCCTGTAACTCCTTGAGCGCTGCTTTTAATTGGGGAATGGAAGCACTAATGTTGGGTAGTTTGATGATATTACCCTCTGGGGTTTTTGCCAATTCTCCCAATTCTGTCAAATCATCTGATATCTTTTGGTCTTCTGTTAAATTTTCAGGAAAATTGGCAATAATTCTTCCTGCCAGGGAAATATCTCTCGTTTCTACGACAATACCAGTTGATTTGGTGAATGCTTTGATAATCGGAAGTAAAGAATGGGTTGCTAATGCCGGTGCTTCATCGGTTTCCGTATAAATAATCTTTGATGTTTGTGTTGTCATTCTGTATCCTCATCTAAGTGTTGTATAAAAGTGGTATTGCCAAATTATCTTGAAAAGATAATCTATGGAAAACAGATCAATTTATCACAGAGAAAACGTATCTGAAAGATATAAATATGCCTCGATTATTCATATCCCTCAATTTCCCTACACACATAGAAGAGCAGTTATTGGAGCTCTGTGATTTTTCTTTGGAAAGTGCATCCTGGGTGGACCCCGATCACCTGCACCTCACCCTCCGATTTATTGGCGAAGTCGATGGAGTGATGTTTGATGACATTCTCCATGCCCTCAGAGAAATTAATATCCCCACCTTTTCACTTTCTTTAAAAGAAGTCGGTTTTTTCCCGCCTAGAAAAAAGCCTCGCATTCTTTGGGCAGGTGTGGAAAAAAATGATACCTTACTGTTGCTTCGAAATAAAATTGATAATCGGTTACGACGTTTGCAATTACCTCCTGATAAACGGAAATTTCATCCTCATATCACGTTAGCCCGTTTGAAAAATGGTTCTGCGCAAGAAGTGGGAATGTATCTGTCCCAATACAATCTCTTTCGCACCAAACCATTTCCTGTAACTGAATTTTCACTATACTCCAGTGTTTTAACTCCCCGTGGGGCCATCCATACTCAAGAAGCAACTTATCCGCTGCTAGAAAAACCAGATTTGCTTTGAAGAAGTTGCTCAAAACGGTATGCACCATTTTGCCATCAACAAAACTTTTCTTTATTGACAAGCAGTATGACTCGACTGAAAAAGAATGGATATAATACCGTGACTAAGGTATGTACTTTGCTGAAGTGTAAAAATGCCTCAAATTTGTCATGCTGAGCATAATCGAAGCATCTTTGTGAACCCCCTCAAATCCGCTCAGGGGGACGGCATTTATTAGGCCAAGATAAACCTGAATCACAGGGTTATAACAAAGTTTTTTTGAGAATAAAATCCTTCATATTATGTACAAAATGGACATGACATGAAATACTGACAAGATGAGTTATTGTTCTTAATAAAAATCAACAAAGGAGGAATATGCTGTATAAAAAGTGGAAGAGCAAAAAAACAAAGTCAGGGAACCTTATTGAAAAACTGGCGAAATTGGGAGGAATTTCTTTGATAGGACTGATGATCTCGTTTTCTACGGCCAGAGGCCAGGCAATTTTAGAAGGAGATCGAAGTGTTCCTGTAGAAGCGAAAAATGGCATGGTGGTAACCAGCCACACTTTGGCAACTGAGGAAGCATTGCAAGTTTTAAAAAATGGAGGCAATGCCATTGATGCCGCAGTCACTGCGGCCTTTGCCCTGGCTGTCACGCAACCTCGATCAGGGAATATTGGTGGTGGTGGCTTCATGCTGATATCCTCTGAAAAAACAGGGGAAGTGGTCGCAATCGATTATCGCGAAAAAGCTCCGGCAGCGGCAACAAGAGATATGTACCTGGATAAAGATGGCAAGGTGGACAATACCCTCAGTCGTTACAGTCATTTGTCTGCTGGTGTTCCAGGTACTGTGGCAGGGTTGGCTTTGGCTTTAAGCAAATATGGAACTATTTCCCTCAGAGAAGCCCTCGGTCCCGCTATTAAAATGGCAGAAGAGGGTTTTATTGTCACACCACGCTTCAGCAATGGTGTCAAATCACGCGCCAACCATCTAAAAAAATGGGAATCCAGTCGAAAAATTTTTTTCAAAGCCGATGGCAGCACTTATGAACCAGGAGATCGTTTTGTTCAAAAGGATTTGGCAGAAACCTTAAAACGGATTTCACAACAGGGTGTGAAGGGTTTTTATGAAGGAAAAACAGCCGATTTGATTGTTGTCGAGATGGAAAAGCACGGAGGACTGATCACAAAAGAAGATTTGAAAAATTACAGTCCTGCCATTCGAGAGCCCGTCCAGGGGACGTACCGAGGTCATGAAATCTATTCGATGACGACCCCCAGCTCTGGTGGTGTGCACATTGTTCAAATTCTGAATATTTTGGAAGGTTTTCCGATTGGCTATTTAGGGCATAATTCCGCACAAACCATCCACCTGATGGCTGAAGCCATGACCAGAGCCTATGCGGATCGTTCCAAACATTTGGGTGATAGTGATTTTGTGCAGGTGCCTATCAAGGGATTGACTTCAAAAGCTTATGCCGCCAAATTGAGGGGGCAAATCAATCAAAATCGTGCGAGCAATAGTCGAGAAATTCTTCCTGGAAGTCCTGCACCTTATGAGAGCAATGAGACCACACATTTTTCTGTAGTGGATAATCAAGGTAATGCGGTTTCGAACACCTACACTATCAACTTCAGCTATGGTTCTCGAATCGTCGTTGAAGGTGCCGGTTTTTTACTCAATAATGAAATGGATGATTTCAGTTCCAAACCTGGTGTGCCCAATGCCTATGGTTTGATTGGAGGAGAAGCAAATAAAATTGAACCCAACAAACGCATGTTGAGTTCCATGTCTCCTACTATTGTTAAGAAAAATGGAAAAAATTATTTGGTGACAGGAAGCCCAGGAGGTTCCCGAATCATCACAACCACTTTGCAAGTGATCATGAATGTGATTGATCATAACTTGAACATCCAGGCGGCGGTTAACGCTCCTCGTGTTCATCACCAGTGGTTGCCTGATGAAATCAGAATTGAGCAAGGACTGAGTCCCGATACAATCCGATTACTGGAAGGCATGGGACACAAAGTCATACAGAAAAGTGCGATGGGTGCAATTCAAAGTATCATGATTGGCGCTAATGGAATCTTTTATGGTGGGGCCGATCCTCGCAGAAGCACTTCTTCTGCTATGGGTTTCTAAGAACAAAACTAGTTGATGCCTTTAAAGGCCAGGCTTTTTATGAGCTTCAGGGGCCTGTTTCACACAATACGAACGGGTTCCCCTGACCAGACTTTTATTCGTTGACGAGCAGTTAAAATCCCTATTGGTATTTCTATCTAGAGCAACTTCAAAAGTCCCTCCCCAATTTATGGAGCAACTGAAACTTCCTGTTAACGATAGCGCCGCCTTACATGGCGGCAAAAAAGTCAGCACGTAGGCCGCGGTGCGCCGATGCGACGCTACCATAGTGACGGACATGATTTAATCCTGACACTGCGACGGTACTTCGAATGGACTTAGCTTGTCGCAGCTAAAATGGGTAGCCGAAATGCTGATCCAGCATGACACGAGAATTCATACCAAGTTGCGTTAAAAAGATTGACATTCTGAGTATTTTGTCATTCTGAGCTTGCGAAGAATCTCAATAATTTCAAAGAGATCCTTCGACAAGCCGCTTCGGCGTACCGTCAGGATGACATATTGTATA
>JANQHV010000044.1 GCA_028282505.1 SAR324 cluster bacterium | reverse complement strand
ATCATAAAGCGCCAAAACATCCCAAGTAGCAGAATCAAGGTACAACTCAAAAACCATACCCACAAACTGCTCACTAAAACCCGGAGTAGCACCACCACCCCCTCCCCAAGGATCAGAGCTCCCAGGCGGAATCAACTCAACCGGAATAGGAATTGACGCATCAGCCAAAATATCATGCAAATTAAAATGCAAAATATATTTAGCAGCATCCGCCACCTTACTAAAAGAAAAAGTCACCTTCCCACCTGACGAGCCATAGCCAATCGTTTCGCTATCAGAAGGAGAAGGAGACAAAAGGAAAATCTCTTCAGGACCGCTAAGCTTCAAGTCTGCCCCATCGCAGTCCTGGTCAATGCCGTCCCCCGCAATCTCGGTTGCCCCAGGGAAAACAGAATCATCTTCATCATCACAATCCGTATTATCTGAAACAAAAAGACCCGTCGGCTGATTCAAAGAATATATTTCACCGTCAGGATTTCCATATCCATCCTGATCAAGATCTATATACCCAACCTTCGTATCAAGAACAGTCGTATAAGCATGCACAAAAGTCGCCTCACTAAACATGGAAGCAGCAGTATCACCCGATCCAACACCGTACCCAATATAAATTTTAGTACCCTTCGGCATCGAATTCACATCATAAGAAACAGAAATCGTCGAAAGATACACATCAGCCAAAAATGTGACCTCATCAACATTCCACCCCTGCATACCGAGCACATTGTCCCCAAAAAATTGAGCAGAAGCACCAACAGTAAAAACATAAAAATCCCCAACCTCTCCGACATCTTTTCCTGCCGGCGTAAACGACTGAACAACATTCGTCCCGTTAGTGACAGGCTTACTGCAAAATGGAACTGTGCTTGCAATCATGAAGTCTTGGCCATCGCAATCTTGGTCAATGCCGTCATTTGCAATTTCCGGTATACCAGGGTTTATATTCGGATCAGAATCATCACAATCGGTATTATCTGTAACATAACCATAAGGCTGCGCAGTAGATGATTTCGAAGCATTTGCATTGCCATACCCATCCCCATCAAAATCCTCATACCAGGTGTAAACTGGAGAACTTGAAGACAAGTCCCAAGAAGACACATCTAATTGATTGTAATTGTTTTTGCCAACCGCAACGACTGTACCATCAGCCTTTAAACCAAGTGTGTGATACCATTCAGCTTCAATTTGCTGAATACCAGTCCATGAAGACACACTACATTGACCATCAGTATTATTTCCGGCCGCGACAACCGTTCCATCATCCTTTAGTCCCACCGTGTGAATGCCGCCAGCAGTGACCTGCACTATATTGCTCCAAGATGACAAAGTGTTTATAACATCCGCATCACTTCCAGAATAAAGAACACTTCCATCAGCTTTTAGCCCCACTGTATGGCTTACTCCAGTTGCAATCTGAACAACATTTGTCCATGAAGAAACATTGGTCCCACTACCAAAAAGATCAATTCCCACCGCCACAACCGTTCCATCCGATTTAAGACCAGCAGTATGATTAGATCCAGCAGACACCTGAACTATATCAGTCCATGAATCAACATCACATTTCCCATTCCCACAGTATCCAACAGCAACGACCGTCCCATCGTTTTTTAGCCCAACTGTATGCGCCCAACCAGCCGAAACCTGTTTGATATCAGTCCAAAAATCAACATTGCATTGCCCCTCGCTATTATCCCCCACCGCAACAACGGTACCATCGGCTTTTAGTCCTACTGTATGAACACCACCAGCATCGACCTGTTGAATGCCGCTCCAAGATGAAACATCACATTGACCATAATTATTGTACCCTGCCGCAACAACTGATCCATCAACCTTTAATCCTACAGAGTGCGAATTGCCAGCAAATATTTGCATATCAGCACTATAAGGATCAACAAAATCAATCGTCTGAGTTACTGGGCTAACCTTAACTTCATCAAACCAAACAGCCCCCTCTTGGACAACCAGTTCAACATTTGTAATTTGGTCTTCATTGGACTTCGCCTGTAAAACCTCTTCTCCCTTATGAACTCCATCAATCCAGTAGTTTAATTTAACCGTCGAAGAAGAAGGCCGCTCATAACGAACCTTGACTGTATACCAGTTCAATGTTGAATAATTGCCAATCACAGTCCCACCCGAATTCTCAATGGTACCGTTATTAAAAAATTTGATAAAAGTACGTGCCGGATTGCTCCAGTACGTACCTTGCCGAAGCCCAAATCCACCCCTATCAGGATGACAGCCATAAAGCGAATCATCTCCATTTTTAATTTTCACCTCAATCTCAAAAGGAGGCGAAACGTTCAACGGACGGTAAGCAAGAGCAGCCCAACACCCCCCAAGACTTCCAAACAAACGAAGAGAATGATTCCCCTGATATGAAGTTGAGCTGTCAACATAATTCGATGAACTTTTCTTTGCATTAGCATCTGCTGTCCATGTTGAAGGCCAAGAGCCCGATGAATATGACTCAAAATCATCGACCCACGACGCCTGACCATAAGCCTGAGAGCCAAAAATAAGCCCCGCCAAAATAAAAAAACACATAAATTTGAACAATCTCATTTTGATTTCCTTTGAATTTTGATTATAGAAAAAAAGATTACGACTTGAATTCGAAATTGATATCACCCCCCTCTCCATTAGAAATCCAAGCATACATATTTTCAATTGATTGCCTTGCGTCGGTTTCAACAATCCCCGCATAAACTTGAGTGGTCTGAATAGACGAATGCCCAAGCTGACTTTGAACAAACCGATAATTGTGGTTGCTGGCCTTTAGCAAAAAAGTAGAGTAGGTGTGTCTCAAATTGTGAATATGATAATGGTCTGACAAGCCCGCTTCGATCACCATTTTTTTGAAAAATTTTTGAAGCGCCCTTTTAGATATCTGTCTTCCTTGAAGATTGTTCAATACATAAGAATCAGGATCCGTAGAATATTGAAACTGCTTTTTATATTCTGCGTATATAAAACATTTTCTCTTGAAATCTTGCCCAATCCAAACAGCCCTTTTTTTGTTTCCCTTACCAATAACTAAAATTGTGGAATTAGTCGTACCAATGTAAAGGTTTTGGTGTTGAAGAGATGCCATCTCCTGGACTCGCAGCCCCGAATTAAGCCCCAGTTCAATCATGAACCAGTCCCTAACAAGGCTGAATCGACGCTTTTCAAGGCCGATTTTCAAAAGCTGCTTAGAATATTTCTTGAGTATTTTCACCTCGTCCTCACTAAGACACTTGCTTTCATCCACTGTCCAAAGATGGCGTTTGGGTTTGGGTTGTGGTGTACTTGGTTCACTTTTCATCAGTTTGGTGAACCAATTAACGAATGGCATTTTTTTGGATTGGATTTGGACTGTTTTAAACATTTTGATTTCTC
>JANQHV010000036.1 GCA_028282505.1 SAR324 cluster bacterium | reverse complement strand
GAGAAATCAATAAATCCGAACGAAGCGTTTTGGTGAGTTCTTGTAAACGAGCTGACAGATTGACATGATCTCCAATCACTGTGGAGCTGACACGGGTTTGAGTGCCTAAGAGACCAACCACAACAGGCCCTGTGTTGATGCCAATTCCAACTTGAATTTCTGGTAAATCTGTTTTTTCCCGTTCTTGATTATAGCGTACCAATTCAAACTGGATGTCAATCGCTGTTTGTATCGCATGGGTTGCTGATTCCTTCCGGTCAAACAAAACCAGGGCTGCATCTCCTATGAACTTGTCAATGAACCCTTCATGTTCCGAAATACTGGGTTCCATTAAACTAAAGATACTGTTAAGGAACTTTAGGGTTTCCCGAGCCGTCATTCGTTCCGCATGGGAAGTATAAGAGCGGATATCACAAAAAAGAATCGACAGTTGTTCTTCTTCCAGCAGGCGTAAAGATTCAGTGGAAGGCGTTTGAAAAGCAATTCGATTCAGAAACGGTTTAGGAATAGCAGATTCCAGAATGGCATTGAGACGCTCAATTTCAGAATAGGCAATTTCAAGTTGAGCATTGATTCTATCATGCTCATTGGATTGTAAAAACATGGCCAGGTATTTGTCGGACGCTTTGATGTGATTGAAAATCCATTTTCTGAGGAACCTTAAGGCATCCGTGGCGACTGCTGGTTCACCAATATCAAAACGCTTTTTCAGTTCTGAAATCACATCAACAAACTGAGCATGAGAGTTTTTATGCTTGATGTAATCCGGATAATTACAAGCCAGCATGAGTCGTTCTTCCGTACTAAAGTGGTATTTAATATACTCGAATAAGGAATTGAACACTTGTTCCAGGATGTCACTGGCTTTATTTAAGGAAATTTTTTCAAAAAGCTCGTTGGCGATATGAATCAACATTTTGTGTTGATCGTCAATTTCTTTGATGCCAATATTGTAGCTATCATTCCAAATAATGAGAGTGCTATGGCGTTGATCTAAAGCGAGATTGGATTCCATGATGGACCTCAGACCCTGGTTGGAAGTTTGAAAAGTTTGTATGGGCTAGCTTGCCAACTGGAGCTATAGAATGTTCATCTTATCTTTCAACGATTTCTAATACAATGTAAGCAACTTTATCACAGGAAATGAGGCAGGTAAAGTTTAGCTTATGCAGGTATTATTTATTTTCAGCCGATGAAAATCCAAATAAAGCACTTTGCACAACAGGAGTAATATGCGTGTTTTGCTGCATCGTAATATAGACACCAATCTCTCCCCCACGTTGGCGATGCTCTCTTGCCTGTTCTTCTGACCAGAAGAAGACGGAGACATTTCAAAAGGAATCAACAATACTGGGGTCCTTGACCTTCGTAAAGTTGACAATGGGCACAAAAAGGATTGGATTTGCATCCTCCTCCAACTCGTAATTCAGATCACTGTCCACTGTAAAATGCAATGGTTGCTGAGATTGCGAGCATAGGGTCTCGATGGTGGCAGAAACCGGCTTTTCTTTTAATTTCCCCTGCACGAAGGGAATCGCAAAGGCATCAAACGCTCAGGGAGAATAGAATATTTCATCCGGGCTCAATCTGACTTGATGGGCAGTCTGTTCAACGGTGACTGGATAGGCCCATGTGACCGCCCCTTGTTCATTGCGAACCAGGAACATCATCTTTTGTTCGAGTTCGTCTAAAATCGTTGCCACCTGATCGACAGATAAGTTCAAACTAGTTGAGATATGTGCTGGTGTTAAAGGACTGCCCACGTTGGCCAGTTCCTGCACTAAAAAATTACGTACCCGATGGTGTTCCTCGGACATGAAGCGGAGCTCTGATTTCATTTTCCAGGCAGATACTTTCAAAATATTCTGCCATAGTACTGGCGGAACAGGGATCATATACCTGCCCACTCCCAGTAAAATATTGTTGTTCATGGTCATTTTTGTTTATTTTGGGCGGGTGAATTGATAGTTGATGGCTTCGATATGCTGTACAAAAAGGATTCCTTGTTTTCCAGAATGGAACTGTTCCCGTTCTAAAAGGAGCAAATGCCGTATATGGTGGATTGGTTTTTTGTGGTAAATTTCATAAAGCTGATTCACTGAAGAAAGTCCCATGACCTGTGCCAGTTGATATTCTGACAACCTGGACGCACCCCGGAATCGATCCATTTTGGTTTGCAGATCAAACTCTTCCAGAGCTTCTAAACGGTATTCCTCCAGCAGTGCTTCCAGTGCTTTGATCTCGTTATATTCCAGAATTTTTTTGCCTTCTGACCACAGTTTCACTTTCTCTTCAGAAACCCGTAACGATCTTGCCAGACGGCTTGGTGTTATCCTCAACTCTTCGCAAATATCCTCGATGTATCGTTTTTGTTGTATTTTGTCCATTTTTGTTCTTTTCCAAACAGGTTCTAAATCTTTTGTTGATTTTCATTTTGATTAATCTTTTCTTGAACCCATAAATTGAGTAATGTTTCCTCGCTAATACCACGCTCTTTGGCCACTTGTCTCATTTTAGAGGAAAGATTGCTATCAAGAGGGTAATATCTACGTTGTGATTGAATTGAAACTGAAAATTCTACTTCCAATTGTTCACCAGCTTCTGTTGCATCATT
>JANQHV010000028.1 GCA_028282505.1 SAR324 cluster bacterium | reverse complement strand
AAATTCATCGGCAAGCATAGATCCTCGGATCTTATCAACAGGAGAAGAGGCACAAGGGGTTGAGCGTACAAAAGTTTCCATTGATACACAACTAAATATGGCGAATGCCCAGCAGGATCTGGTACAAAATGGTGGCATTACAAAAAAGGCAGAAGATCCCATGCTATCCACCTCTGCTGCTTTCATGCATCAGACCAAACCAGAAGCTAAACAAGACATGCTTCAGCGCCGATTGATGGAGCAGTTTCGTACCATTACTCCCAATCCAGTCAATGCTGAACCAACCGCAACTCAGTCTTTGGAAAACTTATCGCAACTGCGCGACATTTCACAGAATCCAAATTTTGATCAGGCTATCAGTGCAGGGAAACATCCCGACGATTTTATGGCCAAACAAGTTGGCACAAAATCTGCCATTCAGAGGAATATCCCAGAATTGGCAGATGTTTTTAAATCGACGGAGCAGGAAAGTGTACTGGATAATTCCAATACATCCATGGACATGGATCCGAGTCTGGACAGTGTCTCCATGGACTCTGTAGAAACGAACCATCTCACTTCTACCAAAGAAAACAACTCTCTCTCTGCCTTAAAAAGCTCAGGACGAACATTCACCGAATCCACATTTGATCTCGATCAAATCATGAGTAAGGTGAATCTGAAGGAAGATGGCGATCGGGAAGTGACCATACAGCTCAGACCTGAACATTTGGGAGATCTCCGAATGAAAGTACGTCAGGAGGGAAATGATCTCACTGTTGAGATGATCGTCGCCAATCCAGAAGCAAAAAGTGTAGTAGAAGCCAATCTTGCCGAACTGCGAACACGCTTTTTAGCTCAGGAAGATGGGGCCTTTGATCAACTCCAGTTTGCCGTTGATGTGGAACAGCATTCGTTTTCCAATCCAGATCAATCTGCAGAACGTGGACATTTTGAGGAAGATTATAATGCCAGTAAACAACAAGAACGTCTGGAGCCTCAGGTAGCGGTATCACAGCAATATAAAAAGGCTGGATTCAATTCCGGTGTCAGTATTTATGCGTAATTGAAAAGGAGAAAGCATGTCACTTGCAGTTCATCAGGCAGTCAATCAAGCAGGAGCATCGTTACGAAATGCGGCTTCCAAAACAACAGGCCAACAGGGGGACGAAAGTAAACAACTGGGAAAATCAGATTTTTTAAATTTGATGATGACTCAAATGTCAAATCAAGACCCATTGGACCCCATGAAATCTGAGCAAATGATGCAACAAATGGCGGCCCTGGGAACCGTAGAGCAATTGCAAAATTTGAATGTCAAGATGGATAAGATGGTATCTTTGCAGGATGAAATGTCACGCTCCAGTGCATTTGCTTATCTGGATAAAGATGTGAAAATTGGTACGGATTCCTTGCAGATTCGTGAAGGGATCACGGCTCCTGCAGCCTACTCAGTCAGTGGGAATGCTGACAAGGTTTTTGCCCATATCATCAGCCCGGAAGGAGAAGCCATTCGTAAAATTGACCTGGGCAGTCAGGCCAAAGGATCTCATAGTTTCATCTGGGATGGCAAAGACAGTGATGGAGATGTTGTTTCAAATGGCACATACAAGTATCGTATTGTTGCCTCTACCGAAGATGGTGAGAAGATTGACGTGAATCTTTTCAAAGCAGGCAGGATTTCTGGGGTAGATTTTGAGGATGGGCGTCCTGTCGCGACCATCAATGGAGAAAAGTTACCTCTGAGCAATATAAAAGGCGCCAGTAATCAATCAGAAAGGCGTTATGATCATGCTGTACCGCTTCCCATTAAGAAAACGATACAGCCCAGACCATTGGCTTCGAATCTAAAACCACTTGCCGTTGAAAAACCCTGATGTTGGGCAAGAGGTGAGTCAATGGGAATCGATTCAGGGATGATGGGTACATAGTCAACAAGTGTTTGAGTGATGCTAATTGAATAGCTTTTAGAAGGAGATTATTATGAGTTTACTTGGATCATTGAATGCAGCTGCCAGTGGTGTGAAAACCATGGGTAGGGCAATGACTGTGATTGGTAGTAATGTTGCCAACGTCAATACCGTTGGATATAAAACCAGTCGAGTCGCCTTTGAAGATATTCTGGCTTCTAATTTCTCTCAGGGAATTGGACCAACGAAATTGAGTCAGGGGGTTGGGATTGCCAGTGTGAATGCGAATTTTGCCCAGGGGACATTTGAGCAAACAGAAAAACAAACCGATATGGCACTCAATGGCACTGGATTTTTCACAGTGGCAGATCAATTTGGGAAAGAATTTTATACGCGTGCGGGAAACTTTACCTATGATTCTGAGGGGATGTTGACCACAGATCGTGGCTTGTTTGTACAGGTGCGGGATGTGGACCCTGCCAGTGGTGATGCCGTTGGTTTTCCTCACAAACTGAAGGTTCTAGGGACAGTGGATCCTCCTGTTCGTACAGGTGATGGAAATTTGGGGACTGGTATTAGAATTGCGGCAAACATCGATGCCAATTCTCCCATTCGGGAGATGCCATTCGATCCGACGAATATCAAAGTCAACATGTACAACTTTTCGACTTCTGTTACCGTATTTGATGATTTGGGAGACGAACATACAGCAACAATTCTCTTTCGCAGGCGCCCAGAGGTTCCTCCGCAAACAGATCCACAGACTGGACAAACCATTCCTGGTATCAAGAATCAATGGGAGTGGTATTTGGCTTTTGATGGTGCTGATATTGGGCAACGCCCCGGACAATTGATTGCTCAGGGTGGAGGATTCATGCAATTTGATGATGATGGCCGTCTCTTGCAGGCGACAGGTGGTCAGTTCGTGGCACAAGGTGGCGGGATTGACCCGGCAACCGGACAGCAGATTCCGGCAACGGGACCACCCATTTTACAACCTGCACCTGTGAATCCAGAAACTGGGCTACCGCAAGTAGTCGTAGATTTTGGGGGAGATACACCTCAAGTCATTGGTGTGAACCTGGGCATTGGATCGAACCCGGAAGACCCAACAGATGAGCGTACCGGTCTGGATGGCATCACCCAATTTGCCTCAGCTTCCAATATCTTGGACATTTTTGCGGATGGTCACCCCAGTGGAACGTTGGAAGATATCATTGTGGCCAATGATGGTTTGATTACGGGAGTTTTCGATAGTGGACATACCCGTCCGATGGGAATGGTGACACTCACGAAATTCGATAATCCCGAAAAATTGATCAAGGCTGGAGACAACCTGTTCAACCATACCCCACTGGCTGGTAAAGCGATTCGGGGGACTCCAGGAATTGGAGGGTTTGGAACAGTTCGTAGTCAGGCATTAGAGCAATCGAACGTCGATTTGGCCAAAGAATTTGTAAAAATGGTGGAAACTCAGAGGGCATTCCAGGCCAATGCCAAAACCGTCACGGTATCCGATGAGATGGTTGACGTGATGGTTAATATGAAACGATAATCAATTTGTTCATCTTCCTGGGGAATCTCTCCAGGAAGATACTTTATTTTTCCAACGCCTTTCCTGCGACTTCCTCTATTTTTTCTCCGACACCAGCACTCTATCGCCAATCACCAGCCCGTGTTTTTGTTGCATGGACCCGCAATAGACAGACAATTCAAGCAATTGGTCACTGTTTATAATGGCAATTGCCTCGTCGTCTCTTCCTTGCTCATAGTGCGACAGTAGATGGCAATTGACACCTGGCTTTCCCACTATTCTAACTTCACTGGATGTATATTTTGATAATGCAGTACTGGCAATGTTGGTAATGGCATTACCAAATCGGTCAAAAAGGATGACTTCTCCTTCAATACCATCTGCTGTTTCAACACTTGGGGGAACCTCTAGTTTTTGATAGTCCGAAGCTTTCGTACCAATTTCGTGGATGGGCATGTCTTCTGCTAAATGAGCAGCCGTGGGAGCAAAGAGGGCTAAGCCATCAAAACTGGTGTGGGCCTGCCAATGTTGGGTTTTTGAATGAATATGGACTATTGTTTCTGGAGGATATTTTTCCAATAGAATTGAAAAAACACCATTATCCGGTCCAATGAGCCAGTGAGCCGCTGTCTTGATTAAAATAGCAGGACGGTCAGAACCCACCCCTGGATCAACCACAACGACATGAATGGTTCCTGGAGGAAACTTGGGAACACTGCGAGCCAGGCAATATGCTGCTTGAAAGATAGACTGGGCAGTAATATCATGAGTGATATCGATGATCGTACTAGTGGGAGAAATCGAGGCAATTCTTCCCTTCATAGCTCCCACATAGCCGTCTTGGGTGCCAAAATCTGTTGTGAGTGTGATGATGGTTGTCATGTTTGAAATTGTCGCATGCGGATGTTCAATAAAAGCCCTACTCCAAACATCATGGATAACATGGAAGATCCACCATAACTAAAAAATGGAAGGGGAACTCCCACGACAGGCATCAGACCTAACACCATTCCAATGTTGATCAGGACATGGGAAGTAATGATCGAGACGACCCCCACTACCAGTACCGCACTGGAACGGTCATTTGTCTTCAAAACGCTGGAAAGTGACCAGAGGATTAAAAATAGAAAAAGAGCCAATAGGGTAATGCCACCCGCAAATCCCCATTCTTCAGTGAATACCGAAAAAATGAAATCCGTATGATGGGCAGGTAGAAAATTTAGTTTTCCTTGGGTTCCATTTTCAAAACCTTTTCCCCAGATTCCTCCACTACCAATGGCTACAATGGATTGAATGACCTGATAACCAGCTCCCAGAGAATCCCTCTCTGGGTTAATGAAGGTCAAGACTCGATCCTGTTGATAGGGTTTTAAGATGGGATCGATGACTGTTGGAATCCCAAACCAGGCAACCAGCGATAAAATGACCATGATGAAGCCAATCAGAATAATGGTCATTTTCCGAATTCCTGCCAAAAAAATGATGGGGATGTAGACGATCAACAATAATAGCGCTGTGCCTAAATCGGGTTGTTGCACAATTAAAACAAAAGGTATCAATACCAAAATGGTAGGCCAAATCAAACGCATAAATCCCAATTGGCCGATGCGTCGATATTCTTGAAAATGACGGGCAAGCACCACAACTAGAGTAAATTTAGAAAATTCTGAAGGCTGCATGAAAAATGGCCCAACGGCCAGCCATCTCTTCACAGGAGAACCGGGTCCTCCTGTACCAAAAAGCAACACCAGCACCAACAGAAAAATCACTCCAAAATGAAAAATGTATCCCCATTTTACCAGAATGCGGTAGTCAATCAAAATCGTAAAAAGGGCAACGACTGTCCCCAGTATAATCCAGTAAATTTGACGTTTTTTGTAAAAAACCATTTCAGGCGTTCCAATGGTCGCTGAATGGATAGCCACCACTCCAATGGCACAGATCAACAAAACTGTGCCACACAAAATCCAATCAAAATTTGATAAGAGTCGACGATCAAACATAATTCTAAAAAATTAAAGAAAACAAGAAATAATCAAAAATAAATAAGTATCATTTTTCGATACAGTGTATCACAATTCAGGGTTTGAAGGAAGGCTACTCTATTGATAGATTCAGAACCTGTTAGAGAATTCGTTTTTTTACGATTTGTCATTCTGAGCATAGCGAAGAATCTATCATATATCCGCCATTTAGAGATCCTTCGCTTCACTCAGGATGACATAAAAAACAAGATTTATGAATTCTCTAA
>JANQHV010000160.1 GCA_028282505.1 SAR324 cluster bacterium | reverse complement strand
GAGCAAGCCTTGGCCAGTGATCTGAATACCTATGGAAATCAACATCCAAAAGTTGCCATCCGATGGAATAACCTGGGAACAGCATTATATTCCCTCGGTGAGTACAAAAAAGCCATTGGGTATTATGAGCAAGCCTTGGCCAGTGATCTGAATACCTATGGAAAACAACATCCACAAATTGCCAAAGACTGGAACAATCTGGGAGCAGCCTGGACATCTCTCGGTCAATACAGCAAAGCGATCGAGTATTATGAGAAAGCCCTCAAAGTATTTCATGATAAATTAGGCCAGGATCATCCAACCACCAAAACCGTAAGAAATAATCTAGAGCGGACCAGGAAAAAAGGTCTTCAGAGTCAGCTGTAGCAACAAGAATTTGAATACTTATTTCTGATTAGCGGTATTTAGACTTGCTGAGATTTTTGAGCATGCCTTCCCTTCTGAGCAGCACGTAATAAAACAGCAAAGTGCTCAGGTAATACAAGCCATAGTGCCATCCCTCCCACTCGATCTGGACTGAAAATGTTCCCCAACTGCCCCAATGGTGCAGCAAGCTTAAAATTTCCAGCCAGATTTTTAAACTCCATTCGCTCAATTGAAACAATTCCTGTTCTAAAAAGGTAAATGGCGGAGCATTGAAAAGAAACAAGCTGTGAAAAAACGCAGCAAAGCAGAAAGGCAGAACCAAAAAAGCCAATAAGGGCACCATCACCATATTGAGCCAAAACGGTTCCAATGAGAACTGTTGAAAGTGTGTTGCCACAATAGGCCATATGCCCAGCAACACACTTCCTGTAATCAACAAGCTGTTGATCGCCATTTTCCCCATTTTCTGCCAGAAGCTTTTCCGGGAGACATGGTATAGAAAAGGAAGAGCGATGATAATATAAAAAACCGCAACAAAAGAAAGCTGGAATGACAGATCATAAATAACTGCAGGATTGAAACAAATGAAGAGAAATGCTGTAGTCAATAAGGACTGCAAAGCAGCATGAGCCTGTCCTGTCCAACGCAGCATCACCATCAGAGTTAACATCACCACAGCACGCAGGGCAGGAATAGGAAATGCCAATAGTCCCACATAGACCCACAATCCCATCACGGTGACCAATTGACAGAATTGTGGGAAATGCACCCATCCCAACAACCGTTCCGAAAATCGGCTCATCTGTTTGATCAACCCCATTCCCAACCAAAACAATAGCCCAATGTGCAATCCACTGATACTGAGAAGATGGGCCATTCCCGTACTACGAAACAGTTCCAGTGCTTCGGAACGGTATACCGGTTTGGCAAGAATGACAGGCGAATATAAAGCAAACGTTTCGGGAGATAAATAAAAAGCAGCGCGTTTGATTAAACGCTGCCGAGCCACTTGAGCAGGATAAAGCATCCTCTCCAATGGGAACAATGTGGAATGATACAGAACGTCTTCCAGCACAAGAGTGAGTTGTTGATTTTCCAAATGGGCGTCTTTCAATAAACCACTCACTTGAATAGAACGCTGATGATAAAAGGAACGGAGCGAAGAACGTTTTTTTAAAAAACGAATGGAGAGTTCCAAAAAATGCTGGTGTCTTTCCTGCCAATAAACATCTGCTGGTGCCAGCGTAATGGACAAATATTCATTTTCCTGGCTCGCTTGAATCACTTTTCCCTGTACCCATAGAGGAGGATCAGTCACAGAAATTGTTTCTAACCGTTGTTGCCATGCTGGCAATAGAAAAAAAAGATGGTATCCTAAATAAAAAGTTCCCACAAAAAAGAGACAGGCAATTGTCCTCAGTCGATAATACCAGCACCAGCCCCCCATCCCTGCGGCAAGAAGCAGCAACCATTCCAGATGGAGTTGCCAGAGTGATACGGGATAACGAAATCCTACCCAGAGTGCTAGCAAAACAGCCCCAATTGTCATCATGAAAAAGACCATTTAACGTCCTTTATCCCTTTTCTTGAATACTTTTGAAAAAATTATCTTCAATTTTTATCATTGACATGCAATAAAACACAGGTATAGTACACGTTGATTACATGCTGGGAATGAAATGTCTGTACAATTCATCCATTCAACCTGCTTTCTGCAGTTTTCTTAACCATCTTTCAGAAAAGCTCGTCTGAACGATTTTAAGACGAAAACACTAATTTAATATAGGGTGTGATATGAAGAAGATCAAATTTGGAATTTTTGCTTTTGTTCTAGGTATCTCATTAGCACTGATGGGATGCGAAACAACCACAGGTGTCGTTCCTCCATCTGATCAAGAGATAGAAGAAACAACCACCATGATGCCGAAAACAGAGAAGCTGGCGAAAAAAGAAGAAAAACCTGCCCCAAAACCTGCTCCTAAAATGGAAAAAAAACCCAAAGAGGAGCCTATGGTTGCCAAAAAAGAGATGGAAAAGGAAGAGGTAAAGCCCAAAAAAGAAACAACGATAGTACCTGCTCCTCCGGAACAGCCAAGAGCGGTAAAAATATATCAATTACAAACCGTTTATTTTAAATTTGACAATACCGACATCCAGGACCAGTTCAAAAAAGCCATTCAAGAGAATTTTGACTGGATTCAAGCAAATCCAGGGGTGAAGGTCCAATTGGAAGGCCATGCTGATGAGCGTGGAACCAACGAATACAACCTGGCACTTGGGGAACGACGTACCAAATCTGTTCTGAATTACCTCATTGCATTGGGTGCCAATCCAGAACAATTTACGATCGTCAGCTTCGGTGAAGAACGCCCTGCAGAGCCAGGACATAACGAAGTGAGTTGGGCAAGAAATCGACGAGTTGAATTTACCCGCCTGTAATCTTTTCCTCTTATGACACCTGTAAATTTTCCTGAAATCAAACGGTTTCAGGAAAATTTTTGCACCTTTCCATCTTCATGATACCCTTCTGCAATGTCATTTGTTGAAAGTTTGTTTGACGAAAAAGGGATTGTTGGCTTAGTCCTTCAAGGTAGTTGGATTACCCACGTCATCTTAATTATCCTCTTATTAATGTCCTCTTTTTCCTGGGCCGTGATTTTTCTCAAGTGGATTCAATTCCGGAGGGTCGTTGGAGAAAATGAAGAATTCTTACAGATATTTCATAAAGAGCCCAAATTAGAGCATATCTATAACCTTGCCCATCAATTCGACCACTCTCCACTGGCTCGTATTTTCGAAAACAATTACCAGGAGGTTGTTGATTTCCGAGAGAAAATAGCAGACCGGTCTGTTAAGTATTCGTCTGCCAAAGACATGCGTGACCACCTGAATCAACGCCTTCTGCGATCTGCCAATCAATGCATCAATCAACAATATATCATACTGGATCATCGTCTCAATCCCTTAGCCAGCATCTCCAGTTCTTCTCCATTCATTGGTCTTTTTGGTACCGTTCTGGGGATTATTGATGCATTCCAGGGCATTGGGGTGAGTGGTGTCACCAGTTTAGCAGTTGTGGCGCCTGGCATTTCAGAGGCATTGATTGCTACCGCTGCTGGCCTCCTAGCCGCCATCCCTGCATTGATGGCCTACAATTACTACCGTTCCTATACCCGTCGCGAAGGAAATATCATGCGCAATTTTTCTCTGGAACTCGTAAACCGAATGGAGTGGATAATCACATGATGCAGTCTCCCTGGGAAGAAGAAGAGATGATGAGTGATATCAATGTCACTCCTTTTGTTGATGTATTGCTGGTGCTCCTGGTCATTTTTATGATCACTGCACCCATTATCCACCAAATCGTTCAAGTTGATCTACCTGAAGATACCTATTCCAAGGATGGGGCCTCTTTGGACAAAACCCTGCGTATCATTATTGATCAAGAGGGTCAGATTTATATCAATAACGACTTGATTGGTCAGGGGTTGTCTGGAAAAAACGAGGAAAATTTTAAAAAACGTATTACCGAATGGAGGCGCAACAAAGAGGGCACTTTTTCCGTAGACATCGAAGCTGATGAAAACGCAAAATATGGTATGATTGTTCCTGT
>JANQHV010000004.1 GCA_028282505.1 SAR324 cluster bacterium | reverse complement strand
TTTTTACTGCCTTGGTTCCGTCAGGTGTGTCATTGCCAACATACCAGGCATAATCTTGCAAACAGGATTCATTATTTCCGCAAGACCATTTCTGGTTATTTTTGCCTGTTCTAGCTACATACTCCCATTCGGCTTTTGTGCAAAGACTCACTCCTGGTAATTGTTGCTTCAACCATTTGATGTAAGCCTGAGCATCTTTCCATGATACTCAATTGATTGGATGGTTTTCTCTATTGGATTTTTCCCAATTATCGTATGAATCCCAACATCCTTTTGGTTCTCGATGTCTAGCTACCTTCACAAACTGTCGATATTCTCCCACTGTCACCTCATGATCGGAAATATAAAAAGATCTGCTGATGCGCACCTGATGAACAGGTTTCTCATCACTATCGCCGTCAGTGCTACCCATTTGGAAGGTTCCTGGTTGAATCAGGACAAAGCCTTTAGGAGCATTAATCTTTGGAGGTGGTGGCATATAAGAGAGTTCAAATACCATTTGTGACCAGGAGTTCGATCGAACTTCTATGGTTTTAGATTGGGTTTGGTTTTCATAAGCCACCTCACTTTGATGAAGAGAATCCTGTTTTGATTTGTAATGTAAAGCCTTTATATCAAGTAGAAGAGTATTTGTCCATGACCAGATGATAAAAATGCAGACTTTACCACAATACTTTCATTGAAAGAAATATAAGACAGTGTGGCACTTTTGAAGACAAATTGGTATAAATGGGTATAGGAGAATCGTTCTTTCCAAAAGCATTTTTTTTGCTAATGGCCACGAAACCCACTAAAACTCACCAAAAAAGATCCTTTTGTGCGGTCGGTGGTCCGATTTTTAGTGGAGGGTCAACCTTTCAGTTTAGTGGTCAACAATCAACCTTTTGATAACCGGAAAAATGAGCATAGGGAACAATTTTTCTGGGGAATTATAATAGTTTAAAATTCGTTGAGATACGATTTTGGGAGGAGGAAGATGGAAAAGAAAGAGCTGCGATTATTAAAAAATTTCATCGGGATACTGTTTGTTATTTTGTTTCTTGCTGTTGGAGGGCATGAAGTCAATGCTGCTGAGATATTGATTGGCACTGGTAAATCAACAAGCATGGATTATTATACAGGCAGGGCCATTTGTCGTATCATTAATCAAAATGCTAAAGATTTCACTTGCAAGGCATTGTTCACAGAAGATTCATATTATAATCTGACCAATGTTCGTAGTGGTTCAATAGAAATGGGAATTGTTGAATCTGATATGCAGTATCATGCTGTTAATCATAGCGGATCATTTCAGTTTTTAGATATTTCTTATGAAAACATCCGCGCTTTATTTTCTGTTCATAGTGTTTTATTGACAGTTATTGCCCAACGAAATTCAGGAATCAAGCATTTTGATGATTTGAAAGGAAAAAGAATCAACATTGGAAATCCAGGCTCAAGTCAGCGTGCTATCATGGAAATGATGATGGCAACAAAAGGATGGACAAAAACGGATTTTCTGCTGACAGAGGAATTGCCAGCGGCTCAGCACTCATTAGCCTTGTGTCATGGAAGAATTCAAGCGACGGTTGATAAAATAGTCCATCCCAGTCCTGCAGTTAAGCAACTGATGGATTTTTGTGATGCTTTCATTGTGGGAATTAATGATCAACAAATTGACAAGTTGGTAGCAGATACTCCTTATTACACATCTGCGATTATTTCGGAAGGAATGTATAAAAATAATACAACACCCATTCCTACTTTCGGGATGAAGGCGACGGTGGTTGTATCGGCAGATCTGGATGAAACGATTGCCTACACCATTGTCAAAACCCTGTTTGATAATTTGGAGCGATTCAAGAAGATGCATCCTGCATTTGCCAAATTGACTCCTGCTCAAATGTCCAAAGAAGGTCTGATTGCTCCATTACATGAGGGGGCAATGCGTTATTACCGTGAGAAGGGGTGGAGGTAGTCTGATAAAATTGTATGATTGAAAAAAATGATTTTTTAATAAGCCTGAAGCAGATTGAATTACAGCTTCGACCTTCGAAGTATTTGAAAGGAATGGGAGTTCATCATTTAGCACATCTTGGGAGAAGCCTGGATTTTGCAGGATATCAGGAATACCGGCCAGGGGATGATCCTAAAGATTTGGATTGGAAATTGTTTGCCCGATCAGACAGGTATTACATCAAACAAAGGGATACTCATACACGTGCGACAACACTTCTTTTACTGGATGATTCTCCTTCTATGAGCTTTTTTTCCAAGTCTGCTGAAATTTCTAAATTTCGTGGAGCCTTGCTGTTGGCTTTTGGGTTGGGATATGTGCTGTACAAGCAGGGAGATGCATTTAGCTTTAAAACCATGTTTACTGAAGAAAATCTAGTCAATCCTCGTACTTCTAAAAAAGCTTTTTTACATTTTGTACAACAACTTCGGTTTTTAGAAAAGCAGGGGCCTCTGGGAAAAGCAGAATTTTGTGCTCAACAGTTTCAACCAAAATCAATCGATCACATATTTTTAATTTCAGATTTTCTTGTTCCAGCCACCCAATGGCAGGAATGGTTAAAAACAGCAAAATTGACGGCAAAAGAATGTTCCTGTTTCCATCTGATTGATCCTGAAGAAGAAACTCCTACTCCTCATGCTGAAGTGTTGCATATAGAAGCACATCAGGAATATCGTTCTTTGACCTCAGCAGATTGGCATGCATATCGTTCGAATTTTCAGAAACATAAAAAACAACTCCGAAAATTTTGTCTCCAGCAAAATATTGCACATCATGTTATCCCTACGGGTCAATCGATTGAAAAATCAATTCGAAAAGTTTTGTCTTCTCATAGAGCAAATACAAAATGAGAGCAATTTTTAAAATTTTACTGATCATCGTCATTGTTGGATCAGGAGTGATGTTATGGAAAATTAATGATTTTCAACAACCTTTTCATGCATCTGAAATTCCTGAATGGCAAGTGCAAGAGGTAGATCCAGGAGTATGGAAAGTATTTGCATTAGATGAGCCTCATCGACAAACAACCGCATGGTTTGAAGGCAGTCTACATCATGCCCAATGTGATACCATTGTGATTATGGGAGGATTAGAAGAAGGGCATAATTTAGCGGTTGGAGCCGAACACATTCCTGAGCGAGCAAATATTGTAGCCCTTCGCCATCCAATTAATCAATTTTTTGAGGCACACCCCTGGAAAGAATGGACATGGTGGGAATGGTTGAGTTTGCCAACCGTTCTGAAAAATGAAATGGTTCATACGATTGGGGCTCTGAAGGCCACAGCTAA
>JANQHV010000634.1 GCA_028282505.1 SAR324 cluster bacterium | reverse complement strand
TTTTTAGAAAAATGCATCAAATGTGATCAATGTATCAATGTGTGTCCTACCAACGTCCTGCAACCGCCAACTTTCCAGGAAGGTGGTTTTGAAGGACTGTGGACTCCGGTGATGAATTTTAATATCAAGCACTGCCAATTGAAATGTACATTATGCTCTGAAGTTTGTCCAACTGGAGCTATCCGGAAAATCACTGTTGCCGAAAAATTAGGCAAAGGAGAATACACAGAGCAAGGGCCTGTGCGGTTGGGAACAGCATTTATCAACACCTCCCGCTGTTTGCCATGGGCCAACCAAATCCCCTGTGTTGTCTGCGAAGAGGTTTGTCCTGTTTCTCCGAAAGCCATTCAGACAATTGATGAGGAAGCAAAGGATGTCTATGGCAACATGGTTGTCTTGAATAAACCTTTTATCGTTCCAGATCTTTGCATTGGCTGTGGTATTTGTCAAAGTGAGTGCCCAGTGCAGGACCAACCTGCTGTTTATATAACAGCCGTTGGAGAGAGTCGATCACAACATCGAAAACTTTTACTGAAATTTCGAACGAGCCAACAAGTGTAATTTTTCACAAAAAGAGGTACATGATGGAAGAAAAAAGAATAGGACGACGAACATTTTTAAAAGCAGCAGCTGTTTCCACTGCCGTTGTGAGTGCTACTAATCTTTCGAAAGCGACTCCTGCTGTTGCTCAGGGAAATGCGTTACCCAAAACAGGAATTCCTCATAAAGAACTAGGAACCACTGGAGTGAAAGTTCCAATTTTGCACTTGGGAACGGCCCAACGATTAGATCCGGTCTATGATAAGATAATGCATCGCTGCTTCAAAGAAGGAGTGACCTGGTTTGATACAGCTCTTTCTTATGGATGGGGAGCTTCGCATCGGGCTATTGCGAATTTTTTAACCCAGATCAAAGATCGTAAAAAAATGTGGTTGACCTCAAAGTCGGGCAGTGGGAGCCCAAGGGGATTGACCGAAGATCTGGATGAATGCCTGGAGGAACTCAAAACAGATTATCTTGATTTGTATTTGATGCATGGAATTGATGATGAGGATATGCTCGAACCAGAATTTATTCGCTTGGGAGATCAATTGCGTAAATCAGGTAAAACTAAATTTTTTGGTTTCTCTTGCCATGATGGAAATGTGGTGGAATTGATGAATAAAGCAGCAAAAGTTGGTGGCATTGATGCCATTTTATTTCGCTACAATTTTCGTCGATATGGAGACCGAGAATTAAATTTAGCGATTGACGCCTGTAAGAAGGCTGGTATTGGACTAATTGCCATGAAGACCAATGGGTCTGTGCCATCAAGCATTGAAAAGGTTGCTCAGTTCCGTTCGGACAACTTCACCTTGGGACAAGCCAAGCTGAAGTCAGTTTGGGCAGATGAGCGCATAGACTCTGTTGTCTCTGAGATGGATAGCATCCGAGTGACCCGTGAAAATATTGCAGCAGCTAAGTCTGAAAAACATCTCACTGCTACGGAAAGTCATCAATTGAACCAATTAGCAGCATTAACTGCCAATTATGCCTGTAATGGATGTGATCACATTTGTGAAACAATCATGGATCAAAAAGTGGCCATTGCAGATTCGCTGCGTTTTTTGATGTACCATGAATGCTATGGCAAAACGGAGCGTGCTCGTCAGCTTTATAATGAGATCCCTGTCCAGGCAAGAATGTGTGAGACCGAACAATTGCAAAAAGCAGCGGCTGTTTGCCCTCAAGGAATCGACATTGCGGCACGCTTACAACAGGCTCAAATGGAACTGACAGTATGAGGTGTTTCTTATTTTCAAAAAATCTTATTCTGTTTTGCTCGCTTCAATAGTCCTTTTTTGCGTTTTTCGAGCATGATATTATCTTTACCCCATTGGAGGATTTCTTCTGAATAGGTAGCGTCAAATCCTAGTTTTTTTCCGACGTATTTAAAATAATCTGCCTCCGATGGATCGAGACTGCCATCCGCAATCGCAATGGTTGCCAGGTGGATTAGAATCATAGCTGCTGTTTTGGGATCTGTGTTGATGGTCTGTAAAATCGGTTTTTCCTTGTTTTTGACAATACCCACAACCTGATTGATTTCTTCGACATTCTCCAGAAAGTTGATAGTATCTCTCAAAAATACCAACTCACTTTCTGTAACAATTCCATCGGCTGTGATGAGACCTGCCACGGCATGAGCAAACCATACTTTTACTTTGGGCGGCAGTATTTCCACTAATGATTGTGCCATAGTTCTCTCCTTTCCATTCCGCTCTCACATACTCATTGTTATTTCACAATGTTACTTTCCGAATCATCAAAACGTTCAATGTCGTCATCTTCTAAATAGTCACCCATTTGAATTTCAATAATTTGTAAAGGAATATACCCTGAATTTTTTAATCGATGGATGACTGTTTTAGGAATAAAGGTTGATTCGTTTTCAGTCAAGAAAAAACGTTCTTCCCCACGAGTCACTTCTGCCGTTCCTTCGACGATAACCCAATGTTCACTACGGTGCTGATGTCTTTGTAGCGAAATGCATTTTCCTGGCTGAATTTCAACAGTATTGATCTTGTAGCCCGGAGTGTCATAGATGTTAGTCGTATTTCCCCAGTTGCTCAAAACGGTTTTGTGGTATTTATACTCATAACGATCTTCTTGCTTTAAAGTACCTACCAGCTTTTTCACATCCTGGGTGCGATTGAGATCACAAACCAGGAGAGCATCGTCTGTTTCCACAATGATTAAATTTTCCACACCAATACTGGTGACCAGTTTTTTTGTGGTAAAGATTAAACTATTACGAGTGTCTTGCAAGATCACATTACCACGGGTTACGTTGTTTTCTTCATCTTTTGCCGATACCTGATGAATACTCTCCCAACTGCCAAGGTCACTCCATGGAAAGTCAACAGGAAGAACTGCTACTCGATTTGAGTTTTCTAAGATAGCATAGTCAAAAGAGTCCGACTCCACATCATTATAAATCATTTCGACCACTTCTGCTGTCTGGAAATCATATTCGGAAGTTTTATAATGAATAAAAGTATTGTATATTTTGGGTGCCCGTTTTTGATATTCATCAATCAGTATTCGTGGTGTGCTGATGAAAATACCAGAGTTCCAAGTGTATTGGCTGGTACTGATATATCGTTCTGCTGTTGATTTATCTGGTTTTTCAACAAATTCTTCAACTTGATACCCTGTGGATAATGGCTGTCCAGACTTAATATACCCATACCCAGTTTCGGGTCTTTCTGGCTTGATGCCAAAAGTCACGATCCAACCCTCCTCCGCTAAAGTCGCTCCTTGTGTCAGGTATTTCAAGAATTGCTCATTATTTGGAATGAGATGATCTGCAGGCAAAATAACAATAGGTTCATCTAAATGACCTTCGGGAACCGAAAGGACTCCCCATAAAATTGCTGGTGCGGTGTTACGTCCCTGGGGTTCAAACAGGAGGTTGGTTGAAGGAATATCTGGGGAGATTTTTTCGATTTGGTAGGCTAGTTCAAATTTGTGATTTCTCGAACCAATGATATAAATTTTGTCATTAGGAACAATGGAGGCAAGGCGTTTGTAGGTTTCCTGTAATAAGGATTCAGGAGTGGAGCCCAGGTTTAAAAATTGTTTGGGGCTCATGCTGCGGCTATACGGCCAAAGTCGGGTTCCGCCACCACCGGCGAGAATCATTCCAAACATAATACTTTTCCTCTTACTGAGAGATTTGAAAAATTAATTCAGGTAGATCGATTGATTGCCTAAGTACCGCTAATCAGAAATAAGTATTCAAATTCTTGTCGTAACAGTCTCACTCTTCATCCTAAATCTTTAGAAATTGAGGGATTAAGATCAAGAACACAATTAAGATTAAGAATTTGTGTACTTTATTGTGAACACTTGTTCTAAGCAATCGTTTTAAAATGACCACTGTAAAGCGATCGTGACTCCTTTGGTATCTAATGGTGAATTCAACTTACCTTGTGGTGGAGGTTCTTCCGTAATTTCCGGGCGGGGAGCATTGGGAGTGATGACAGATCGTCCTCCAATCACAGCCCCCATCACTCCACCTAAAACAATACCCAGACCAATGGAGCGTAATGTATCACGGCTGGTCGTTGCTGTCAGGAGAGCAAACCATCCTCCGATCATCAACCCAGTTCCGACACCATACAGGACATTGGGAGCAAAATTTGCCTTTTCCTCTGCCAAAAAATTGCGCCTTTGTAGTAAAGCACTTTCCAGAAGCTGCTGAGTATCATCTGAAAGTACATCTTCATCCACATAAGCGTCATCATCCTCTTCTCCTCCAATGCCAAAGTCATCTTCACTCACTCCATCGAAACTGCCTTCATCTTCTGGAATATCCAATTCCAGTTCATTGAGATCGACATCATCCGTGAAAGGACCCTCTTCAAAGGCATCCAAGGAACTGTCAAATGGATCTCCAGCCCCCCCTTCTAAAAATGGGTCGTTTACCTGTCCCATTACCAAGGAAACAGGAGATCCTACCCATCCTAAGATCAGTATTCCGAGACAAATAAATAATTTTAACTTTATTTTTCTATTTATAAACATATAGCGTATCAATTCGTATTCTGTTAAAGTGCCTCACTATTGGAGTAGAAAAGTTCAGTTCTCATTGCTTTGACTATGCAATTATTATTCATAATCCAAATATTATTCAAGGTCTGAATAAAAAAATGATGGCTTATTGAACTTTTCTACCAGGAAATGTGCTCGATAGCATAGCAGGTTCTATATTCCAAATGATTTATAGACAGCACAAAATTTATTTTTGTTTAGAACCTGTTTGAAAAACCTGATTCTGCTGTAAAACCGTCTCGTTGCCGTCTGTTTTGAGAAAATTTTCGTTAAATAGTCTGGTTCTTCGCCTTAAATTTTCTCAAAAATCCGCTCAAAGGGATCGATTTTTCGCCACGAACCATCTGTTCCAAACAGGTTCTTAATTTGACAATTGAGAAAATTAAAAATTCATATGAAGCGAGTTTTGATAATACTGATAATGGCATGGTGCCTTTTATTTGAGAATGCCTATTCTCAGGAAACCGGACCACTGATGATGGGAGTTGAGATAGGATATACGTTGGGTGGTATGGTCGGTGGGGCGGCTGTTGGTGGAGTGGTTTGGCTCACCGATCCTGGTGGACCGACTTCAATTGGTACCATTGTCAAGGATGGCGCAGTTTTAGGGACATTGCTGGGAGCCATTGCAGGCTATTATCTGTTATATAATGCAGCCGTCAGCCCTGGAGAACCACTACCAACAGATGATATTGAAGATTTATTGGGATACCATCATAACAAGTCTGATGTGGTAGTTTTTTCACAAGCCCATCGGTTGGATAGGAAAAAAATGAGTTGGTCTGTGACCCTGATTAACCAAAAATTTTAAGGATTAAGGATAATATGTGGTCTGTTTTGAAGAAATTTTTTATTTTTTTGCTCATCGGTCTATTTTTTAACTTTTCTCAATTGTATGCTCAGGAAGCTCCGGCAGAAGCAGCTCCTGCCCCGCCTCTTCGTCCTCCTGTCATGAAATCTGTATTTTGGAATACTACATTGGGTTCTGCCTGGGGTGCTATTATTGGGACTATGGGAGCCCTTTCCAGTCCTGATGTCCCTTTTCGTGATTCTTTGATTCTGGGCACAACCTTTGGAGGGATGTTGGGATATGGGTTTGGTGTTTTTCTAGTCATACGAGGAATTAGCTTTGATCCTGCTACGATTCCTACTCCTCCTACCACTCCACTCGGGATGACCCCAATGATTCCAGCAAACCCTGTTGCCTTAGATTATATACAACCTTTTTCTGCCGAATCACGTCAATTGGCAAAAAGCACAGCAAAAGGTTGGCAAACAACGATATTTCAAACGACTTTCTAAAAGAGATTACATTTGAGAAAAGATTTTTTCGACTAAAGCCGGACCTTTTTTATATTTTTTGCGGGTGAGTTTATTGTATTGCCTGATCGCCATTAAGGCATTGGGTAAATCCTGTTGGGCTTCATAAAATTTTGCGAGATGGTAATAACATTCCGTAACACTATTTCGGATACCTTCCTTCAGTAGTTTAAGTTGCTCATTTTTACTGAAAACTTTAGCGAAGATGCGCTCAATTCCCTCAATTCCCTCTTCATTGTTTTGATCAATAGCCTGTTGGTAAAAGGTTAATGCTTTGAGGTATTGTTCTTCTTTTTCATGATGTTGCCCAAGTACAAAGGGATCTTCATCCACAACGAGGTCTTCACTGGTGGTAGAATTTTCATCTCCTGGAAGGTTTTCATTTTTCACGGAGGGCTGATGTGGGGTAAGATCTTCATTGGTGGTAGGGTTTTCATCTACAGTGGGCTCGTTTATTGTACCAGAAGTGTTTGTCTCATCCTCATTTTCAGAATCAATTGAAGCTTCTTGCATAGAGACGGTTGTATCCTTTTCAAGAATTGCTGTTTCCAGAAGAACCGTTTCGTCCGGATTGGGATAAGGATTTTGTTCCAATTCCAACGGCAATTCTGCATTTGGGACAGGAGCTTCATATCCCCCCTGAAGGCGAGTATGGTGAGGATTGGGTGATTTCGTTGGATCTGTTTCAACAGATACTTGTGGATAGGTCTGTATGTGACCTTCATAATTTTTTAGCTTCACTTCGTGTTCCAGCACCTGTTGTCCATCATCGGGGAGTAAAGGAATTTTTCCTCCTCCTCCTGGACAATCAATGACATAGTGTGGAATTGCCAGTCCGCTAATTTGTCCTCTCAAACTTTGCATAATCTGCAATCCTGTTTCGACACGTGTGCGAAAATGATTGGTTCCGTGGACTAAATCCGCTTGATGAAGGTAATAGGGCCTGACTCGGTTCTTTAACAACTGGAGGCACAGTTCCTTGATAATCTTTGGATTGTCATTGACTCCTTTCAAGAGCACGGATTGATTTGCCAGAGAAATTCCGGCATCGATCAAATGATCAAAAGCTTGTTTGGCTTCGGCTGTTACCTCACGGGGATGATTGAAATGGACGACAACGAAAAGAGGATGGAATTTTCCCAGCATCTGTGCCAGGGAGGCATCAATACGTTGAGGTTGTACACAGGGCATCCGGGTATGGATGCGTATGACCTCGACATGCGGTACTCGACGGAGTTTGGTTAAAATAGCCTGCAGGCGCTGATTGGAAAGCATCAATGGGTCCCCTCCAGATAAAATAACCTCACGTATTTCCGGAGTTTTGCGAATATATTCGATCCCTTGATTGATATGACTTTGAGTAATACTGGAACCTTTCTGGGTTTTACGTTTGCGCATGCAATAGCGGCAATACATTGGGCACACAGTGGTGACTAAAAGTAGTGCCCGATCCGGGTAACGATGCGTTAAATGAGGAGTGGGAGAGTGCTGAGGATCATCTTCTAAATATGGATCTTCTGGTAAGCCGTCTTCTGTTAATTCACGA
>JANQHV010000633.1 GCA_028282505.1 SAR324 cluster bacterium | reverse complement strand
ATCATGGATTTCCATAATTCTCGTTTAGGAGTGTTAGTAGACATTATTGAAGGAGTGGTCAACGTCGACCTGGGGCAGGTACGTCCCATTCCTCCATTGCTTGATCCAAAAATGACAGAATACTTGATTGGATCATTCCAGGTCAATGAGCAAACAACCATGCTATTACTGGACCAAGAATTATTGATTGATCCCAAAGATTTTGAATGCCAGGAAATTTCTCACCAAGATCGTACTAGTACAGACTCTGGAGACTTGATCGCCATCGAGAACGAACTGGTTTTGTTGGGCTTTGAACTGTTGGGTGAACAATATGTCCTTGAAGTAAAGGATGTCGATGAAATCATTCAATTGCCCTCTATCACCCAGGTTCCCAGGGCCTCACATATCATAGAAGGCGTTTTTAACTTACGTAACGAGATCATCCCCATCATTCGACTCACCCGAAGACTTGGGTTACCCGATACAGAAATCACCAAAGATGCCAATGTGTTAGTAGTGAATTTAGCGGGCGTGAAACTTGGCATCATTGTAGGAACCATTCAAGAGGTGTTGCGAATACGGGAGTCAGAAATTAAACCACTACCCAACAATGTGACAGGAGAGCTTGCAGAGCATTTAGAGGGTATCATACAAAATGAATCCAATGGTCAACATACCATCCAATCGGTTTTATTGTTAGACCGGCTATTCAGTGCAGAAGAATTACAAAGAATTGCCGATTTCCAGGCAAAAGAAATGCAGGCATTTCATGTGGAAGAAAATGGAGAAGAAATTTTGCTACTCTTGCGATTCAAAATTGCAGGTGATCTTTACGCACTACGAGTTCTGCAAGTACACCAAATTATTAATCTTCTCGACGCACTGCCCGTTCCTCAAGCACCTTCTTATGTACAGGGGATCATCAACGTGCGTGGTGAAATCATCACCGTTCTAGATATCCCTCGTTTACTGAATTCACCCAATCCTCTGGATACTAAACAGGCAAAAATAATCATAGTGGAAACTAAAGAAAGGAAAGTTGGTTTTCTGGTCGAGGAAATCGTCGGCATTGCCCATTTGTCAAATCAAATCTTCGATTACCCTGACAACTGGGGACAAAATAATGATGAGTACTCATTGGTAGAAGCGATTGGTAAGGAAGAAAATGGCCAGGTTACCGTACTTTTAGACGTATTCGCTACATTTCACCATGCAACTCAATATGTAGAAGAAGAAACTTTTTCAACTTACCAGCCCAACTATGAATAATGCCCCTCCTCAGAATAACAGGCTACGTTCTTTTTCATTACTGCGACAATTCCACTCCCTCAATCTGATTCATTATAGTGTCAGGCCATTCCGTTTTAACTGGGGGATTCTAGAAGAAATAGAGCGTCAACAGATACCATATATCATTACATGCCGGTGGACTGAGATCTTGTACTGCTTTTTTGCATTTAACCGGTATCGTTCTTCTATTTTGATAAATGAAACTGCCAAGCAAAATGTAATTACTGGTTTCTTAGAAAAATTAAAAGATCGTGCAGAGCAAACACCAAATCTTTTCGTATCCGAGGATGTTTTAGAATCTTCTATAGAAAAATGGGGAGGGTTACAAAAACTATGGATTCCGACTCATGTAGAGCAAAAAGAACAAATCGGGTTAACCTCAAAAATGGTACAGTTTGCCCAAGCTAATAAATTACCCATTGTACCTGTCGGATTTTCCAGTACATCAAGCTTTTCATTTTTTTTGCCAAATGGCATACAATTTCCTGGTTTTTTCAGTCGAGTTGCGTTGTGTGTTGGCAATCCACTCCAGATGGAAAACATCCCTGTTGACCAAGCCTGCCCGATAATACAACAAGCTCTCCATCATCTGGATGAGTTGGCTAAAGTGTTATTACCACCTTTCTCTTCATGACAACCAACATGGATTCAATCAAAAATTATCCTATCGCTACTTGTGCTTCAGGCATTTCTCGCTGAGTTGTTCTGCTGTTTGCTTGAGCTAACTTCAGCTTATCACCAAATAGAGGATGTCTGGTAGAATATTCTCCATCCAAAATCACCAATTGGAGCGCCATACCAGTTTTATAGTTAATCACCAAGGGACCCTGCAAATTCACAGTAACATCTTTCACATCTTTAGTCATTGTGACAATGACCAATACACACAACTCATCAATACTAGTTGCCTGTAGTTTTTTCATATGCTCTTCTGTCAGTGCAATCTTGTAGTTAGAAACAACAATTTGAGGATCTACTGTTACAAATGCCAGAGATTCTTCTTCCAGCGATTGAAACCACTTAAAAGGAGAATTGATTTCGTCATCCAGCAACGTGTACAAGCGTGCCCTGGAAAAACCCAATGGCCCATTCTGCATGGTAATGATGTCCCCTTCAGCAACTTCTATTTTGCCAAACCGAGTTGTTTGAACAATCATCTTTGTCCTTCCTAAGGTAAATTAAGTAAATCGGTAACAACTTGCCATCCATACCCAACTGCTCTCTTTTCTCCACTTTCTACAATAAGCGGAGAAAAGGAATTGGAAAATGATGGTATTACCAACAGTTATCAAAACGATTATTTTCGTTTCTTCAAAAAATCTGTAATATTTTTTAAAGACACTGGGCTTTTTTCAGCAGCCCGTTTGTTTTCGTCTTGTATACGAATATAAACTTCTTCCCGATGAATCACATAACTCTTGGGAGCATCAATGCCCAGGCGTACTTGCTTACCCTTAATTTCAATTACCTGAATTTTGATATCATCGCCAATAGTGATGCTTTCACCAGGCTTTCTTGTCAGTATCAGCATCTTCACCCTCCATGGTGAATCACAAAGATTCTATTCAATGAATCTTTATCTCTTATGAATCTTTGATTATCTCAAAAATTCTAACAAAGTTGGTTGGATTAAGCGTCCGCTTGCCTCCAGTGAAGTACGATTCGTCAATTCTGCTGTATTCAACTCAACCATTGATTCAGCAAGATCGATGTCTTGTACTTCAGAGAGCCGTTTTTGCTTAGAGAAAACCTGATCATCTAACTTCGCTTTTGCTTTCTCCAACTCACGAATAGTGTTTCCTACTGTTGCTGCTTGCTGCAAAACTTGATTTCTTGCATTATCCAACTGTTGAATTCGCTCAGCAACCGCTTCGCCGTCATTAGCATCCATTGCTTTTTCCAGCGCACCTAATACACCAAATATATTCACGCCCTCCTCTACTTTACCCAAAAACAGTTCATCTGCGGTAATGTTGAGAGGTGCCGTCGTATTGTTCCCAATCAAGACTTCTTTTTTCTGAGTATTGCCATCATAAGCAATCTTGGGATTGGGCACATACACAAATTCCAATCCTTCTGGAAAAACAATATCTTCTGCGGTGGAATCAAAAGAAGCTCCCTCAGCATCCTTCACTTCGTGCTCAGGCCGCCCCTCTTCGTTCGTGAATCGCAGAATCACTTCATCATTCGGTTTTCCTTCTGGATTGAAGACCTTAATAACTGGGAGTAACACATGTTCTTTACTCCATGTTTCGCCAAAATCATCAGACACTTGATAGAGCGCATGGCCAAAAGTGCCGGTTCGTGAGATTTTGACCCGGTACTCATTACTTGAATGTTCTTCAAACTGTGCTCTAAACTGTGTCACATCCAATAACTCCGCCACATCCTTCTGAGGAACCTCTGTCAAAGAAACTTTCGCTTCCTGAATTGGATGATTAACCCGCAAAGGCTGGGTAAAAGTTTGTGTCCCAGAAAACAAATATAGTTTTCCAATACGGGCATTGGCAACATCCAGCAATGCTTCTCGAATGGCACGCAATTCTTGGGCCACAATTGCACGACTCTCTAAAGTTGCTGTATCATTTGCCTGTGAAAGTGCTAAAACCTTAGCCTGCTCCATCAACTCAGCCGCATGATTGAGTTCCACTTCATTTCGTTCCAACCAGGCAATATTGGTATCAATATTTTTCACAATCTGGTCATTCCGGGAAATTGTTGTCACAATATCCTGAACAATTGTTGCCCCAATCGGATCATCCGAGGTTTTATTGATCTTTTTCCCTGTTGCCATCTCCCCCTGTAGCATTTTCAGATGCTTACTATTCTTCTGCATATTATCCACAACATGGGTACGCTTTGTGATGTCTGTTACTCGCATGATATTTCGAACTCTCTCGGACTAGTAGTCCAGCAATTTGTTTTGATGAATTCAGTTTCCACCAAAAATGTGGAAGCGTCGCAAGCTCCTTATTCCACCCTACTCAACAATTCAAATTGAAGTCCTAGCCTTACATTTGAATCACGGTTTCCATCATCTGATCCACCGTCGTCATGAACTTAGCAGAGGCTTCGTATGCCTTTTGGTACTGAACCATGTCTGCAATTTCCTCATCCATATTCACAGAACTCACCGAATCTCGAATTTCTTTAAACTGAGCCAGCATATTATCTTGATGTTCCTTTTCAACCTGGTTTCGTTCAATCCTCAATCCGACATCTGCCAAAATTCCATTATAAAATTCATCAAACGTCATGGTTTCATCATTCATTGTAGCTTGCGTTTGTAGTGTTGTGATTTCCAAAGCCACTCGATTATCGCCAGGCACCAAATCTTTACCGGTTGAAATGTTATTTGGATTGCTCATGACCAGGTCACTCAAGCGAATATCTTCCGCACCTCTCAAAGTCTCAAAAAAACCATTCAGTCCCATCACCAGGGCAAAATCTGTCTGATCTTCCCCAAAGATAAAGCGTTTCCCCCCTCCAGATTGAAAAACAACCGCACCATCTTCGTCAACAGAGGCTTCAAAGTACAAAGGATCATCTACTGTTTCGTTGATCCGGTTGACAATATCATAAACCGTATCCAGTCCTGCCTGCATCTCAATTTCATAAGTTGATAAAAACTCTCCATCTTCATCAACCAGATGAAACTGAAAAATACCATCTTTGATAAAAGGCAATGGCTGCATGCGGGCATCATCATTCAATCCATACGCTCCTTTTACTCGATCAAACGATGAATTCAATCCAGTTCCTGATGAATGAATGCGGTTGATATTATGCGCAAGCCCAAATGCCACATCATCCAGTTGTTGCATATAAGAGACAACCGTTTCGTCTCGAATTTCCAATGTTTCTTTTAGTTCCCCCGAACGAAATTCATTGGTCAGTTCCACTTTAAAGCCATTTTCTCCCACTCCTTTGATGTGGTACATCGCTGTTTCTCCTCCCAACGAAGACGCTTCCAATTTTCTGGCCTTGCGTCCTTCAACCAATGCCCACCCCGTTTTCCCGACAGAGACTTTGAGTTCTCCACGGCTACTTTCAAGCCATTGGACATCTACTTTTTGAGCAAGTTTTTCCAGAAGCAATTGACGTTGATCTCGTGCATCATTTGCCACCCGATCCAATATTTCATAACTAGAAATCTGACGATTCAAATCAGCAATTTGCGAAGTAATCGTATTCACTTCAGCAACAACGCCAGCAATACGACCATTTGCCTCAGCACGAATACTCCTCAACTCACTATGCATCGTACGAAAACGGCTCGCCAATGCATCAGAGCGATCTACCACCTTCTCTCGTGCTGCATCGGATTCGGGTTCATTAGCCAAGAAACTCCAGGCATTCCAAAATTCATTCAAGGCTTTACGCAACCCAGCGTCGTCCATTTCATTAAAAACAATTTCCACTTTATTCAAGAAACGTTCTCTAGCATCAAATACAGCACTGTTGGATTCTTCCTGAATAATTTTTTTAGCAGTGAACCGATCAAAAACCCGATGAGGGATACCACGTTTTACACCACCACCTGTACCATCGGGCTGCGGCTGCTCACTGTGAGTGTGCAGCTTTTGTCGGGAATATCCTTCCGTGTTCAGATTGGCAATATTGTGCCCTGCTGTAGAAATCCCTCCTTGTTGAGTAAACAAAGAACGAGATCCTATATTCAAGGCAGTGTTCAAGCTAGGCATATCAGTTTTCTATCATTTAAAGCACGAACCATCTGCATACAGTCTTGGGGTCGCTGGCTGCAACATGAAACCTAAACAGACACACGAGATATTTTTTCTGGGGAATTTTGTAAAACCCCTGCAATCGAGTAAGTTTTCTGTTCCTTTTGCCAATCTGCAATAAATCGCAAAGACATTTCGATTGGTTTCAAGCGAGCCTTCGAGAGCGAACCATTCGCGATTGCTAATTTTTGAATCTCTGTAATTATGTCCTTTAACTGCTCATAACAATGTTGCAGAGACTGCCCAATTTCATGAGGAACCTGCAAAATAATCTTACTCAATGTCAGTTCTTTGGAATCCATTTTCCATTTTGTTGCCATTTCTTGAACCACTTCAATTCTACGAACTTCCGTCATGGCAATTTTTCGGGATATGTGTTGCTTTGAACTCTGTAACAGCAACAATTCAGAAGCAGAAATTCGACCAATCCCCTTGGATTCTTCCTGAAGTACTACGCGTAACTCTTCATGTAATTCCACTTCATATGATAAAATTTGTATTAAGCTGGTCAACAGAGTTTCCACTTATCCTCCAATCTATGTTTAGATATCTTCCCGTAACGAATCAGTCAGCATCTTTTGCGCTAACTCCTGAGCATTCACTTTATATTGACCACCTTTGATCTGAGCTTTCAATTCAGCCACACGATCTGCTCGAACATCCGGTTCTGCAGCAATGCGCTCCTTGATTTTATTCAAAGTAAATTCTGATGTTTTTACAGACCCTTGACCTTTCAGTTGACCGGCTCTCCCAGCCTGTTGCTCGACAGACATTTCTTTGCCTTTGGCTTGACCAGTAGTCAATTCCTTAGCAATATTTGGGTTTTGTCCTGCAATCTTCATAATCTTCCCTCGCGACTAAAAGTTCTCATTTCGAGATTTTGCTAAGAATCTCCATATTTCATACGTGTCGCCCACAGTATACGCTACTAACGAAACCATGTATACCCTGTTCCTGTATGAAACAATTGTTAAACGTCTCAAAGATTAAAACTCTTCAATCCATTTATCGGCATTCCCAACAAAAACTTGAACACTTTTGTCGATTATTTTTCTAATTGAGGTTTTAACTCTTCATAAACCATTTTTCCCAGGCCCAGGCCATTACTTTTGGAAACAATCTTTGCATATTCCCGATCCAGCATCGAATGAAATACTTTTTCCCCATGGCTATCAGGTAGCAAATCCGATTCAGGAATAGAATCTCTCATGGTAGCTAACAATTGATTCACAAACAGTGATTCAAACTGAGAAGACACTTCCTGAAGCTCTTTTTCTTGCTTAACTTTCTGTTCACGAAGCTGATCCAAATTCTGATTTTGTTTCAATAAGAAGTTTGCTGACAACGAAGAATGGATTCCATTCATATATTCCTTTATTGATTAACGAACAACCAATTCAGCATGCAAAGCACCGGCTGCTTTAATGGCCTTCAATACCTGAATTAAATCTTCACTGGAGGCTCCAATTTTATTAAAGCCATCTACAATTTCCTTAAGATCCGCTCCGCCTTTGAGCATGAATACATTGGAACGAATCGTATTTCTATCTTCTCCAAACAACCCTTCCTGTGGTGGTTCTTCAGGTGGTGTGGCTTCTTGTCCAGGAACGTCAGGCAACTTGACCTGAATACTCAATGCTCCTTGAGAAATAGCAATCGGCGAAATCCGGACTCCCTCCCCCATCACAATCGTTCCTGTTCGTTCATCCAGAACCACTTTTGCAGGGTTATCAGGGGTGATTTCTAAATTTTCGATATAGGAAACCAGCTCCACTGTTTTCCCCAAATAACTTTGAGGAACCGCAATTTCAACGGTTCCTGCATCCTTCGCCCGTGAAGAGCGGTGTCCCAACGCATGGTTGATGATTTTTTCTAAACGGTACGCTGTTGTAAAATCTGGTGATTTCAAATTCATATAAATCCGTGATCGACTATTCAGATTTAAGTTGATTTCACGTTCAATCAACGCCCCACCCGTAATCACTCCAACAGAAGCAACCATACTCGAATTAATGGGGAGAGGAAACTCTTCTCCCGTCCCCGTTTCAAATTGACTGACACCACGCGGAATTCCAACAACAGGGCCTTGTCCTACCGCATACACCAGCCGATTGGGACCACGCAATGGAGTCATCACAAGCACACCCCCGCGTAGAGAAACGGCATCACCAATAGTTGCTACCGTCACATCCACCCGTTGTCCCGATTTGGCAAACGGGGGAAGTGAAGCCGTCAGCCAAACCGCCGCAATACTCCGCCCTGTGATATCACCATCACTTAAGCTGATTCCCATACGCTCCAGAGCATTAACAATCGGTTTCCTGGAAAGCAAACTACCAGGAGAATCTCCTGTCCCGTCCAACCCCACAACAACCCCAAATCCTGTCAATTGGTTATTTCTGGCACCTCTCAAATTAGCGATATCTTTGACACGCACACTCCATGCTTCGGTGTTCAATATTAAAAGTAAAGAGCAGGTCATGAAAAGATAAGATGCCTTGGACAACCGCATCATGAGGCAAATCTCCTGTATATTTGTTTCGTTTTTTAGTTCGATCAAGGACTAAACTGAGACTAAGTAATTCAAGTTCAGTGCCACCATTTTTTCCGTTTGCTCTACACAAACGGCTATCCAGGAGCCGAACCAATGGAGCAGAAAGAGTTTCCTCTTTCCAAAAGAGGGGATGGTGAGGGAGAAACTTGGTGAAGGAGCTCCGCGTCAGGCAATTTTTTCCCGATCAAGCAACATTGCCCTATTTAATGAACTTATTGTCCTGATGCCATATCACACATTTTCTCTTTCTTCTATCCATGAAAATCGAAATGATTTACTTTTCGTGAAGAAAAAATTCCTGCAAGAAGGCTTTTTTCATGCAAAAAGCTATGGCGTCAAACAAAAGACAGACCTAGTTTTCCCACCAGAGATGATGAAGTGGTCTATTTCCTGCTTTTTAATTCACATAGAAATAAATAGAGACATCCAGATAAAAACTTTCCAACGGGAGATAAAGCAAATACACCGCAATGTATTTCAAGGCAAAAACAGAACCATAGGAAAAAGCATTCTGGCAAGCTATCATTCAATTATCAACCACCAGGGAAAGGTGGGCAGATTCACACACTGTTTAAACAGGAGAAAATAATGGAGTCGATTTTACTTGGATTTTGTCTAATTTCTTTCACTCTATCCAGCATTATTGTGGGAATTGAGTTAGCACGAGACCGACGCAAGCACAGACAAATTCATAGACAAAGGAAACTGTTGAATCCTTCAGAGGAAACACCACCTTATAGAAAAAGTGCGCCACCTCCAGAAAAAACAAACCAGCATACATCATCCAAGGTAGCACCAAAAAAAACTCAAGTGTTAGACTCGCTCAATAAACAATTGAATGCCTTAGGATATAAATCTCAAAAACAACAACTGGGATTTGTCAATCGGGTTCTTAATTCACAAAGAACGGATTTAGACGATATCGATGCTAACGAGATACGACATCTTTTTAAGGTAATACGCCGTTACACCAATTCAAATGTAACAGCAACCAATCCTAAGGCTGTACAAAGATCATTACAGCAAGTTGTTTCACATATCTAGATTGACAGTTGGTATCAACATAAGGTATTTTTTTCTATTAATTTTCTTCCTCCTGCCTTAAAATTTCCTTATGTTGATGTTCCAAACCCCTCTTCATTATTCTCGTCGTTTAACCCGTACCGTCTCCGTGGGATCAGTGGATATCGGAGGTTCTGCCCCCATCGGCATTCAATCCATGCTCACCTCCAATACTTGTGATATTCCCCAGGTACTGGAAGAAATAAAAAAACTGGCTGATGTCAAGTGTCCACTAATTCGCCTCACAGTCCCTAATAAACGTGCTGTCGAAAGCTTACCCATCATTCGTGATGAAATGAAAAAACGTGGCCTCGATATACCATTGTCTGCTGACATTCATTTCAATCCCCAATTGGCAATCGACAGTTGCGAATTCGTCGAAAAGGTCAGGATCAATCCAGGAAATTATGCGGACCGTAAAGAGTTCAAAATCCAGACGTACACCGATGCTCAATATGAAGCAGAGCTGGAGCGTATCGAAGAGAAGTTGCTGCCGTTGATTACGAATTTAAAAAAATATGGACGTGCTTTACGGATTGGAACCAATCATGGCTCCTTATCAGACCGTATTCTCAATCGTTATGGAGATACTCCAGAGGGTATGGTAGAATCAGCACTCGAATTCATTCGTATTTTCGAGAAACATGACTATCATGACATCATCATTTCTATGAAATCATCGATTCCTTTAGTGATGTTGCAAGCATACAAGTTGCTGTTCATCAAAATGGAAGAAGAAGGCATGAATTATCCTCTACATTTGGGGGTTACTGAGGCCGGGAATGGTTTAGATGGGAGGATTAAAAGCGCTATTGGTATTGGGAGCCTACTCTATGACGGAATTGGAGATACAATCCGGGTGTCCTTAACAGAGCCAGCAGAAAATGAAATTCCTGCCGCACAATCCATCCTGGATAGTCTCACAGTCTTCCAACAACAATCACCTTCCTGGCAAGAATTTGTCTATCAGGCTCCCATTTCGTTTTCGAAACGAGCAACAGAGTCAGTCTTGATCAACTCAGTCCAAGTGGGAGGAACTGAGATTTTTCGTTTTTTTGCCTTCCACCCTGAAGCAATCAATTTAGCAGCATCCTCACCATTTGACGAAATCCTGATCGGGCCGAAACCAGAAGGACTTCTGCCTAGCAAGATTCCAGACAGTTCAAACTTTGAGCTTTCTGCACCTTTTCCTCAATTACCAATTGTTCTGATAAAAGATGAACACATTGGACAAGAGCACTTTGAACAAGCATTTAAGACATTGGTCAACAATCATCTCCCTCAATTGATTCTCATTCATGGGCTCCATCCCTTATTTCCGGTACGCCGTCTCGTTCAAATCATGGATTCCCACCATGTCAATTGGCCTATCGGTATTGTGGTCCCTAAGATTGAAAGTTTGCAGGAATGGTCGGGACTGGCTGCAGAAATTGGAGGACTGGTTGCTGATGGCTTGATCAATGGCTTGGTTTGCCCAACCACAAACACCCATTCGCCGATCTTTGAATTTTGCCAGATTCTCTTGCAATCCACCCGGGCTCGCATCTTTAAAGCAGATTTCATTTCCTGTCCATCCTGTGGGCGCACCTTTTTTGATTTAGAAGCCACCACCGAAGCCATCAAAGCACGCACCCAGCACCTGAAAGGCATCAAAATTGGTATCATGGGTTGCATTGTCAATGGACCTGGAGAAATGGCAGATGCGGATTTCGGGTATGTCGGTGTGGGTGTCGGAAAAATCAATCTGTACAAAGGTCAGGAATGTGTGGAACATAATATTCCTGCTGAACAAGCCGTAGACCGTTTAATTGATCTCATCAAACAGCATGGCCAATGGGTTGAACCTTCCTGATTAATCTACTTCACACGTGCATGGGGAATATTAGGACTTGCGGGATCGACAGTAACTTCACGACGGCCTGGAGAAACAACAAGATCCATATCTTCCATGGGAACGGCTCCCAACAAAACCTCATCACCCAGAACCAGTGCACCAACAAAACAAAACCGGTTCCCAAAACAGACACGAATTGGCCCCACATAAGGCACATTCATTCTGCGTCCATCTGCAACGGACACTTCTCGCTCAGACTCTGTCGTCAGTTTGAGTTGCAGAGCTACGTGCTCTGGGATACAAAGCATCAGTGCGCCTGTATCGACTAATGCCTTAACCTGGATAGGGCGCAAATCGGGTAGACGGGGATTACTCAGTTTGATTTCAGTAAAAATATGCCCCATTTTATTCTCCCACCATCTGTTTGTATTAGCTGGGCACTAATACTCACTCCACTTTATATTTTAATCGATGCTCTAGTTTCCAATATAGCAAACACATAAGGATGCGGCAAATTCTTTGTCTGGGGGATATTGCTTTTTTTGGTGGGCATAGCGGCATCCAGCCCAACAGAAAAATACAGTTATAGCTTGAGTATTAAAGCAATCCCGCTATTTTGTTCATTTATCGATATTCCTGCCTAAATTTGTCCTCCTAGTGGAAAAATAATCACCTACAAAGATTTCACTTCATTGAAGAACTGGAAAGAAACAACTATGTCAATTGCGGAAAATATTAAAACATCAATAGAACGTGCCTCATGGATTCGTGAAATGTTTGAACAAGGACAGCATTTAAAAGCAATTCATGGGGAAGATCAAGTTTTTGACTTTTCCCTGGGAAATCCAGTCATAGAACCTCCCTCCCAAGTTCATGAAATCTTGATACAGTTGTTGCAGGATGATCAAAAAGGAACACATCGCTACATGCCCAATCCTGGTTTTCCACAGACACGGGAATTCATTGCAAAAGAGCTTCAGGAGGAATTTGGATTAGGTTTCCAAACGGGAGATATCGTTATGTGTGTTGGTGCAGGTGGGGGACTGAATGCTTTATTCAAAGCCCTGCTCAATCCAGACGATGAGGTACTGGCCTTGGCTCCTTACTTTGTAGAGTATGGATTTTATGCCGAAAATCATGGAGGAGTACTCAAAATTGCGGAAACTACGGAAACTTTCCAAATCGATATAGACAAAATTGCCCAAGCCATGACTCCCAAAACCAAAATCATTGTCGTCAACTCCCCTAACAATCCGACAGGTGTGGTGTACCCCCAAGAGGCGATGGATGCGATTGGTCAATTATTGGCAGATAAAGAAAAAGAATATGGTCATTCAATCTTTCTGGTTTCTGATGAACCCTATCGTCAGATTATTTTTGATGACCTATCCAATTGTAATGTGTTTCATAGCCATCCCAACTCAGTGATGATTACATCCCATTCAAAAGATTTAGCTCTGGCTGGGGAGCGTATTGGATTTATTGCCATGCATCCGGAAATGGAAGACCGTAGTGATTTACAGAATGCATTGACATTAACCACCCGAATCTTGGGTTATGTGAACGCTCCTGCCCTCATGCAACGAATTCTGCCACATTTGAAGGGAGTCCGCGTTTCTATCAGTGCCTATCAACATTTGCGTGACATTTTTTATCAAGCACTGACTGATTTTGGATTTGACGTAGTAAAGCCTCAAGGTGCTTTTTATCTGTTTCCCAAATCTCCCACTGCCGATGATGTGGATTTTGTTAAACAGGCACAGGAAGAAAACATTCTACTGGTTCCAGGAACTGGTTTTGGCTGTCCTGGTTATTTTCGAATTGCCTTCTGTTTCACCGAAGACATGATTATCCGTTCTTTTGATGGTTTTGAAAAACTGGCTAAAAAGTTTGGATTGTCGTAGTCATTCGCGGCCTATCCATCTCGTTTGCATTTCCAAGACTGCTGTGATAGCATTTATTCTCACTGGAGAAAAATCATGCTCGCTTTTGACACGCATACCTACATCAAAGAACTGCAAGCAGTTGGTTTTACGGAAGAACAAGCCGAAGTTCAGGCCCGTACCCTGAAAAATATAATCGACAACGATTTGGCAAATAAGCAGGATATTGCTGAAATCAAACAAGATATTGCCGAACTCAAACGGGATATCAAAGAACTCGAAACAAAAACTGAAACACGCATCAAAGAACTCGAAACAAAAACTGAAACCAATTTCGAATTAGTTCGTCGAGAAATCAAAGAACTCGAAACAAAAACTGAAACACGCATCAAAGAACTCGAACTACAACTCACTTTGCGATTGGGAGGCATGCTCGTTATTGGAATCGGAGTGGTTGCCACACTCGTCAAATTATTGTAATCGACCTTTCACCCACTATCCCAAATAATGACGTCTCACTTTGCTGATGATCGCAATGCGTTGCTCTGCAAAATGTCTGGCGGCAACAGGAGTTGCAACATTTTGCTCATCGGCAATATCATAGATTTTTTCCAAAGTGGAATAAATCCCTTTCACCTTCTTGACAATGGATTCTCTAACATATTCATTGACGACCTCATAGTAACAGTTGATCACTCCTCCAGCATTAATGATATAATCCGGAGCATATAAAATATTCCTCTCTCTCAAAAGAGCCCCATGTCTACTCTCATCGAGAAGCTGATTGTTAGCAGGACCTGCAATCACTGAGAATTTAAATTGAGCAATGGTTTGATCATTAACAATCGCTCCCAATGCACAAGGAGCAAACACCTGCGCATCGACTGAATAAATTTCGTCTAATCCCACTACCGTTGCACCAAACTGCTCGACAATTTTAGCAACACCATTTTCATTCATGTCACTCACGATCAATTGTGCCCCTTCCTGGTGCAGTAATTCACACAAATGCGTCCCCACATGACCTGCCGCTCCTTGCACAGCAACGGTAATGTCCCGCAAAGATTTCAAGCCAAGCTTCTTCAGGACGGAAATTTTGATGCCTTCCAACGCCCCCAATGCTGTGAATGGAGAAGGATCTCCCCCTCCTCCGACCGACTCTGGTAAACCAGCCACATAATTGGTTTCTTCACGAATCTGCATGATGTCGTCCATGGAAGTATTCACATCTTCTGCTGTGATATAACGCCCTCCCAATGATTCCACAAATCGACCAAAAGAACGATACAGGGCCTCTGACTTCATCGAAGGATCTGCAATAATCACGGCTTTCCCTCCTCCCAAATTCAAACCTGCTGCGGCACTCTTATAGGTCATTCCTGCAGAGAGTCTCAACACATCGAATAAAGCCTCTGTTTCACTGGCATAAGGCCACATCCGAACACCACCCAATGCTGGCCCTAGAGTTGTGTCATGAATCGCAATAATGGCCTTCAATTCAGCGGCTTTATCACTCCAAAAAACAACCTGTTCATGTTCATGCTCCGCCATTGCTGCTAATATACTCATATCACCTCTTTACATTCTGTTCACTTTTATGACACTTCTGTGTAAACTGAACCCTCTCTAAAAGAATAGAGTCTTCATTGTCCAAAAATTGTTCTATTTACTAATTATAAAACACATGCAGATCCGTCTACAAAATAAAAATCTCATTCTCACTCTAATCTTATGTACTTATTTAATTTCTCGCTTATTTGGTCTCTTTTACTTTGCCCCACATACTGACGAATCGGTTTACACTCAAGTGGCCATGATGATTGCAGAGGATTGGGAAAAGAATAAATACTTTTCTCTGGATGGTCGTTGGTATAACGACTACAAACAACCGTTGAAATTCTGGATGACTTCCCTGACTATCGATTTATGGAAAAATCCTTTAATCGGAACACGCATCTGGTCTTTATTATTTGGATTGTTAGGTATCTTTTTTGCTCAATTGCTCATTGGTCGAATATATAACAAAACAACGGCCATTTGTTTCACCGGGCTAATCGTATTATCAGAGTATTATCTGTATTTTGACTCAATTGGGATCCATGAAGTTGTGCTATATGGTTTGGGTGCTGTCTTTTTATATAGTTTATATGATTTTTTGGAAAAAAAACGCTGGATTTCCTGCTTATTCGCAATACTCACCCTGACTATGATGCTGACTACCAAAGCATCAGGGGTGATGTGGGTCGCCCTCGGATTGATTCTACCGCTGTTAGTGATTGTTTCTAAGACAGAGCACTTTTTAACAGCAAGAACTGCTAAGGTTTCTTTTTTAAAGACCATATCCGCTCTCAAGCTTCAGATTGCTGGTTTATATGCCAGCACAGTTGGTGTCGTGGGATTGGCCATGGGAATCCACCACCTTCTCATTCCTAATGAGTTTGATAACATCAAAAAAAATTCACACCAAAGTGGGATGGTCCGAGATATTGGAGAGATCTTAGATTTTCCAATAACGGCTTGGAGCAAGAATTTAAAATTTTACGGGGATAGTGTCATTTTTTCTGAATTTTCCTACCTGTCGATCCCTGTGATCCTGCTTATTGCTTCAGCGCCCGTTGTTTTATTATTCAAACGGAAAGAATGGTTTTGGAAGTATTTGGTTCTATGGATTCTTTTCCTCGTTTCATTCATACCTATCGTGCTGGTAGCCAAAGCTACATTCCTAAGACTCTACGGAGTGGGATTGTATTTTCTCTATATTTTACTGGCCCCCATCTTCGTTTTGATTTATGAAGAATGTTCTTCGTTCTTGCGCAAACTCATCCTCTTGCTCATCATACCAGCCCTCATTGGTTGGAAAATCGTGGATACTTATTTTCCCCTGCTACAATGGAATCAAACGGACCTGGCCCTGAAGGAAGGTGGAGATTGGGGCAATGGGATTGGTTCAGCAGCAATGATCGATCACCTTTCCAAACTGAAACCAGGATTTCTGTTAGGAGGTCCAGATTGGGGACATCCCTGGACAACGATTCAAATTTTCCACAGATACTATCCCCAATTAAAACTCATCTACATGAGTCAAGAAACCATGGACCAGTTAGACAAGCTTCATCAGCTCACCACTCAAAATGGACTCAACCTGTACTTTGCCATGGTACACCATCACTCTCCCTGGATAGAATCCATCTTGAATCACCCACAACTCTGCACAAACAAAACGGTACTTCAGAAAGTCTATCGCAACCAGGTATTACCGATTGAGCCTTTTGTCATCTGCCAGGTCAAAGAATTTCAACCCATTATTCCAACCCTAGAACACTATCAACAGAACATTGTCGACCTCACGAAAAAAATTGAACAGTATCCAAACTATATTCCGGGTCATTTTCAAAGAGGACAACTCTATGCCGCTCTAAAACAGCATCAAAAAGCCATCGAGGATTTGACAAAAGTAATCGAAAGTGACTACATCTCCTCAAAACGGAATAAGCAGTATTTCAAAAAGTTAGAGACGAATGAGACCATCGGTCTCTCCCAATATGATGAGCAAATCCAGGCTTTGGCAAACACCAATACTTTTCAAAAAAGTTATCTCATACGGGGAAATGCCTACATTGGACTGCAACAGTATCATAAGGCTATTGCAGATTTAACAGCGGCTTTGGTTTTTGAGCCCAAGTCAGCCATTATCTACAATAATCGTGGTTTTGCTTACAAAAATCTCCAGGAATATAAAAAAGCTCTGGCCGACTTTAGTAAGGCCCTTGAGATTGATCCTCAACTCCATCGCAGTTATGTTCACCGAGGAGCGATCTTAATGAATTTGGGAAATATTGAAGGTGCGTGCAAAGACTGGAAGCGTGCTTGCGAACTCAAAGACTGTCAGAGCTATCAAGATGCCATGGAAAAGAACCTCTGTCCAACAGCCTTGTAACCTTGCCCTCTTGCTTCCTATTCGATATCAATGGATGGTGATTGACCTGTCACTACCGTTTTTGGTAATTGAATATGTCTTATTGTTGATTCCATCAAACAATTCTGCTGGTAATTTACTCAAAGAAAAACGATATTCTGAGGCAAGTGAATTGACTTCCTCCACAAACGAATCTGGTGTCATCAAACCATCTTTGACTCTGGAGGACATCAACTCAATCACTTTCAAAATTTGTTTATCAGCAGCATCTCTCTTTACTTTTTCAATGGCATTCTTCACATTATTTTCAATGGCATACAAATCATAGAGAGATCCTTTCTCCACGAGAATATTCAAATCCTGCATGACACTCTCATAAACCTGACGCGTATTCTTTATTTTGTCATCTGTATTTTTCATTTTCAATCGCCTATATTTCAAATTTGTTATCATTTCATGAACTTATGGAATCAGAAACTCCAATTAATCTGATACATCACCACAAATATAAGTTCAATTGAGGGGTAGTATATTATCTTTTCATGCTTTAGTAAATCGTTTCCTGAGATATTTTTATCTTGAAACATTTAGTATAAAGCAGATATTATTTTAAATTTACCTGACCTCATTGACCAAACTTCAAGTCAGATCAACCAGCCCTAAATGTTATTCTAGAAATCCTCAGCAATTCTCCTCTTTCGTTTAGAAGCTGTGTTAAAAACATTTACCGTTATGAAAATTTGTCAAAACGAGCGACTTTTTGGGAAATTTGAGGCGAATATCGGGAATATTTAACAAAAATTTCCCCAAAAATGAGCCGTTTTGACGGATTT
>JANQHV010000620.1 GCA_028282505.1 SAR324 cluster bacterium | reverse complement strand
TAATCTTACTCTTAATCTCTGGAAATTGAGGGATTAAGATTAAGAAAAAGATTAAGATTAAGAATTTGTACACTTTATTGTGAATACCTGTACTAAGAGCACGAAGTACCGCAAAGTATTTATTTCTTCCTCCCTTAGCTATTGAGTGGGCGAACACACAGATTCGCCCCTACTATCGGATTATTGATACCAATTTGTAGGGACAGACCTGCGTGTCTGTAACAAACCAATTCTATTCACCTCAATTCCATCAGACTGTTTGAACATTTAGTGTTTCTTCGTGTTCTTCGTGGCTAAAATTAAAAATTCCCCCCAATATCTCCAGGCTGGATAGAGGTTGCCAGTCCAGTATTGTCACTTCGATTCGGCCCAACGCTATAAAACTGATTGGTGTTGTCGTGCCACAACAAAGGAGTTCCCCACTGATCTCTGCGATAAAAACAACTGAGCCGATCCGCCAAATTGCCATGATCGATAGCCCCTTCAGATCCAGATTCACAGGCTGGATCTTCGGATACTGTATAACCACTGGCACTGGTTGCCAGTTCTGTAAATATGTTGCTGCTGGCAAGATCCAGCTGCAACTCAGCCACAACTGCCATCACGACCCGGATTCTCTCCAATGTATCAGTCATGATCTCATCCGTCACTTCACGGGTACTGATCACCAAATCCAAATTATCATTCGTAGTGGCCATATCAAAATCAGAGCCTGCCGAATTTAGAGTAAATGTTTGTGTGTTACGCACATCAATAATAGAAGGACCATTGTAACTGAACTGATAATCCCGTCCCCATGCATCTTTCAATTCAGCGTTGCCCGCAGAAGCGGTCAGATAAGGGCCATTGAACCCGGCTACAGAAGAAGTGTCCGCAATCAAAATATCCAGTTCGTCTCCTGAAGCCCCTGTTGGTAATCTCCCGGTGTCCCGATAGTAATGGAGCAGACCCGTCTCGATATCCTGCATTTCAACCAGCGTCTGTTTCTTCTCCATAGCCTCGTTGAACTTCATCAGCAAGGGGGCAACCGTTCCAAATAGAATGGAAAGTACTGCTAACGCAATGATGATTTCCATTAAACTGAAACCCGTTCTTTTTTGGATAGGTTTGGTCATGATTCTTAATTCCTAACCCGGTATAGCTAAAATCAAAAAATATTTGCCACAGAGGCACGGAGACACAAAGAATTTTTTTAAAAACGGGACTATCGAGAAAATGTTATACTATTGGAATGCGTCCATTCCTAATTCCTAATTTTTAATTCTTAATTGAGTACATCGTGGCCTTCCGGCAACAGCGATGCAAAATACTTTTTGTCGATTGCTGTTTCATAAGCCACTTCAGGAGTGATCCAACCTTTGTTCAACAACGTTTCAATCGAATCGTCCAGCAGTTGCATGCCGTATCGTTTCCCTGTCTGCATCATCGATATCAATTGATACGTTTTTCCTTCTCGAATCATAGAGGCCACGGCTGGAGTGCAAACTAAAATTTCCAAGACCGCACAACGTCCTGGCTGATCCACACGTGGTAATAGATTTTGAGCAACCACAATCTTTAAGGTTTCCGATAAGGTAACACGTATCTTTTCCTGCTGGTCAGTTGGAAACACATCGACGATCCGATCTACGGTCTTTGTGGCACTTTGGGTATGCAGGGTGCCAAAGACCAGGTGACCTGTAGAAGCAGCTTCAATAGCCAGCGCAATGGTTTCCAAATCACGCATCTCTCCAACCAGAATGATGTTAGGGTCTTCTCGCAATGCGGCACGCAGTGCTATAGCAAATGAATGGGTATGCTTTCCCACTTCTCGGTGATTGACCAGACAACCCCGGCTTTCATGCACAAACTCAACAGGATCTTCAATCGTCAAAATATGATCCTGGCGATGGGTATTGGCATAATCAATGATGCCGGCCAATGTTGTGGATTTTCCACTTCCAGTAGGCCCTGTCACCAAAACCAATCCCTGTTGCAGCATGGCCGTTTTTTGCAAAATTTCAGGCATCCCTAATGCTTCCAGTGTTAAAATATCATTAGGAATATGGCGAAACACAGCCCCAATCCCAGTTCTTTGTTCAAAATAATTGGCTCGGAAACGTGCCAGATCCGAAATCTCATAGCTGAAGTCCGCATCTCCGGTCTCTTTGAATTCCAATAATTTTTCGTTAGCTATCAATTCATACAACATGGTACGGAGTGCTTCATCTTCCAAGACTGGAGCAGCTCCGATATATTCCAGTTTTCCATCAATTCGCATGGCGGGCCGTTGGTTGGTGACTAAGTGGAGATCGGATGCTTTGGCATCAATCATCATTTGAAATAATTTATCCAATTTTGCCATGACTCCCTTTCTGTCGTTGAATCATCACTTTCCCTGTTTCATAATCGATCCACATTTCCCAGCCTGGCTCCAACATTGGATACTCTGTGATCACCTGAAATAAAATCAATTCTTCTATGCTACCAGGCAAACGGTTTTGTCGTTTTTTAAAAATTTCGACAGCCACCTGAATATTTAAAGTCAACTGAAGACGCTCTGCTCTTTTGAGAAACTCTGCCTTCACACCTTTGCGATCTGTATTTGCTGCGGATTCTTTGAGCACGCGAATGGCTGATTCGTAATAGCCAGCTTCCCGGTAATATTTGGCTGCCAGGCTTGCCACATAGGGGGGACGTCCCGACAATTTACTGGCTTTGTCATAATATTGGGCAGCAGCCGTCTTATCGTGCAGTTCATAAAAATATTGAAACCCTATCAATTCCGGGAGTTTCCAGTCCTCTGGAAATTGCTGCATTCCCTTTTCATAAAGACGAATGCTCTCATGAGGATCAGGCAATACATTGCCTCCCAGAATGTATGCTTCATAATTCAGAGGGTCCAAATCAGTAGCGACATCAAAAATCGGATACAACCACTTGTATTCATACTGAAAATTGTTCTTTGCATGCTCCCGGAAATGTTCTCCAAAATAAACAGCCCCCTGTATCAAAAGCACATCAGCCAATAATTCTTCCTGACCCAACGCCAACAAATGGAGATAGTTGCTGTCAGCAAGATAAAGGAACGAGTCCACACGATTCTGCAAGGAATAGCGTTTCTCCAGTTGTGTGGCACTGAAACTGCCAATCATCAACAATCCTATCAATAGGATGCCCACCATCCACTTGGCAGAAAAGAAAATAGGAATTTCCATTTTGTGTAATGTCATCGTGTTCATAATTCCGCTTTGGCAAAAATCCAACTGCTCAAAATGACCAGGATGCCCACATAAGCCAGGCCATATAGCGACGCAAACTCCAAATGAGACGGTTCAATGGGCAACTGATGGACTGCTTCTGTTTTCACATCAAATGCTGTTAAATTTGGAAGAAGATAATACAATGCTGTAAAAACAAGCTGGAATGCCTCACCGGTGCCTGATGATAATAAGTTTTTGGCCTCTTCCAGAATATGTCCCGCCACCACAACACTCAGCGTACAAAATTTACTCAAAGCTGCAGATGTCATGAACGACGAAAAAAATAGTGATACGGCAACAATGATCATCAATTCCAGGAAAATCAAATAAATGGCCGAATTCATGCCGGCAAACCAGGGAATCTCAAGCACCCGAGACAATCCATAAAGCACTCCTGCCACCACCAACGTGTTAATCAGTACAATTAAAACATTTCCTGTATAATTCCCTAAAATCCAGTAAAATCGAGGAATGGGTTTCGTCAAAATCATATACAGGGTTTTGTCATTGACCGACACGGTTGTCGTAAACAAGGACATGAAAATACCAAAAAACAAAATAGTGGCTAATCCCAAATCATGAACCACCTGAGATCGGTTACCCAACGTCATTTCTCTGAGAAATAAAGAGCACAACACAACAAAAATACTGATGATCAGGATGCTGTAAAATGTTTTATCCCTCACCCAGGCCTGAACCGTTGTTTTGGCAATAAAAGTTATGGCTTGCATGGGTCTTTTCTCCACAAATTAATTGAATTGTTCTTCAATGGCTCTTGGATTAATGGAAATCGATAAAAGTTGGGCATTTTCCTTTTGAACCATTTCCATCACCTGCCACAGTTCTGTATCTGCATCGAGATCGATATGGCATGTTCCTTCCAGATTCCCCTTGGCCTGTAGTCCGTTGAGTGTGTTCAAAACAGCAATGGCCTCTGGAGATAAACCGTTGATATGCACTGTACGTGGCAAGGCGTTGTTCTGTAAAAGATTTTTGCGATCATACACTTGCAGCAGCTTTCCTTTTTTCAAAAATGCCACTCGATCACAAAGGAGTTGAGCATCATTCAAAATATGCGTTGAGAAAAAAATGGTTTTTCCCTCTTGCTTGAGTTCCTGCAATAAATCCATCATGTCCTTGCGTCCCACCGGATCTAGTCCTGACATCGGTTCATCCAACAGCAATAACTGAGAATCAACGAGCAATGCCTGAGCAATTCCCAGACGCTGACGCATCCCTTTAGAAAACGTGTCCACCCGTTTCATGCGAACATCCTCCAGTCCCACTCTCTTTAATAGTTGTAAGATTCGTTGCTCTAAAATGGATTTTTGATAGAGTGCCGCACTTAACCATAAAAATTCTCCTGCTGTTATGTTTTTTGGAAAAAGCGGATGCTCTGGGAGAAAGCTGACTCGTTGTCTCGCTTTATGAGAATCGACAGGATGTCCGAAGATGTGAACAGACCCGCTGGTTGGACGAATCAAACCAGTGATGATCTTTAAGGTGGTTGTCTTGCCTGCGCCATTTGAACCTAGAAAACCAAATGCTTCCCCTGGCTTGATTTGGAGACACAAGTTGTCCAGCACAGTGACTCGACGAAATTTTACTCGGTACGATTTATATAAATTGTTGATTTCAATAGCTTGCATTTTCTCGTTACTCAAATTGAGATGATCTACTGCATGTTGTTTTGTTTTTTAATCCATATTCTATTCTGATTTTTCTGTCTGATTTCTTTCAGCAAAAACCAGACCACCTTAAAATTATGTCTCATCAATCACATTCTACCCTTCTTCAAATAAGGCTTTGCGTGTAATCAGTCCTTCATTGAATAAGAGGAAATTCAAAGATAGGCTCTCTTGCATAAGAGATCTCTTATTGAAAAAGAAACGTCTCATCTGACAAGAAATTTGTGATATTCCCCCCTTCACTTGTCAAACTAGAAAACTCTTGCGTTAAAAGATAATTCTCTTGTGTCTTTCATCCCCTGTCATCTCGAACAAAGGCTACCAACTTATTTCAAAACCCAACTTTCCCTGGTCTCTTCTTAAAAACTAGAAAAGAAACTGCCTCCTCCCCTTGGCAAGGCATAGGTGTCAGGTTAAGAAAAATTGATGCTTGTCCTCCTCCTTTAGCAAAGGGGGCCGGGGCGATCCGCGTGCGGGGATTTGGTTGAAAATC
>JANQHV010000560.1 GCA_028282505.1 SAR324 cluster bacterium | reverse complement strand
TCCTTTAATATCAACGATTTAACGAGATCCTTCGGCAAGCTCAGGATGACAAATAAAACCAATATTATCAATGGCTTATAAAAACTGTCAGAACCATTGATTGGGTAATTGTGAATGACTTCATAGCGGAGAAAAAATGGAAAAACCGAAGCGACGTATATTAATTGTTGGGGGTGTGGCAGGAGGTGCTTCGGCAGCAGCCCGTGCACGAAGACTCTGTGAACGCTGTGAGATTGTTGTTTTTGATCGAGGACCTTATGTCTCTTTTGCCAATTGTGGATTACCTTATTATGTGGGCGATGTGATCGTTGAAGAAAAAAAGCTTCTGGTGGCCACACCGGAATTATTTAAAAATCGTTTCAACATTGATGTATACACAGAAACTGAGGTGACCAACATTGATCGGTCTCAGCAAGAGTTGGAAGTTCGAAACCTGAAAACCGGAGAAACCCGCATTGAGCCCTACGACGCTTTGATTTTATCAACAGGTGCGAAAGCGATTCGTCCCCCGTTACCCGGCATTGATTTACCTGGTATTTTTGTGTTGCGCACCATTCCTGACAGTCGAAAAATTCGGGATGCCTTACAAACGGCAACTCGTGCGGTTATTGTTGGAGGAGGATTTGTCGGCTTAGAAATGGCAGAAAATTTAAGACATCGCGGGTTAGAGGTGACTCTGATTGAAATGGCCAATCAAGTGATGCCCCCCATTGATCCGGAAATGGCAGTGATGATTGCGAATCGTTTGGAAAAAAATGGGGTGCAATTATGCCTAGACACTAGCGTTGAATCTTTTGCAAAAAATGAAAAGGGAAGTCTTACGGTCAAAGTCTCCTCAGGTAAATCATTGGACACAGACTTAGTCATTTTAGCCATTGGTGTGCGCCCGGAAACTACTTTGTTTGAAAATGCAGGTTTGAGACTCGGTGAATGTGGGGGTGTTCAAGTGGATGAATACATGCAGACCAGCGATCCCAATATTTGGGCAGTGGGAGATGTCGTGGAAACCCAGGATGTGGTCACTGGTACCCAACAATTGATTCCATTAGCAGGACCTGCCAACCGTCAAGGACGTATTGCTGCAGAATCAGTCATCCGTGATGCACAAAGAAAAGAAAAAACGACTCGTTTTCGGGGCGTACAAGCCACCATGGTATGTGGTGTATTTGATTTAACGGTAGCCGCAACTGGAGCGAGTGAAAAAATGCTAAATCGTCTGGGAATGACCGACTATCAAGCAGTATACCTCCATCCCGGAAATCATGTTGGATACTATCCTGGAGCCACCCCAATTCACATCAAATTACTGTTTTCAAAATCAGATGGCCAGATTTTAGGCGCTCAAGCCATTGGTGAAGCAGGTGTCACTCGAAGAATTGATGTGATCGCAATGGCGATGCAAATGGGAGGAACTGTTTTCGATTTGGAGGAATCTGAACTGTGTTATGCTCCACAATTTGGCGCAGCCAAGGATCCCGTCAATTTGGCAGGCATGATTGCGGCCAATCATTTACGTGGCGATTTACCACTAGCCAACTGGAAGGAATTGGGAAAAAACGATGTGGAGTTGATTGATGTTCGCAGCCCTCAAGAATTTGAAAAGGGGCACATCCCTGGTGCCAAAAATATTCCTTTGGAATCCCTGCGAGAACGGCTCTCTGAGTTTTCTACTGAAGAAGAAATCTGGTTAATTTGTGGTGTGGGACAGCGTGCTTATTATGCCACACGTGCTTTACTGCAACACGGTATTGATGTTAAAAATTTGTCAGGAGGCATGCAAACCTATCACACGTTTAAGAAAGCAAATTCCATTTTGACTCCTGACTCCTTTTGAGTGAGAAATGGTATAGTAACATGAGTTATTGATTAGTTTTTTTCCACCAGGTATTGGCCATTGGTGAGCCTCCAACAAAGGCATCAGCCCCTAAAACATCCTGGATTCGCAAACACTCGTTCCATTTCGCCATTCGTTCAGAGCGGTTAAAAGAACCGACCTTAAGCTGACCACTGCCCAGTCCAACGGACAGATGGCTGATCGAGACATCCTCTGTTTCTCCTGATCGAGCTGAAACAACACTTCGCCAACCCGCATTTTCAGCAGCTAAGAAAGCATCAATCGCTTCTGTGACTGTGCCAATTTGATTGACTTTGATCAGAACAGCATTGCATGCACCAGCTTCAGCGGCTTCTCGTACCAGTTTGGCATTGGTGACCAGATAATCATCACCGATGATCTGCACTTTATCCCCAAACCTGTGAGTGAACTCCCGCATTCCTTCATGATCATCTTCTCCTACCGGATCTTCGATAGATATGATCGGATACGCATCAATCCACTTTCCAAGCATATCAATCAGTGCTTCTGTGTCCATTTCACGATCCTCCAGGGCGAGACGATACCTGCCATTTTTGCCAAATTCTGAAGCCGCAATGTCCAAAGAAATCACAACTCGTTCGCCAGGTTTCTCACCAGCTTTTTCAATCGCAGCCACCAAAGTTTCCAAAGCCTCTTCGTTACTGTCAAATACAGGCCACCAACCACCTTCATCTGCTATTCCAGCCAGACGTCCCTTCTCAGCCATAATAGCACCAGCCGCAAAATAAACCTCATTGGTGATTTCCATGACTTCATCAAAGTTTTTTGCACTCGGCACCATGATCATAAAATCCTGTATATCCACACGACGTTCTGCGTGAGCGCCACCACCAAAAATTTGGATTTCTGGTAACGGAATAGAAGGTGTTCTTTGATAATGGTCTGCGATGTGTTGCCAAAGTGGTTTCGATTCTGCGGCAGCGGCAGCATGCAGCACAGCCAGCGACACAGCAACCGTTGCGTTCCCACCAAGCGTTTCTTTCAACGGTGATGGGTCCAGTGCCAGGATCGCTGAATCTATGGCCGCCTGCTCTCCCACAGATTGGCCGACCAATGTGGGGGCGATTATTTCATTCACATTGGTCAAAGCCTTTTGGATGTCCATACCACGCAACACAACACCACCATCCCGCTGATCGATGGCTTCCCTCGTGCCACGTGAGGCCC
>JANQHV010000502.1 GCA_028282505.1 SAR324 cluster bacterium | reverse complement strand
AAATTCCGGTCCACCATAGGGGTAGTGCTCTTTGCAGGTTGGCATCAGCATAAGAATGAGTGGCCATCAACAAAGCAAAACAGATAAGAGCTCTGCGTGTCCATTGATTCGGTTTATGCTGGTAAAACTTTAGAAACACAAAAACACTAAACATGATGAGAAGGATATAAGCAAAAGCCACATATCTTTGGTAAATACCAGGATAAAAATAGAATGACATGAAAGTAATATACAAACAGAAGAATCCCAGTATGGTCAGCGCTACTTCATTCCACACTCGTTTCTTGAGTAAAACTGTGAGTAGAACAAGAGGTACAAGGAATTCTGGATGATACTTCCAAAACCGAAAATAACCGTACAGATAGTCTATGAATTCTGGAAGTTTTTGTGTATTTTTATTGATTTGAAACGTGTTGAAGGTCATGGTGTCTGCCAACCGTTCCAGTTTCGGGAATATGTGTTGGAATCCTGGAAATACGGGATTTCCTAACCAAAGAATATTTTTTCCTAAAAATGGTAGGCATAGAAGTAAGAATAAGACAGGCATGGAAGCATGGAGGAACAGAAGTTTTTTTTGCTGTTTGACCGATAATAAGACAGTCATGGGCAGTAAAAACATGACATAAGGTAGGGCTGTCAATTTGAAACTAATGGCAAAAGAGGAGAACATGACGACGGCTATCATACAAGCTTTTTGGGTAGCAGGATAGGGGCTCAGCCATTGCCGCAGGAGTGCTATTGTGGCAATCGCTGAAGCGATGACGCCAAGCCAGTCTGGTTTGAAGGCAATCGTGTCAGTTGGGGCAAAATTCAACATGGTTGGCCAGGCTAAGAGACATATGGCCAATCCTGGCAGTTTTCGCAATATCCAGGGAATTGTTCCCAGAAATAAGACCATCCCGCCAATTGTGAGGAGAAACGTAATTTGCTGTGCAACAATATGGTAGAAAAAATCATTCATGAAGAAGGCGTGAATGAAAACACCAAAGGTTTCGTAGATCCCTAATAATAAGAAATGTGTATCCAGATTATATTGATTGAAATCAATACCCCTGAATAAATATTTGGCAAAGGGAAGCGTATTGTGGAGCTGCTCTGTGCCGTTGATAGGCAGGAATGTGGTCAGATATCGGAAACCAAAAGTGAGTATGGGTAACCACCAGATCCAGCGGGGAACGGTCTGTTGCTGGTAAAATCGATAGAGCCGGCGAAAAGGAAGTGTTAATTGTTTTGGTTCGACAAAGAAAGTAGCAGAGATAACAGTGACCGTAAAAAATAATTTATAGATCAAAGGATTGGCAATAAAAAGGACAGCCCCTATGATGGCGACATTGCCAAATAAAACAATGCCCAAAATTTGGGAAATCACCCAGTTCATGCCGGGGTAGAAATTTTTTATCCAGTGATGCTTTATGAGATGCCGGAGCATTTCTCCCGTGTAAACAATGCTCCATACCATACTCACACTACAGATTAGGGTGGAAAGATAAAAGAGACGGTGCCATTCATATTCGAGCAAAAATTTAGGGAGAATTCCAAAAAGCCAGAGGAAGGTTAAACTCAAAAACACAAAAACGTGTTTTCTTATATGACGCATCAAATTTTAAATTGAGGAAGGGTTTGTTAAATAAGAGTGCCCAACATTCTTCAGATTTCCGTCAGCGCATCCTTCAATTCGCATGCTGCATTAATCGTCGTTTCTAAATCATTGACGGTACTTTCCAAACTATCCACTTCTAATGCAGCATCAGAATCCGAACCTGAAAAAGCTGATGCGAATTTTGCGGCAGCTGTTGACAATTTGCCAATCAAAGCTAGTACACCTCGACCAGGGGGGTCATCCGATGTTTTGGTATCGCTGAAACTGCGGCATACTGAATTTAAATTGCCGTACATATTCAGTGTGCTGTCACTGGTGCCGAGAGCCAGTTGTGATGCTGCAGAAAGGTTAAAGGAGTCATAGAATAGAGCTAAATTTTGTTCTTTTGCCCAAATCCGGCCATCTAATTTTTTCATGACCACGCCTACGGTGTTTGTGCTATCTGCAAGACTTGTTGTATCGACGAAATTAGAAGGGATAGAGCTATCATCAGTAATCAGGTGTTTTCCTGTGCTGGCTACCAGGGTTGCTGCAAGACTGGAGTCGGAAATCGAAAGGGTGGTTGCAATGCCTATGTCCAGCAAAAGCACCATTTCGAGGCTTACAGCAAACATGGTCGCAAATGTTTCTAAAACCAATTCGGTATTCGACTGGTTGCTAGCATTTTCATAAAGATCAATTACCTCCTCCAGAGCTTCCTTGGCTGTTTCCATGGCTGCTTCCCGTTGTGATTCATCAGGAATATCCTTCTCACTCAGCCTCAATGCGTTGATGCTGAAAGCAAATCCTACATTTTCAGTACCTAATACGTCAGTGGCACTGGTATCTGTGATGGCCTTTATTTTATTTTCAGAAGATTCCAGTAGATTGATAATATCGTATCCGGCTTTTCCCATGTAAGCTGCTGCTAAGTCTGCCCGATCCGAGCATTTGGAGATAGCCGTGTCATAGTCTCGATCACTCAGTGCACCCTTACAAGCGGAATCTTCATCTTCTGAAATGAGATCGGAACACCCCCAAATGGTCAGAAGTGAGATACCAATCAGTCCACCCAATATGATTTTCCAGAAATGCTGCTGCTTCATATTCACTTCCGTCTCTTAATAGTATGTTGAATTAAGGTTGTTTGAAAATTAAGGATAATAGTGATCATCATCTGGTTCAATGGAAATAAATTGTTTTTGTTTAAAGATTAGTGAGCTGGCTTGAGTATTTGTGTGAGTTTCTCTATTTCTTCCTTAATCATTTCTAGCTTGTCTGCTTCTCCTCCGGTTTGTGGGCGTTGCGATTTCATCTTTTCCAAACGCATACGCGATTCTTTGGCTTCTTGTAACAATTGGCAAACATGTTCTTCAAATATTTTGGTAGCCAACCGGAAAATTGCGACTTTCTTTTGTGAACCAATATCTGATACTGATTGAATCATGCCTGCAAAATTAAAATTAGGATTTTGTTCGGAGATTTGAGTGTATTTGTTGTTCTGCTCTCCCAAATAAGTTGCGGCCAAATATTGCAATTCTGTGCTGATAATATCGAAAACCGGCTTGGGTGTGTAAACACCTGCATCATCTTTTCCTGACCCAAACTGATCCAAGTCTTTGATGATATCACTGAGCACAAATCTCCACTTTGTGTAGGATTTGTTGCTCCTTTCTTCTAAAGCCATTTGTGGGTAATCTTCGCTCATTTTGCGTAGAATATGGTTATAAATCTTTTTAGACAGTTGACTGGAGTACACTTTGGTGTTGGCATCCAGCTTCAACCCAATGGCTGTATTCAGCAAGTTACTAATGTTCTGGACTTGTTGTGGTTTTAAGAGGGTTTGGGTGTTTTCAAACTCTTTGATCATTTTTTCTAAATGGACGATTTGTACAATTTCAAACCATTGCTGGAAATCATGGTCCCTTTGTTTCAAGAGTGTAGACAGGTATTCAATGTGTTGATTGATCAACCACTGCATGGCGGGAAGATATTCTTTGAGAAATCGTTCAGGAGGTGCTTGATGATCGAGTTCCCAACCAAATTCTGTAGACGGAAAAAGAAATAGTAAAAACGTGTTGTCTCCTGCGGAGTTTTGACGACGTTCGGGCATTTGGAGATAAAAATTATCCCCTTCCTCCTCAGCATCGAGTTGTTCACGTTCCCATCCAGGACCACCGATCAGTATTCCTGGTTCGAGGATTGTCAAGGGTTCTAAATGATTCATGAGCCGAATTCCTTCTGAAATTGGCATCCAATAGTGCTTTTTTAATTCTTTGTAAGGAATCACATCGGATTGATTGGATTCGCAGATAAACAAATTGCGCTTGATGAAACGAGGAGGCAGATCGCCTTTGATAAACGTTTTTTGCAAAAACTGAAAGGCTCGATCCAATTCAGCCCTTGTTGATCGGGCAGCAGAACACTTGATGAGTTCATCAATAGTAGGAACCAGCCCCTGAACATACAGGGTTTCACCCAGGTGTTTGTCTGCGATCATATGAGGCTGTCGATTATACGCAACAAATCCCCGCAACAAAGAACTGATGTGTTTGTTCAACTGGCGGTTGATGGCTTCGGTATCCACTTCTTGTTTGGGAGCTGGAGCAATGGATTTGCTTTTTGCTTTTTCTAAAAACTTTTGCATGGTAGCCACAGAAGCGTTGAACTGGTTTTCACACTCCGCTGTAATCAAGGCCGTCCGTTGGCCAATTTGAGACATCATGCGTTTGGGATGTTTAATGGAAAAAATTTTCTCAAAAGAAGAAAAATAACGCTTAATTTGAAATTCGTTGGAGCGGTCTCCTTTCCCAAAAAAACTACTGATCGATGGGATGGTCACCGGTTTGTTTTCTAAAACAGTGGTTGAACCGGTTTGTTTAGTGGGAAATTTCTTTTCTGCACTACGGAGCAATTTGCTCATTCTCATGTGATAGTTGCGTGGATTGAACAGTTCAATATCATCTATATGAAACGGAAGTTTTTCCGGTGGTAACTCTTTTGCAATACTCTCTCCAACCTGAGTGAGCCAACTTCTCATCAGTAAATGTTTGTTTGCCAAGTATTCAGCATCTTTTCCTTTGAAGGCGTTCCGGGGAAATTTTTTCTCCACAATTTGCCATAAAATATCCCGAAATGTGCTCGCATTGAGTGGAATATTATCGGGTAATGCGAATTTAATATTTTTAGCCAGATATTCTTTAGCAACGTTCCATATCTGGTCTTCCCAATTCATGTCTTTTTTATTGTCCAGACTTTTAGCAATTAACTGGCCATTGAGCAGACTCAGGGTGGTGTTGACCTCTTCCCAAAGATTTTGTTGCAAATAGATATAGTGGAACAGCCGTTCTTGAATGCCTAGAAAAACGTTGCAAAAAATACTAAGTTCCTGGTTAAATTCTTGATCAGGAATGGAGGAGTCATTAAAATTCCGGATAAACAGTCCCATCGGAATTTTAATCACCAACACGTCTTCTCCTTTTCCAACACGAATCGTTGCAGAACGTTTGGATTGAGGTTCAACAATGGCTTTGTCTCCCAGCAGGGCAGGGGATTCCATTTCCACAACCATTTGACCATTGACCACAACATCTACCACACCACGGCATAACAAAAAGAGGTCTTTCCCTGATTCTCCCTGTCGAATGATTTCAGTCCCTGTCGTAAAAAAACCGAACTCAATGGTTTTGAGAAGCTTATCTCCTAAAATTTCCAGACAAGATCCTGTCAGCGGATAAGCATGCAATAGAGAAGAAATGACCGGTGTTGCCCCCGTTTGTGCTTCAAGCAGTGGATAGTATTTATTCGTGACCCATTGCATGGATCGACCCTTTCTGTATTAATGAATGGCTGTGATGAAAATTTGGCAGAAGATGTGTGTTGGTTTTGGAATTACCCTATTTCGAATTTGCCAATCAAAAAGTCATCATATTCATCTGCAAGAATGGCAATGCAAGCAATCATCCATTCTAGCTCTTCGGGGTCCAGGCCTTCAACCGGGCGAACAAAACTAAGAATCAGTTGCTGATTCCGAATGCCAAAGGATGCGCCCTTCAACTTAAAACTTCCGTTTAATTGCAAGACATACTTATATACTGCTGGAACCTCTTTTTCCAGGCGGCATATATTGGCAGCAACAATCAACTCAGCGTCTTCTTCCTCTGAGGTTAAAAAGATCTGAACTTTGACCGAACCATTAATAATCCACCATTCGGTTTCATTGACAAATCCTTTGTCCGCTTCTCCACAATTTTCTAAAAAATCTGAAATGAGTTCACTATATTGATTTGACATATTCTCCTTTCTCTTTCCACGACAGTGACTGGGCTTTTATATTTTTATGAAATGACACCAGTCAGGCATAAATATACAAGATACATACAAAGTTCGCTGATTAAAGGCTATTTTGAGTATTCGGCTGCAAAAAAAGTGTCCAAGTCCTTTAAAAGTTTGCGATTTATTTTTTCTATCGCTTGGTTTAAAGCGATGACAATATGATACGGTTCTTCTGATTGAGCAGACTCCTGGAAGTGATATACTGTATACCAGTCATAGGTTTTTGAACTTGCATGCCTTATTCCAACAAAGAGAGATATTCCGGCATAAGGACGATTCTTTTCCAGTTTTTGCCCAAATTCCTGAATTTCCATTTCTAAATGATAGACATCTTGTTGCCCGGCACGGCTGGTTGAAAGCTCTACTAATTGACTGAAAGTGATTGATTTCAGAAAATAATGATACAACAATTCATGAGGGGGAGAGACCCACTTGGTGTAGTTGTAAAATGTTATTTCAGATGGGCGTATTTTCACAGCAAAATTGACTGTGTTGTATGGAGACATGCTCGTTACTTTTTTGAACAATAACAAAGCAGGGTATTTTGTTTGTTCTCCTTTTTTAGATAAAGCATGAGAAGGAGCCTCTATAAAATAATAATGCGTCCTAGGTACTTTTTCTGTACAACCCACCAAGGCCCCTAATAAGGAAATTATGGCAAAAGCACTAAGGATATTTTTAATTCTTTGGTACAACACGATCCCTCCCATCAATGAAATGTGATGATTTTATAGGTAATGTTATCTTTTTAAGAGTTGGTATAATATGCTTCTGGTATTAGGTCAAGAGCATCATTGAGGTCATTCTTAATTTTTCATTTTCAATTAAGTGACAGTGTCTATCTATACTTTACTTATCAAAATAAACAATGTTAATCAATTGTCGTGAGAGGGCTCAATTGAAGCGGTCTTGCTTTATGTGAAAACTTTATATTTCATAGACAGTGTCTATAATTTCTGATAAAATCAAAGTTTAGTGTTTAGCAAATAAAATGGATAAGCATGAGCGTAGCCCATGCCAACGGAATCTGGTGTAATGAGAGAAAATTTATGATTACTTTAACTCCCACAGCGGCAAAAGAAATAAAGAAAATCATGACAGAACAAAACCTTCCTGAAGAAGTTGGTATTCGAGTAGGTATTAAAGGAGGGGGATGTGCTGGTTTTACCTATACGTTTGAGTTTGATGCTAGAAAACGCAAGTTTGACTTAGAATTTGAGTCAGAGGGATTGAAAATTCTCACCGATAAGAAAAGTCATCTTTACATTAAGGGAACCGAAATTGATTGGAGTAACAGTCTCATGGATAGAGGGTTGAAATTCAATAATCCCGGAGCAAAGGGCTCTTGCGGATGCAAAACGTCCTTCATGTATGAACCACCAGAAGACGTGGCAGCCATGCCACCAGCCTGGAAATAACTCTCTTTCTATTCTTAATTCACATCTATATAAAGGGAAAGTTCAAATGAGTGTACCATCATGGTCGGGTGAATCTATTGAAGAACAAGTCACAACAGCAATTCAAACGGCAATTCCTGAATCTCAGGTTCAGGTGCAAAGCAACGGAAATCATTTTGAAATCACAGTCATTTCAGCCTTATTTGAAGGCAAAGGACTTCTAGAGAAGCAACGTATGGTTTATTCAGCCATCACACCATTCATGTCAGGTCCTAATGCGCCGATTCATGCGGTGGATCGCTTAAAAACATTGACGAGCGGTACGTTGTAGACCATTTCACGCCACACCTGTATTATTTGCGGTAGGTGCTTTGAGCACCTCCACTCTCTTTAATCTCGTGACAGACTGCTGCCATTCTTACCTTACTTACTATTCATTTGAAAGAGGATACATGAAAATTGAAGATAAACAGCTTACTTTTTCTAAAACACTGGAAGTCAAGTATTCAGGCAAACTCATCAACGAAACAGATTCAGAAATTACCATTGAAGGGGAAGATGAAGATTCTTACTTCAAAGTATATTCTCCCTTTCGTGGCATTGCACAATTGTTCTTTTTTGAGAATGGGCGGTGGGTTAATGCAGAAAGTGGCTCTAGCAATTTTGACTTCTCTTCCTTAGGTTTGGGCGATCCTTCTGCTTTTGCAGAAGCTCTCAACATGAAGGAAGGTGCAGATGAAATAGTAGATGGTGAAATCGTGGAGGCAGAGTCTGATGATGTGGAAGAAGCCATTATCATAGATGAAGAGTCCAAAGACACGGAAGTGGCAAATGCTGTTACAGAGGAAACAGCCGATGAAAAATCACAAACAAATGAGGAAAATATGGAATCAGAAACACAAGAAAATACACCTGAAATCGTAGAAGAAGGATTGCCAATCGTTTGTATTGAAACAGAGAAAGGTGACATCCGCTTAGAACTTTTTGAAGATGATGCGCCTAATACTGTGGGAAGTTTCATTTCTCTGATTGAAGGACAATTCTATGATGGTTTAAATTTCCACCGCGTCATTAGTAACTTCATGATCCAGGGTGGATGTCCTGAAGGGACTGGCACTGGAGGACCTGGATATCGGTTTGCTGATGAAATTTCTGATAAGCTCCAT
>JANQHV010000472.1 GCA_028282505.1 SAR324 cluster bacterium | reverse complement strand
GAAGAAATGGCTCGACATGGAAGAAGATATTTTCATTTTGGATACTCGCAAACAAACGGATTTCGAAGAATCCCATATTCCCAGCGCTGAGCTATGTGCGGTTAATACGGACCGTGGCTTGTCAGAAGAAGTGATCGAAAAAGCGGTCGTCTTTCTAGAGCGATGTGAGCCCCTAAAATCACTGGCGAAAACAGATAAAATTGTTGCTTATTGTAATGCTGACACCTGATTTCAATCTCCAAAAGCCAGTTTGGCTTTAATAAAAATGGGATACACCAATGTTCATTGGATGCGGATGGGGTTCAACGTCTGGAAGGATAAAGGTTATCCATTGGAATAAGACTTTATGCTGCTGACCATTGAAACGCTTGCTCAGGAATGTGAGAGCAGCGTTTCATCCCCCACCATCGCCAAAGGAATTCATTGTGAAACGAGGTATTGTCACCACGTTACAAGGTTATCAAACATCAGGACTCGCTCTTCTAATTGGTCTGTTCATTCTCCTGTTAATCGGCATCAATCTTGGTATGGCGTGGTGGGGTTACAATCAGTTCCAAAATGAATTACTGGAAAGTCAGGCAGTGATGAAAAACACACTGCAAACAACAGTAGATTTGCATATTCAAGAACTGAGCTTCCTCAAGGAGGCACTAGCCCGCAATAGAAACTACCTCCAGGTGACCAAGTGCTACATTCAATTCCTTTCTGACAAAACAAAGCAACTCAAACGTTGTGCAAAGAAATCATTAGGGGTCAATTCTGAAGACCATAGCCCTCAACAATTGAATGAACTGTTTCAGAAGCATGTTGCTGATGAAGCCATTGCTTCTTACAGTTATTTCATTGGCAAAAACAAACATGTCAAAATTTTTGATCTGCTCTTTGAGGGACATATCATTTGGAGACAAAACGCAGAAGGATTTCAGCAGCAGGACATTCCCAGTATGATGTTGTCCCAAGCACGTCAGGAGAAAAAAGGACTCTTTGGTGTCGAAAAAGATGAGAACGGAGCCCCTCACCTTTTTGGAATTTTCGCCCATTTCAACCCAAAAGAGTATTATTTTTCACGGATCGGCATTGAATTTCAACAGCTTTTGCAAGAAACCCTGGAAGCCAGTGATGCGGATCTGGTGATTTATAAAGACCTGCAATTGGTTTCTCCAGGTATGCGTGAATCAGGAAAATTGGATCGGTTGTCGTTCCGTACCAACTTTGAGGGCCAACTGGACATTCAAGATGGGTATTTTGTTTTTAAAATCCCTGTGCCATTGTTTGGCGGCCTCGATGAATCCGAAAGTTTTCTGGTCATCAAAGATGGCCGGGAAAAAATTTTTACCAGTCTCACCAATACTGGAATTTCGATCATACAAATCATGGCCATTGTGATTCTAATGGTCACTTTACTGAAAATGAGTCAGGTCATTCGTCGAGAAATTCAAAAACTGGAAGAATCCGAGCATTCCCTTGCCAATGCAAATACCAATCTGTCCAAATTATATGGAGAATTGGAAAAGGTGAAAAATACCTTCCAGAAATTTGTTCCTGAAAAATTTTTGCAACGCATTGCTAAGCAAGGAATTGACAGCATCAAACTGGGAACTGCGGAAAGTGACAACATCACTATTTTATTTTCTGATGTGCGCTCCTTCACTTCCTTGTCCGAGACCATGACGCCTCAAGAGATTCTCAATTTTCTCAATGCTTACCTCAAACGCATGAGCAGTCCCATTGTTGCACATCATGGCTTTGTTGATAAGTTCATTGGAGATGCGATCATGGCATTATTTGATCAACCCCATTCTACCATCAACACAGAAACCCATGCCGTCAATGCCGCCCTGTCGATGTTTGATGAATTACAACTCTACAATCAACATCGTCAAAAAACAGGTTATGCTCCCATTTCTATAGGTGTTGGCATTCACAGTGGTCCTGTCGTGATCGGAACCATTGGTTCCGAAGATCGGATGGATTCCACCGTATTGGGAGATTCGGTCAATTTAGCTTCCCGTTTAGAAGGCTTGACCAAGCAGTATGCATCTCAAATCATCATTTCTTCCAATGTTCATGATTTATTGGCCGATGATCCAAGGTATCTGTTACGGGAACTGGACTTTGTCAGTGTCAAAGGAAAAGAAGAACCGATTCGAATCTACGAGATCTTCAACCACAACTCTGATAACATTCGTGATTGGAAACAAGAGATGATGCCTCTCTATAGCGAGGGATTGGCAGGTTACCATATGCGGCAGTGGGATGATTCGATTCAATGTTTCCAGCAATGTTTGCATATTTTTCCAGATGATTCTGTTTCTCAAATGTACTTAAAACGAGCACTCCATTACAAAACCAATCCACCTGCTGACGATTGGAATGGGGCAGTGATTCTGGGGCAAAAATAAATAGATTTCAAAAGGAGGCCAGATGAAAAAATGGATAGGAATTTTGATAATCGGCTTGATGGTGCTGCCTGTTTCATTGATTGCCGAACCAATCCCCAGCCATATACCAGGGGTGAAACTCATTAAGATCGACCTGGTGAAAAAATGGCTCGACGAAGGCATCGAATTCACTTTGCTGGATGCTCGTAAACCCTCGCAATATCAGAGTGGGCACTTGCCCGAAGCCTATTCCTGCCCTGTCAATCTCGATCGTTCACTGTCTGAAGATGCAATACAATTATCCATTCAGTATTTAAAAAAATGCTCCTTTTTGAACGACATCAAACAACATGATAAAATTGTGGTCTATTGTAACGCGCCTACCTGATTTCAGTCCCCCAAGGCTAGTCTAGCCTTGATCAGAATGGGATACACTAATATTTATTGGATGCGTGCCGGTATCAATGCCTGGCGCGAAAAAGATTATCCCATGGATTAACGAGCGGGCTCCCAGGACACTTCATGAACGATCATCAAACCTCTAAGGAAGTATTGATTGATAAACTGAACAAGCTACGTCAAGAAGTCACAGATTTGCGTCAGCAGATTGTTCAGGATGAGACAGAGTTGGAACGAACAGAGATGGCCCTCAAAGAAAGTGAGGGGCGTTTCCAAGCCATCGTTGATGCAATCCCTATCCCCATGTTAATTAGCCGTTTGACTGATAGCCAACTCCTATACGTCAACCACCATACAGGCAAGTTAATGGGGGTGCCGGCTGAAGAACTTATCGGCACCCATACTCTGGATTACTACAATCAGGCTGATCGTGATCGCTTGTTAGCTCAATTGCAAACCCAGGGTGCTGTGCACAACTTTGAACTACAACTCAAACGAACAGATGGTAAACCCGTTTGGGTTACATTATCCATTCAGCCAATGATCTACGCTCAACAAGATGCACTGATTGTGATGATTTACGATATCACAGAACGTCGAAAAGCCGCACAAGCCCTGAAAGAAAATGAGCAGAGATTTCGAACTTTAGCCGACAATTTACCTGGAGTTGTATATCTAACGCGGGATAATGACGCACATACCGTATTATATATCAACAACTGGGCTGAAAGAATCTCCGGCTATAGCAGTGAAGATTTCCTCGAAGGACGTATCGATCCCTTTGATTTATATCACCCTGATGATGTACCTAAGCTAATGCAAAGCCTAGCCCAAGCTCGCGAAACCAGCCGATCTACTCATATCACGTTTCGCATCAAAGATCGTAATGGAAAATATCGATGGGTAGAAGACTATACAGCCCCAGTTGTTCATCAAAATGAAGTACACTTTCAAGGGGTGATGCTTGATATTACCGAACGGAAGCAAGCCCAAGAGGCTCTCAAGCAACGGGCTGAAGAACTGGCCCTGCTTAATCAGATTAATCAGACTTTGGCCACAATCACGGACCTGCCAACGGCCCTTGAAAAAGTTGCAGAAGCGATGGTGCAGATTTTTCAGGCACGCAGTTGCGCAATTGCTTTACTAAATGAGGCGCAAACACAATTGACAATCGTGACTGATTATCTAAATGAAGGTGAATCAGGCTTTGTTGGCAGCGAAATTCCAGTTACTGATAATCCTTCAACTTTACAAGTTTTAGAGACCAAACAACCTCTCCTTATTCCCGATGCTCAAATCAATCCACTAACGGCAACTATTCATGATTTATTACGAGCCAGGCAGACCGAGTCGTTGTTAATCGTACCTCTTTTGTCACGGGGTGATGTTATCGGAACCATTGGAATTGATTTTGAGCAGCTAGATCGCAAATTGACCGCAACGGAAGTCAATCTGGCCGAGACGATTTCGGGGCAAATTTCAGGAGCTATTGAAATTGGTCGTCTCTTTGAACAACAAAAACATATCAATCAGGAGTTAGAAGTACGGGTAGCACAACGAACGGCAGAACTCGCTCAGACCAACGCAGATTTGCAAAAAACAAATGTGGCCTACAGTCGATTTGTCCCGATGACCTTTTTGCGACTCATTAATCGTGAGAACATTCTTGATGTTCAATTAGGTGAGCAAACCCAAACGGATATGACCATCATGTTCTCTGACATTCGTGGATTTACTTCATTATCAGAACAAATGACGCCGCAAGAAAATTTCAACTTTATTAACGCCTATTTTCAGCGAGTCAGTCCGGTTATTCGACAACATAATGGATTTGTCGATAAATACATTGGAGATGCCATTATGGCCCTTTTTCCGAAGGGTGCGGATGATGCTGTGCAGGCGGCTATTGGGATGTTACAGGCACTGGCCGAATACAACAAGCATCGTTCTCAAACAAACCAATTTCCAATTGAGATTGGAATCGGGTTACATACTGGACGAGTTATGTTAGGAACTGTGGGTGAAACTGAACGTATAGAAGGAACAGTTATTTCTGATGCGGTTAATCTAGCTTCTCGATTGGAAGATTTAACCAAGTTATATGGGGCATCCATCATCATTAGTGAACAAACAATGTTCATTCTAAAAAACCCTCAGCAATATCACACCCGTTTTCTGGATACTGTTCAAGTAAAGGGCAAACAAGAACCCGTTTCCGTGTTTGAAATATTAGCAGGGGAAAGCGATACAACCTTGAGTTTGAAGCTCCAAACCGCAAATGATTTTGAAACCGGACTAGAGCTTTATCGCAAGCAAAAATTTGCTGAGTCCGCAGTACACTTCAGTCGAATTATTGAAGTGAACCCGGATGATGCCGTAGCCAGGTTATATCTAAAAAAAGCTGCTGATTTTATGGTAAATGGTGTGCCGGAGGATTGGATCGGTATTGTTCAGTTAACTTCAAAGTAAAGGACCAGAAGAGAGTACTTGAAATGAGGTAAGGAGAGTCAACCTGTTAAAATTTTTGATGACTTTATATCTCAATTTACATAACATGAGAACTAATTACTATCATAGTTCTTTCAGTTCCAGGAAGAAACCCGCGTCACAAGAATTATCTGGAGCTAAAACCAGCTAACCCATGAGAGAAAGCGATGTCACGATTCAACCAAATCAAAGACCCTTCCGATAATCCAGATCTGGAAGCTGCCTATAAAATAGCATTAGAAATGGGGATGGCAGGTTCAGAAGAAGGAGTCCCTATTAATTTTCTGACTGCTCTTTCAGAAAGATCTGACCTGTTAATGGCCTATCTGAATTTCACGCAAGGAATAGTTATGGCAGGTGAGTTACCTCCTACCGTAAAACAGATGATTGCCATGACCTGTGCCATGCAGAATAACTGTGGCTATTGCTCTTTATTCCATACAAAAGCTTTGGAATCTATGGGGGTGCCTACAGAAGTAGTCGAGAGTTGTGCCAGTGATCCAGAATTGAGTGAAGTCCCTCCCCCACAGAGAGCTATTCTCAAATTTGCCCTCAAAACAGCACGAAATCCACAATCTGTGACAGACGACGACTTTGAAGCATTGCGCGAGTTTGGTTTCAGTGATGGAGAAATCATGGAAACAGTCATGATGGCTGGCTGGTCTAACTTTACCAACTCGATGGCTGATATGACCAAAGTCGCAATAGATGGTGAATAATATTCTGCAGAAAGGAGAATCATGCCGCGTTTTTCAGAAATTCTGGACTCTTCCAACAATCCACAATTGAAAGCATTATATGAGGATATCGTCAATCATGGATATCGGGAGAGCGAGGCAGCTATTCCCCCCAACTGGTTTACAACACAGGGAGAACGACCAGATATCCTGGCATCCATTTGGAAACTGGGTAAAGGCATTGCAACACAAGGAGAATTGCCATCTTCTTTAAAAGAAATGATCATGACCATCATTTCTATGCAAAATAACTGTCGCTATTGTACTGCGGCACATCGTAAGATGTTGGAAGAAAGCGATGTTCCACAAGCAGTCATTGATGGACTGACACAACGCAATCTCAGCAAGGTCAATCCGATTCAGCGTGCAGTTCTGGAATTTTCCTTGAAAGCAGCCCAGTCCCCCCAATCTGTTCTGGATGAAGATGTCGAAAAACTTCGTGAATTTGGTTTAGGTGATGGTGAAATACTGGAAATTATCATGACAGTAGCCTATACCAACTTTATCAACACCTGGTCTGATATGAGCGGAATTTCTTTTGATGGAGAGTAGTTTTTATGGGAACAGATGGGGTATTAGGGGGAAGTCGCGCCGATGGTTTTGAAGTTTCTGTCAGCAGTCTTACGCTAGGAACTCTGTATGAGGCCATTCTGGCTTTTTCAGCCTGTGAACAATTCAATACCTTTTGGCCAACGGTTTGTAAGAATGCACGTTGGATTATGCCATTCCGACGCATTTGCATTTTAATTCATGGTAAAAGTGGAGAATTTGAGCTGATTGGCCGCTTTGAGAAAGGAAAATTTTCAGAGCCTACAAAAGAGCTATATACAGGGTGCAATGCACGATTGAGCAAGATACTTCAACAGAAGAAAACCGCTTGGTTCGTTCGTCCCTGGGAAAACCCAGAAGCACTAGACGACCCCCTCTGCCAATGGCTCTTTCACGATGAACCAGAACTGCTCTTTTTTCTACCCATCTCTGTCAAAGACCGGAAAATTGGGGGGTTGTTATTAGCGATGGGAACCATCAGTGAAAAAGATCAAACGATGGTGACAGCCCTCGGTTCTGTGTATGCATTGCATATTGGCATGACCTACATATCACTACTTGACGCACAAGAACGCCGTGAGCAGGAAAAGCAGTTGCAGGAAGCCCATCGTCAATTGATTGAATCAGAAAAAATGGCTGCACTTGGACAACTGATTGCTGGTGTGGCTCATGAAATCAACACACCGCTGGGGGTAATCCGAGCGTCGATTGGCAATATTGAAAGCTTCTTGAGCGAAACCTTGCAGCAGCTTCCCACACTGTTTCAAACATTATCTTCTGATCAGTTGGAAATCTTTTTCAAACTTTTGCAAACCGCACAGGAATCCCCGCAAAATTTAACGGAAAGAGAAGAGAGGAAACGTAAACGTGCTTTCATTGCACAATTGGAGTCTGAAGAAATTGAAGATGCCGACACAGTAGCCGATACGCTGGTTGACATGGGCATCTATGAAACCATTGAACCTTTTTTGTCATTGTTCCAATTAAATAATCCGCTCATCTTGCAATCGGCTTACAATCTTTCTGCACTCCAAAAAAATAGTCAGTATATCAATACTGCCGTTGAACGCTCCTCCAAAGTCGTGTTTGCTTTGAAAAAATTTGCACATCATGACCAGACTGGAGACATGATACCCGCTGATATTGTAGATGGTATTGAAACCGTATTGACTTTGTACCAGCACCAATTGAAACAGGGAATTGAATTAACAACACACTTTGAAAAACTACTGCCCTGTCTTTGTTACCCGGATGAATTGAACCAGGTATGGACTAACCTGATTCATAATGGAATTCAAGCAATGGATCACCAGGGTTCTTTGAAAATTGAAGTGTCGCAACAGGAAACATTCATCGAAGTGAAAATCATTGATAGTGGACGCGGCATTCCGGAAGACATCAAATCCCGTATTTTTGAACCTTTTTTTACCACAAAACCTGCGGGGGAAGGGAGCGGATTGGGGCTGGATATTTGTAAAAAAATCATTGATAAACACCAGGGAACTATCGAAGTAGACAGTATTCCAGGAAGAACTGAATTTAGAGTAACTCTTCCTGGACTTAGCCCAGAAACAGTAGAAAAGTAATATGCCCAAACCAACCATTATTTGTGTAGATGATGAAAAAATCATCTTGAAAAGTCTCAAAGCGCAGCTCAAACGCCACTTAGGAACTGATTACAGTATTGAAACCGTAGCAAGTGGAGAAGAAGCATTAGAAATTTTTGACGAATTGCAGGAAGAGGAAATAGAAGTCCCACTACTCATCTCTGATCAAATCATGCCCAACATGAAAGGAGATGAACTGCTGATTGAGATTTATCAACGCTTCCCAAGAACCCTCCTGATCTTATTGACGGGGCAAGCAAGTACCGAAGCCATAGGAAATGCACTCAATCAAGCAAAACTTTATCGTTATATTGCCAAACCATGGGAAGAGAACGATCTAATTTTAACGGTACAGGAAGCAATTCGCAGTTTCTTTCAGGAGAAGAAATTAGAAGAGCAAAACGAATCTTTGCAACAAATGAATCAGGAACTGAAAGAACTCAATCAAGAGCTTCAGGGGGCACAATCCCGATTAATTCAACTCAATGAGATCAGCAAATATGTGGCCTCAACCTTGAACTTGCAGCAAGTTGCCAGTAAATTCATTGATCAGGCAGTCCAGGCAATACGTAAAGAAGGTTCAGGTTCCATTTTACTACTTCACGACCGTCGCAATTCTTTTGTGTTTTATGCCCACTATGGGTTGAACCCAGATTATGTAAAAACCTTTGAAATCGAAATTTCTTCTGACAAACTGTATACTTATGATGTTGTTACTTCTCAGCAAGGAAAGATTATTGATTGCCAAGAACTGGCTGCTTTTCAAAATCAGGACACAAAAAAACTTCACTACGGCCGTGAATGTGTACAGCAAATCGTGATGCCTTTGATTGCTCGGGGCAAAACTACGGGTCTAGTCACAATATCTCAATATTCCCTCGAAGCTCCATTCACAGAAAGTGATTTTCAACTGCTGGAAAACATCACCAAATCCCTCTCCAATCATTTTGAAAATGCCAGGCTGTACACTCATGTCACTGAGCTCAGCACAGCCTATCAACGTTTTGTACCTCATGAGTTTCTACAAATTTTGAATAAAGAAAGTATTTTAGATGTGCAGTTAGGAGATCAAGTACAAAAAAACATGTCTGTTCTTTTCTCAGACATTCGATCGTTTACATCACTTTCAGAAAGTATGACACCCAAAGAAAATTTTCGTTTCATCAATTCTTATTTGAATAAAATGGGACCATTGGTGAGAGAAAATCATGGGTTTATTGACAAATTTATTGGAGATTCGATCATGGCACTGTTCAATCGAAGTGCTGATGATCCAATTCAAACCGCAATTACGATGCTATCTCTTTTGCAAGACTATAACATGGGAAGGAAACGGGCGGGGTACGTTCCAATTTCCATTGGAGTCGGAATCAACACAGGTAGTTTGATGCTGGGAACTTTAGGAGATCAGGATCGCATGGAAGGTACTGTCATTAGTGATGCGGTCAACCTGGCATCCCGTTTGGAAGGTTTAACCAAAACCTATAGTACTCCTATTTTGATTAGTGAATACACGCTGCAAAGTTTAAAAAACCCTGAACAATATGCCATCCGTTTCATTGATCAAGTGAAAGTCAAAGGAAAAGATAAACCTATCAAAGTTTATGAAATTTTTGATGCCGATTCTTCTGAATTGAAGGCAAAAAAAATTGTGACACTGAAAACATTTGAAGCAGCCTGTCAGGCTTTTCAGGACATGGACTTTCATCTTGCCAAATCCCTTTTTCAAGAATGCATTCACCAAAACCCGGCAGACCAGGTAGCACAAAAACATTTACAAGCTTGCCAGCAGAGGCTCAGTCCATGCTCAGATCCTGTATAACAAGCTTACTTTTTATAGTATTCCGGGAGCCTAGTTTAACCTGAATTCTGTTTAAAGACGAGTACTGTTGTCAGATACACTAACGTGCACTGGATGTGTGTCGGTATCAATCCCCCAAGCCCGAAACTTTTTCGGCAGGTCATTGATATCAGTGCGAGAGGAAGGCAGTGGCGTCATGGATTTATCTGTGGTGGTTGATTATAGTTCGATACCTTCGTACTGGTAGTCTTTATAATAAAATTCTTTATCATGTGGATTAATTGTGCGCAAAACACGACATGGATTACCCACTGCAACAACATTAGCAGGAATATCTTTTGTTACTATACTTCCAGCACCAATTACAGTGTTATCTCCAATTATCACCCCAGGTAAAACAACTGCATTTGATCCAATCCATACATTATTACCGATCCGAACTGGAATATTAAATTGAACAGGTTTCTTTCGAAACTCTGGATCAATAGGGTGGGCCGCTGTAGAAATCGTTACATTTGGCCCAAACATCACATGATCACCAATATAGATATGTGTGTCATCAACCAAAGTAAGGTTAAAATTTGCGTACACATTATCACCTAAATGTGTATGCTTGCCCCAATTTGCTCGAAGTGGAGGTTCGATATAACAATTGTTTCCAATCTCAGCAAATAGCTTCTTAAGAATCTCTTCTCTATTTTTTATTTCAGAGGGTCGTGTGTGATTAAAATCATAAAGAATTTCCAGACATAACAATTGTTCCGAAACCAACTCTTCATCATTGTAAAAATATACTTTTTGATTATGCATTCTTTTTTTTACTTCCATGAGGCTCTTCTCACTATTAATACCAAGTTGCGTTTAAAAAAGTGACATTCCAGAGTATTTTGTCATTCTGAGCTTGCGAAGAATCTCAATAATTTCAAAAAGATCCTTCGACAAGCCGCTTCGGCGTACCGTCAGGATGACATATTGTATACTTTTAAACGCAACTTCGTATAA
>JANQHV010000451.1 GCA_028282505.1 SAR324 cluster bacterium | reverse complement strand
CTTTTAGGATGCTCTTTTTATTTATAAGAAACCAAATGCCAATGTGCTGATGAGACACATGTCTGGCCAGCTCCAAGGACAGGCGTCCCATTGAGAATCGGGGGTTGATTTCCACAATGGGTTTCAAACAAAAGCGAGTCCTATTTCCATCCTGACTACGGTAAAGCAGAGCATCTATTCCAACCGGACCTGTATATCCGGACTTCATCAGTCGAGGTGCCAGGTAAGCAGCCAACTCTTCAAAAAGTTGTATTAATAGTTTCGGTTGACTGCGGACAGGGCGATAATGTAGAAATTGCAGCAGAGTTTTTTCTAATCCGGCATCAAAACGTCCTACCACAGATCCACGATATTGCCCTTGGGCATCCGTAAAAAATTGAGTCATTCCCAATGTAGAAAATTTTCCATTGGGGTGCAAATCGAAATGAAAGGAAAAGTCCAGCACTTTATCAAGCCAGGGTTCCACCACCACAGACTGTTGTTTTTTCAGAAGATTACTGATCCGATTGCATTTCCTTTCCCAACAATGGTCTGTAGACAAATGAATCATATCTTGACCAGAAGCACCATATGCCGCTTTGATGACAATATGCTGAAATCGTCTTCTTCGCAAAGCTGCCACCTGTGCTATTATTTCTTCGAGTGTAGAACAAACCTGCCCGACCACCTGATGATCAAAATGCCAATGCTCATGGCCAGGTACTTCTTCTAAATAATTTCTGAGAATCTGAACACTCCAGGCTTTGGAGAAAATTTGCTGAAAATCCAAATTCCAAGGGCCTTGAGAAACGGATTTTGCAGTTGCAGTAACATTTTTTAGCAAGGGTTCAAAGAATTTCATAACCGTTGGACTCCAGCCCCACGGCTGGATACTGCCAATTTTTCTGTGGGAAATTTTTAATTCTGTCAGCCTCGAAGATTGCACAGGACTGCCTAATTCCACAAATTCTGGAATGAGAAATCCAGCTTGTTGCAATTTGGATAAAAATTCTCCAGAAGGCTTTTTTTCCACAAGCACCACATCGTCCGTCCTGCAAAAGAACATCGGTAATGCTGTTAAATCTGACATCAAATGGTGAATCATTTTAGAGGGAGTCCAATCCCCAAAAGCAATTTGTTTTTCACAGATAGGATTGAAAAAATACACATCAGGAGAACGCCCTTTGGATTGGGAATAGATCCCTAATTCGGCAATATAATCTTCTGAAAACCCAGCGAATTTACGTGCTTCTTTGCTAAAGTTAATTCCTTTTGCACGGGCAGGAGAGAGAGGGTGATTCAGTGCATTTTTGTAGGCATCCCATTCTGTTAAATTAGGGTCTTTCCAGTATCGAAACCACTTCAAGCCATGCTGCACATGACCCATTTCATCATCGTACACTTTACCAAGAATGCTCACCGTTTTTTTGTCATCCAACTGTTCAAAAACCCTGGCATAATACAAGGCATAGTCCAAATTTGCCTGCTCCAGTGTTAAACTGATACGCACTACAAAATCAAATGGAGTTTGCATGGTGGCGACACATTTCCAGAAAAAATCATTAACTGGAATTTCTCCAAACTCAACTCCATAATCTTCCATACGCTTTTGGTAGAGTTGCATGTGGTCTTGTTCTTCCAGCATGGTGCGGGCCAATCCCAGGCGAAATTCTGATGGAGCCTCCGGAAATTTGAGAAGAGCCAGTGCCATCAACTCCAAAGCAAGCAACTCGTGATTGGCAAAAAAATGCAGCATGGTTCCACGCTGTCTTTCCTGCTCCAGATTCTCTACACTAGGAAATGATACCCGTTTGGATTTATGCCACTTGTCCAGGGATAGCTCAGGGGGGCGATTGGGAAAATCAGGTATTGGAATAGAGGGAGCCGAGGAAGGAAAGTCTTCAAAACCAGACGGTTGTACCATTTTTTCAGAAAGAATACTGCTGAAAAGAATTCTCTCTGCAAATTCGTGAAGGTTCATATAATAGGTTCTCTGTGCCTCTGTGCCTCTGTGGCAGTTACACTCAGTCGAATTAAGATTTCCAATTTTGGATCAAGTCGATCAAAAGTCTTACGCCAACACCAGTAGCTCCAGAATTGGGAATATGTCCAATTCCTTTCACTCCCCAGGCGGTTCCGGCAATGTCCAAATGCACCCAGGGAATGTTTTCTACAAAATTTTTCAAAAATAAGCCTGCTGTGATGGTTCCAGCATCTCGTCCTCCAACATTTTGCAGATCTGCATATTTGCCTTTTAAGGCTTCCTCATATTCAGGAAAATTGGGCAGTGGCCAAACTTGCTCACCACTGGATTTTCCAGCAGCAACCACTTTTTGACACAAAGCATCATCATTGCTAATGGCTCCCGAAGCATGTTGTCCTAAAGCAACCACACATGCTCCTGTCAGTGTTGCCAGATCGATAATTGCATCAGGTTTGAATTTTTTCGCAATATAAGTCAAGGCATCTCCCAGGATAAGTCGGCCTTCTGCATCCGTATTAATGATTTCTACTTTCTTGCCAGCATAGGAGGTGACGATATCTCCAGGACGTTGAGCACTTCCGCCTGGCAAGTTTTCAGAAGCAGGGATGACTCCCAGGATATTGATCTTCGGACGTAACCGGCAAATGGCTTCCATGCTTCCCATGATGGCCGCAGCACCACACATGTCAAATTTCATCTCATCCATGCTTTTACTGGGTTTGAGTGAAATACCACCTGAATCAAATGTGACACCTTTACCAACAATGGCTAAGGTTTCTTTTGCCTTCTTATGCTTGTATTCCATGATGATCAATTTTGCTGGTTCTTTGGAACCTTTGCTCACCCCCAACAACATACCCATTCCCAGTGCCGCCATTTCATCTTCTTCCAGCACATTACAAGTTACCTGGTGTTGCTTTGCCAATGTTTCTGCGTGCTGTGCCAAAACGGTAGGTGTCATATCATTAGAGGGGGTGTTGCCCAGTGTGCGAGCATAATTGGTGGTGTCTGCCTTGATCTCACCAAGATCTAATGACTTCTTTCCTGTCACTTTTTGAGGATCATACAACGTCACCATGACATCGGCCGGTTCATGATTGGAATCACCATTTTTCTCTTTCGTCTGGTAGTGAGTGAATTTATAGGCCCCTAACCCAATTCCCTCGGCAATCAAAGCTGCCGTTTGAGGAGTAAGTTCTTTTTGCAGA
>JANQHV010000395.1 GCA_028282505.1 SAR324 cluster bacterium | reverse complement strand
CAATTCCGTCAATGAGGGCTTTAGCACTGACTCCATCGGGATCTGCCAGCCTCTTTCGTTTGGAATGGACTGCAATACAGCATCTTTGATCAAGTCCCTTAACCGTTTCCTCTCCCATTGATTCATTGCTAAGAGTTGGTTCCATGTTGGAAGTTTAAATGGTAAAATTATTGTTAATAGAATTTTTTTCATTTTTTTAAACTGGAATGTGTGATTATTCCGTGATGTTATACCCCCTTGAAACAGAGGTATGATTATATGTGACGATTCAAAATTAAAATTAATGAATCGACGAAAACTCCCTGTATTCGTGGAAATCCTGGTAATGAATTTCTATATTTTCGAAGAATAGGGATATGTAAAGTTTTGGAATAACTTAAAGCCCGTATTGAAGGGATGCCTAGGGCCGGAATCGAACCGGCACGGTGTTACCACCGCAGGATTTTAAGTCCTGTGCGTCTACCAATTTCGCCACCCAGGCATTTGAGAAGGAATGGAGGCGACGACCGGATTCGAACCGGTGTCCAAGGTTTTGCAGACCTCTGCCTAACCACTTGGCTACGTCGCCATGTTTTTGCTGTTGGAAAGCAGGTGTTTTTCAAAACACCAAGAAAATTCGACAATCTTTAAAAATACAGAAGTTGCCTATAAATACAAGATCAAAATTGGAGATGAGATGATTTAAATTTGAATTTGGTCAGGAAATTCGGGAACCATGATTGATTGATCAATAGCCCCATTTGCATTAAAAAATTCGAGTTTCCCATTTTCGTGACAGATCCAAAATTCAGTAGCACCGCTTCTAAAATACAAATCTTTTTTTTCCAGCATTTCTGTTTGGGTATTGTCTGGAGATATGACCTCAATACAGATTTCTGGTGCAATTGGACTGGCAAATTGATCTGAAACTTGATTGAGTATTTCTTCAGAAATCCAAACAACATCGGCGACTTTGACACTTTGAGTATCTGTTATTTGAACTGGAAATTCTTGAAGAGCTTTACCTTGCTTGAGCAATTTCCTTAACCACTCTGCAATTTTTTCTTGATAGAGAATGTGTTTAATACTGACTGGACTCATCACAATTTTGCCCCACTCGTTGAGTTCAATCTTATAAGGTAAATTTTTTAAAATTGGATCGGAACAAACTTGTACCCACTCCATGTTGATGCTCCACAGATTTAGTTGTGTTTCATAGAGGCATTCGAGCTTGACGACTTATTTTATCAGGACAAACCTGATAATCAACGACTATTTTATTGGGCTAAGTACTTTGCATAAACTTCCATAAACCGTTTGGTTCCTGGCATCGTTCCTACACTCAAGCGAAACATATGTTCAATAGGGGGACGCATGGGGCGCACTAATACTTTGTTTTGTTTCAGAAAGTCAATGGCCGCATGGACGTCATCGGGAACAACCAGCATGAAATTGGCATCTCCCTTGTAAAATTTAACGCCATTTTCCTGAAAAAACTGTTCCAGGGTGGGTTTGGCTTCTGTAACAATTTCCCGTACAATCTTTTGCCAGGGTTCGGGTTGCTCCAATTGTGCCAGGCCAGCAATCAGGGAAATCATATTGACATCATAGGGTCCTCTGATTTTATAAAGATGCTCAATGAAGGAGGGTTGAGCAATGGCATAGCCCAAGCGTAGACTGGGAATGGCAAATGCTTTGGAAAAGGTACGGATGACAATCAAATTGGGATGCTCTTTAATTAAAGGAGTACAAGTTTGCCCGGTAAATTCAAAATAGGCTTCGTCTACCAGAACGGCTGTATCCTCATGGGTTTGCAGGATTGTGCGGATTTGCTCAAGACTGGCAGAAGTCCCTGTTGGATTGTTGGGGGTGATGATCACAATCAGGCGTGTCTGGGGAGTGAACGCCTCCATGATTTCCTCAAATGGAAAACTCATGTCAGCACGATACTGTGGGGAAATGCATTCTGCCCCCAAAGTACCCGCCACTTGAAAAAACATGCTGAACCCTGGTTTTGCCAGAATCATTTGATCCCCTTCTCCCAACAAAGCACGGAGGATGATGTCAATGGCCTGATCCGAACCATTGGTCAAAATCAAGTGATCGGGTGGCATTTGGGTATATTCTCCCAGTTTTTCCAGAAAATCTCCATAGCTGGGATAAGCCTGGAGTCGATTGCTTTGAATAAATGTGACCAATGCCTCAATGACATGAGGGGGCGGTGGAAGTGGAGATTCATTGAAATCCATCAAAAGATAGTCATTGGGATCTCGACCTTCCAGGGGGGGGCTGTAAGTGCCAAGTTGAAGAATGGGCTGCCGGATTTTCATAGATTTGCTGATGCTTTTAGAGTGACAAACAAAATGGCTTTTAGTAACATGTGTATAAATCTTACATAACTCACGTTTGCAGATCAAGTCAGGGAGCGTTTTTGATATGAACAATGTCATTAATATAAATTTTATACGGACGTGGTACCAACATCTGGACAAACTGATCAATGAGCAGTTGGAGGATGGAGTATTTCCAGGAGTAGAAGTTTTGTTTGCTGTCCAGGGTGAAATTTGTTTACACCAAACATGGGGAAAACTCGAAATTGGAAAAGGCGCTTCTCCCCTGAATGCTGATACGGTATTTGATATTGCCTCCTTGACCAAACCGATGGTGACAGCAGCAGCCATCATGATGTTGCAGGAACGGGGGGTAATTGATTTGGAGGACAAAGTTGTCGAATTTGTCCCTGAATTTGATACTGAGGAGAAATGCCAGATTTCCCTCAAACAATTACTGACGCATACTTCTGGTTTACCTGCATGGGCTGATTTGTACAGTGGCACCTCCAATAAAGAAGAAGCCTGGACACAATTGATGGAAATCCCCCTTGCCTACCCTACGGACAGTCAAATGGTCTATAGTTGTTTGGGGTTTATCATCCTGGGAGAAATCATTCGACGTTTGACCCAACAAAGCCTGGCACAGTTTGCCAAAACCAATATTTTTGATCCTCTTCAACTGAAGTCCACCTGTTTCCGTGCTCACAAATACCTGGGAAATGCAGTCATTGCCCCTACCCAATACTGTCCTTTTCGTAAGTTACTATTGCGTGGTATGGTGCATGACGAGAATAGCTATATCTTTGATGAAGAGGGTGGCAATGCCGGAGTATTTTCCATAGCATCGGAAATCTATCGGTATTGCGAAATGATTTTTCACCAGGGGAAGCTGGGCGAAACCCGCATTCTTTCTCCCCAATCAGTAAACTGTATGATCAGAAATCACAATCGTCCAGGATTGCCCCCACGAGGATTGGGGTGGGATATGAAAGGAGACGGATTTGGCTACATGAGCTGTGGTGATTTGTTTCCCATTGGAGGTATTGGTCACACCGGATTCACGGGAACCTCTTTATGGCTCGATGTTCCTTCCCAAATTGTCGTGATTGTTCTGTCCAATCGAGTGCACATTTCCCGCGAGAAAAAGATCAAAGAAATGCAGTCCTTTCGTCCCAAACTTCATAATATTTTGATAGCTTCCTTGGAAAATTAAAGAATCGCTTCCTCAAAAAACGCTCTACGTCTCTTGATCACCTGTAATCGGAGTGTATAGTCTTCTTATCGTTCCTGCGATCTCCGTAAGGATATATAGGATTCGATGGTTCGGCATGAAGGTGAAAAACAGAAAGGTTGTATTATGCTATACTTTTTTGCTATTGTTAAAGAAGTATGCCTGATTGTGTTTAAAAAATATTTCGTTACAGCAACAAGCTATGGAAAAGACCTTAACAATTTTGACAATTGAAGATGAATTCCTCATCAGGGTGGGAATCGCAAGTTATCTGGAAGATGAGGGGTTTGTTGTGCTACAAGCGGAGAACGGTCGTGAGGGGCTGGAAATGTTCCGCAAACACAATCCAGATATTTTGCTGGTTGATTTGCAAATGCCAGAATTAGACGGCTTTGGCGTTCTTGCCACAGTTCGAGAGGAAGCTCCAGATACCCCAATCATTGTGATTTCTGGGGTTGGAATTCTACGTCAGGCAGCACGAGCCGTGGAGCTAGGGGCCTGGGATTTTATCACCAAACCGATTGAGGATATGTTCATCGTGAAGCATGCTATCAAAAAATCATGGGAACGTGCCTCGTTGCTTCGAGAGAATAGAAAATACAGAGAAAAACGAACTCGACGTAAGAAAGAATTCCATGAAAATAAATCCTGAATCAACCATTACGATTTTGATTATAGAAGATGAGACCATGATTCGTCGAACCATGATTTCCTATCTGGAAGACAATGGCTTTTCAACGCTGGAGGCTGTGAATGGTCGAGAGGGATTGGAACTCTTTCGTTCCCATCAACCGGATTTTGTTCTGCTTGACTTACGCATGCCTGAGCTGGATGGCTTTGATGTACTGCAGGCAGTCACCAAAGAGTCTCCAGAAACTCCAGTTGTTGTGGTTTCTGGAGTAGGAACTCTTGACGATATCATTGAAGCCATTCGTCTGGGGGCCTGGGATTTTGTATCCAAACCTATCCATGATATGTCGATTGTTCAACACACGATCAAAAAAAATTGGGAGCGTTCCTTATTGTTGCAGGAAAATCGACAATATCGGGAATATCTGGAGGAAGAAGTCTACAAAAGAACACGGGAAGTCAAAGAATCTGAAGCAAAATTTCGTTCTATCGTACAAACAGCCAAAGAAGGCATTATTTTGATTGATGATCAGGGCGTGATTATTTCTTGGAATCAGGGGGCTGAAACAATTTTTGGATATACCGAGGAAGAAATCATGGGGCAATTGGTAGAGATGATCATGCCCCAACGTTATAGAGAAAGTCACAGTCATGCTCTGCATCAAGTCAAGGTTACGGGTAGGACACATTATATTGGGAAAACCCGAGAACTCAAAGGTTTGCGAAAAGATAAAAGTGAATTCTTATTAGAATTGTCATTGGCTGCCTGGGAGGAAAATGATGCGACTTTCTTTTGTGGAATTGTGCGCGATGTTACCGAGCGCAAAGAAGCCGAAGAGGAACGGTCCCGACTGGTTACAGCTGTGCAACAGGCCACCGAATCAATTATCATTACTGATAAAGATGGGATTATTCAATATGTCAATCCCGCTTTTGAACGAATTACAGGATATACTTATCATGAGGCAGTCGGACAAAATCCTCGCATGCTCCAAAGCGGTAAGCATGATGCCACCTTTTATACAAATTTATGGAATACTATTTCGGTGGGACAAGTCTGGAAAGGTCATATCATTAACAAGAGAAAAAATGGTTCTTTGTTCGAAGAAGACATGACGATTTCTCCTATTCGCGATGAATCTGGCAACATTTTTAGCTATGTTGCCGTCAAGTATGATGTGACACATGAAATCCAGTTAGAAAACCAATTACGCCAGGCACAAAAGATGGAGGCAATTGGTACATTGGCAGGAGGAATCGCTCACGACTTCAACAATATTTTGTTTGCCATGCTCGGTTATGTCGAAATCCTCAAAGAAATGGCTCCTCAAGACAGTCCGATGCTGGATTATCTGCAACAGATTCGTAAAGCTGGCATCAGGGCCAAGGATCTGGTGCGGCAGATCCTTACTTTCAGCAGACAAAGTGAGCAACAACGTCAGCGTGTCATCGTTTCTCCTATTGTCAAAGAGTCATTAAAACTCCTCCGTTCCAGCCTGCCAACCACCATTGACATTCACGAAAATATTTTTTCAGATACGACTCAAATCATGGCAACCCCCACTCAAGTCCAGCAAATTGTCATGAACCTTTGTACCAATGCCGGGTATGTGATGCGTGGAGGAGGGAGTTTGACAGTAGAGTTGCTCGAAGTTGATATCAGTACTGAATTTGCAGCACTCCATGATCTGAAACCTGGCAAGTTTCTCAAGTTGAGTGTCAGTGATACAGGAGGAGGAATCCACCCTGAAATTTTGGATCGTATTTTTGATCCTTTTTTTACAACCAAACCACCAGGAGAAGGTACAGGAATGGGGTTAGCAATGGTACATGGCATTGTAAAAAATCATGGGGGGACAATTACGGTAAACAGTGTGCTAGATCATGGTACGACATTCGATGTATATTTGCCGGCCATTATGGATCCATCACAACTACCTATTGCGACTGCTGTGCCTTCTCTACCAAAAGGAGAAGGGCATATCCTGTTGGTGGATGATGATGAGATGGTGATCAACGTAGAAAAAGTGCTGCTCGAAGATCTCGGTTATCAGGTCACTGCCGCAACAAATGGTCAGGAAGCCTTAGAAATTTTTTCTACCAACCCTACCCAATTCGATTTGGTACTCACCGACATGACGATGCCTAAAATGACGGGAGACCAACTGGCCAGGGAACTGATTGGCATATCTCCTCAAGTGCCTATTTTATTGACCACGGGATTCAACGAAACTAGAAATGAGGATCAGTTAAAAAATATAGGAATTCGGGCCTTATTGATGAAACCCATTGAGCAACGGGAATTAGCCAATACACTTCATGCTATATTTCATCCTTCTAAATACCGCTAAGAGGGTTTCCCGAAACTATTTCCGAAGCGAAAAATCGTCCAGAATGAGGGTGGTTTTGCAGCAGGATAAGAATTTCGGGAAACCCTCTAAGCCTAGTCATCATGATTGAGAAAATATTATGTCAAATCCAAGTTTTGAATTCCGGTTAGGCGAGTCAGGAAAGGCAGGTCTGTTGACTTGCAGTGGAGAACTCAATATCCAGTATGTCGCTGAGTTGAAAGAGGCGTTGATGGATGCACTGGGACAGGTAGAACAATTGGCACTTGATCTAGAGCAAGTGACTGATATCGACTTGAGTGGTATTCAATTGCTTTATTCTGCATTTCAGACAGCACAAGAAGATAAGAAACAATTAAAGTTGACAGACAATTGTTCATTGGTTGTAAAACATGCTATAGAAGATTCAGGATATGCAAATCACCATTGGTTGAATTTTGGATAGTCAATCTCCCGCTTCCGGGCTTGCATTGGATATGGGAAATGAGGAAATGGACGATCGTGAGTTTGAACGGTATGAGTGAATAAGCAACTCATCACTGGAAACAGAGGAACCTTAGGTGGGTTTTTTGCCAAAAATCGCCTTAAATCAGGAGAAGCAAATGAGTACAGCAGAGATTACAGAAACCACTCAATTTTTGACATTCCAATTGAAAGAAGAAGTGTTCGCCCTGGAAATTGTAAAAGTTCGCGAGGTTCTTGAATTGACCTCAATTACTAAGGTTCCACGTACTCCAACATTCATGCGTGGCGTGATCAATTTACGAGGCAATGTGGTTCCCGTTATTGACATGAACTTAAAGTTCGGCATGATGGGCACCAACCAGACCGTCAATACTTGTATCATTATCGTAGAAATTCTGCTTGATGGCGAAGAAACCTTGTTGGGAGCTCTGGTTGACTCTGTTCAAGAAGTGATGGATTTGGACCCTAATCAGATTGAGCCTGCACCAAGAATTGGAGCTAAATTGAAATCAGAGTTCATTCGTGGTATGGGAAAACATGATAATCAATTTTTGATTATTTTAGACATTGACAAAATATTTTCTTCTGAAGAATTGAACATGATGCAGGAAGCAGGGGGGAAGATGACTTCAGCAGAAGACGCTGTAGAGCAAAATGAGTCTGCTACAGTGTAGGGCGCGACAATGAATCCGTCATTTGAAGAATGGCAACAAACCATGGGGCATTTGTCTTTGTCCACCAAAGAATTCCAACAGCTCAGTGATTTCATTTATGCTGAGTGTGGGATCAAAATGCCGTTGGTCAAAAAAAATATGCTCGAAGCACGTCTTCAAAAAAGGCTGCGCTCTTTGGGAATCCTCTCATTCAAGGAATACTGTGACTATCTATTTCATGGAGAAGGCAAAACCAAGGAAATCCAGTTTTTTATTGATAAGATCACGACAAACAAAACCGATTTTTTTCGAGAGCCAGGGCATTTTGATCAATTGACACAAATCATTTTGCCTGAAATCATCAACCATTCTGGTGGTGTTCCTAAAAAACTGGTTGTTTGGAGCGCAGGGTGCTCAACAGGAGAAGAACCCTATACATTGGCGATGGTTCTCAGTGACTATGTGGCACAGTTTCCCGCCTTGAGACTACAATTTTCTATTCTAGCGACTGATATTTCCATG
>JANQHV010000389.1 GCA_028282505.1 SAR324 cluster bacterium | reverse complement strand
ACGGATTAGAAATCCGTTGCTCTATCCACCTGAGCTACGGACGCAACCACATTTCTCGAAGAGGAAATACTTAAGGAAGGAATGTAGGGTTTGCTTTTGTATAGACACTGCTTCTGTTTGATGAGATAAATAAAATACATGATCAACTAACAGATGACAAGCTCTTTGTGAGCAAGCTTCCGGCAGAAGCCACCTGTAATCAAGTATCCATCAAACTTTGAGATTTTCGGATCAGTCTTGTCTACACGGAGCTTGGAGCGCAGAATTCATCGACCTTACAGAGGGGTTCATCATTTTTCAGGAGGAAAACGTGATACAGATTGGTGTTGGACTATCACGGCAAGGCGATGGAATTTCTGCCGTTCAGGAAGCGTCGAGAATTGCATTGGCACAAGCAGACCTACAGAATGCGGATTGGGCTTTAGTCTTTTTGACCACAGCACACATGCCCCATGCCGAAGAGATTCGAAAAACCTTGGAGCAAGAAACACAGTGTAAAAACATTGCAGGGTGCAGTGGTGCGGGGATTTTAACTCATGAAGCTGAAATCACGGGCCGTTTTGGGCTAGCTGTGATGGTGGGAGCCGGTGCTGAAATGGAATCCAAAGCTTTCATCCATCGACAGGAATATCAAGATTCTCCTAGTGTCTCACAACAGTTGAAAGAAACACTGGAATCTTTTGACGCTCCTTCTCCTCTAGTATTGCTTTTTGTAGATTCGTACAATCAGTGGCCGTATAATATTATCAACACTCTGAATTATATACGAACAAAGCCTGTGGTATTCGGTGCTGGAGCCTGTGATGATGGAGCACAACAACATTCCATTGAAATTGGCCCCAATTCCACTGTGACTGATGGCGTTTCAGGACTTTGTCTGGGAGGTGTCAATAATTATGTGATTGGTGTCACACAGTCCTGTACTCCCATTGGAGAGCCTCTATTCATTACCAAAGTAGAAGAAAACGTGATCATCACGCTAGATAGCTATCCCGCCCTGGAAGTATTTGCCACATTGGCCAGTAATCAGGGATTTGAGGACTTTGACACAGCCGCCCAACAAATTTTAATTGGATTTCCATTGGACAAAGACCAACCCGTGTTTACCGGGGAAAGCTGTGTGGTACGTCATCTTGCTGGAATTGATGTATCCACACAAGGGCTGGTGGTCTCTGAAATCGTGGAAGAAGGAGGAGTCCTTTCTTTGATGCTCCGTAGCCCTATAACGGCTGAGCATGATTTGCATGAAATGTTGGAGCGGGTTAAAGCAGCAAAAGGTAATGAAACACCAGCTTTTGGTATCTATTTAAATTGTGCTGCTCGGGGAGAAGCTCTGTATGGCCGTCCCAATGTCGATACAGAAGCAATTCGTGATGCTTTGGGAGAATTTCCGATTATTGGTTTTTTAGGAGGGTTTGAATTAGCAACTGTCCCGGCAGGTTTGCAGTTGTATTCTTATACGGGCGTTTTGGTTTTATTTTACACATGAAATCTGTACTAATTTTCGTTTATTTTATAGTCACCAGTGTCATGATCACGAGTTGTGGCTATCAACTGGAAGGCACCAATCCCAAGTTACCCACGGGAGCCGAATCACTAGCGATTCTTCCGATCCAAAATCGAACTTTCCAAACAGGATTGGAGACTCGGTTGATGAGGAATCTTCGGCAATTGTTACGAAATAACTCATCTGTGCGTCTTAGCAATATACAGAACGCTGATTTGGTTTTAGATATTCAACTCAAAGCTTTGAATACCAAACAAACCTCTGTTTCTGCAGATGGTTTTACTGTAGAATTGCAATTGGTGTTGGAAGGCAACGTTATGTTAAAAAATAGCAACCAAAATAAATTGTTATGGAGAGAAGCAGCATTGAACGCAAAAGGAGTGTTGCTTTATGAAAAGGGCGAAACCAGTACAGGCTTGACAGGCTCTACGATTGGAAGGGGATTGGATGAAGTCACATCTGCTTTTGCCAAACGTGTCTATGAACGTATCTTTTTTCGGTTCTGATCCATGACCATGATTCAACTAAAAAATGTCAGTAAATCCTTTGGAACAAAAACAGTGATTGATGGACTGAACCTGGAAATTCCCCGCAACAAAGTCACCGTGATCATGGGAGGTTCCGGGCACGGGAAATCGACAATCATCAAATTGATTTTAGGTTTTATCAAACCAGATGCTGGAGAAATCATTATTGATGGTGTAAACCCATTAACGCTCAGTAAAAAAAAACGTACAGAAATGCTGAAGATGATAGGAATGTCTTTCCAGTATTCGGCTTTGTTTGACTCCATGAATGTGTATGAAAATGTAGCATTTGCCTTGCGGGAACATCACAAGCACTTTTCCGAAAAAGAAATTTCTGAGCGGGTCACCAACATTCTAAATCGTCTGGGATTGTATGATATTGAAAACAAAATGCCTTCAGAATTATCAGGAGGTATGAAAAAACGGGTTGGCGTCGCACGCGCGGTGATGATGGATCCCCAAATCATGATTTTTGATGAGCCGGAATCTGGATTGGACCCCATCACAACCACGGCAATTGGTGATTTGATGATGGAAATGCGAGATGAGTTCAACATGACCTGTCTGTCTATTTCCCACCATATCCCGAATTCCAAACGGATTGGAGATAAGTTGGCAATGCTTTATCAAGGTAAGATTATTGCAGAAGGCAGCCCCGGAGAATTGGAGGCACAATCCAATCCCATCCTTCAGCAGTTCATCAATGGACGGGTAGAAGGTCCCTTTTAGGTTATTTTTCTTTGCAGAAAATCGCCTTAACTGATGACTTGAAACTATAGTACATTTTGCCAAAATGTGTTATAATATTAGCTTTTCGATAGGATATCATCAGATCAAGGAATGATAATACAGATTTCCAGATAAGTAGAACTGAATCGGCGAAACGGGGGGCTCATGCTTGTTTTTCTCAAGCACAGAGATCTGGGTATGCCCGACAGGCATTCCTGGTGCTACCTGATGCTTATTATCTGAAAGTCTATACAATAGTAATACACAAGTAGTGAGGTATCTATGGATGCAGTAGATCTAGAATTTTTTAAAGAGAAATTGCTTGACATGAA
>JANQHV010000352.1 GCA_028282505.1 SAR324 cluster bacterium | reverse complement strand
GCCTTTCGATCTTTTTCTGATAATTCTCGCCAAAGCTCGTATCCCCGGCAAAAACAATGCGTAATTTTCCTTTGGGAACTTTAATGCCCTGTGGTGTAGGTCGAGGCTTCCCATATAAAATACTGTTTGCAAAGAGTAGAATGCCTGCTCCCCCAAAAATCAACAGAAGTTTTCTCACAGTCATGTAGTTTTTTATTTTCTATCTACTCTCCCCATCAAGCTGAAATACAGTTTTCTATTTCATCTACTTTTAAAAGGAAAGAAAATCATTCTATATTTTTGTTTAAAACAAGCGATCTTATTTGGAATGGATTTTAAAAAGTCGATCAAGTTAAAGCCTGCTTGCTCCAGAATCGACGATTTTTCGCGTCAGAAATAATTTTGGGAAATCCTCTAAGAGATTGATTAGATTTGAGCAAAAACCTATCGCTTCTCAAAATGCGTCAAAATAACCCACATCTAAAAAGATGTGTCATTTTAACACATTTCTAAAAATTATTTAAATTTCAACAACTTAATAATTGAAACTCCATAAAGCCACTCTTTATATGTGTCACTTTGACAGTTGATGACAAAGACAATACCAGATACCAGGTTTCTCATCTAAATTAAAAATGAAGATCAATCCAGATGATTACCTGCACCATCTCAAAAAACCATGTCCCCCCACAATTCTTTTTTCTATAAGGGCAAGAAAGATTTCCTCCTCCTATCATCCAACTAAATTGGATGGGTAAAAAATGACTTTCGATCAAAAAATTATCAAAATTTTTCTGTGGCACAGAGATTGTAGAAGAGAAATCAAGAGCCAAATTTAAGAGCTTTCCAAAATCTTGATACATGCAAGTCGTCAATTACTTCTCTGAAGATATCAATGATTTTGTCAAAATCCCAAAAAGCGTTTTTCTTGTAGTCGCTTTGTAATGAGACTAAATAAAATAGTTAGTCGATAACACAACAAGGAGTATTTCTTGAGATATTTAATGTAACGCAACCCTTTGCAGTAGCATAGAACAGAAAAAACCATTCAGGAGAAGATATGGAGCTAAAAGGATCAAAAGTAGCCATTCTCATAGAGAGTGACTTTTATGAAAATGAGATTTTCTATTATGAGTCTAGGTTCAAAGAAGAGGGCATTGAAGCTGACTTCATGTCCAGGCTCTGGGGCAAGAGCCAACTGACCTTTGAGGGGCATGGTTTAAAAGCCCCTTTTATCTGCACCAAGAGTTTTGAGAACATGTCTGACCAGACCTTGCAGAGTTATGCAGCTGTCATTATGCCTTCAGGCTATGTTGCCGACAGACTGCGTTATACCGAAGATATCAACAAACTGCCTCCGGCCACAGAGTTGATGAAACGAGCCTTTGGTTTTCAAAATATTCTAAAAGGAATCATCTGTCACGGGATGTGGATCATGTCCCCTGTACCAGAATTGGTCAAAGGAAGAAAAGCTGTCGTCCACAACAATATTCTGGGAGACGCTAAGAATATGGGAATCGACTATGTCAACGAAGATCTCGTAGTGGACAGGGATTTGATAACCGCTCGTACCGGTGACGATTGCTATCTGTTTGCCCATAAGATTATCGAGACGCTGAGAGACAAATAGAACAGAATCTACATTTGGATACCGAAGCATCATTTGTTAATTATAAACGAGGAAAATACCATGACAGCACAAAATAACTTTGTAATAGAGGGCGGTCAACCCCATCCATCTGGAGCACGACCTGACAGCCAGGGAGTCAACTTCTCCATCTTTTCGCAAGATGCCACCGGGGTACAGTTGCTTATTTTTGATCGTCACGATGACCAACAGCCCTCTTTTGAGGTGGAGTTGGATCCTGTTAAAAACAGAACTTTCTGTTACTGGCATGTCTATCTGAAAGGTTTAAAACCAGGGGCCTGTTATGCTTACCGTATCAACGGCCCGGACAACATTCACCAGGGATATCGCTATAATCGAAATAAAGTGCTCATCGACCTTTATGCTCGGGGTAATACAAACACTCTTTGGGATCGGGGAGCGGCCTGCGGTACAGATGATAATCTGGCCAAATCCATGCGCAGTGTGGTGATTGACGGTCAGGGTTATGATTGGGAAGGTGATAAATCACCGGGAATTGCCATGAAGGACCTGATTATCTATGAGACCCATGTCAAAGGATTCACCTGCTCTGAAAAGGCAAACGTCAAGAATCCAGGAACCTTTGCCGGGTTGATTGAGAAGATACCTTATTTGCAGGAACTGGGCATCAACGCGGTTGAGCTTTTGCCAGTTTTTTCTTTTGATGACAAAGAGATTTTTCGGAAGGTTGATGGCAAACCCTTAACGAATTATTGGGGATACAGTACTGTCGGCTTTTTTGCCCCCCATTCGCCCTACTGTATTTCCCCCGAAGAAGGCCAGCACCTCAATGAGTTCAGGGATATGGTCAAGGCTCTCCATAAGGTGGGGATTGAAGTCATCCTCGATGTTGTTTTCAACCACACCAGCGAAGGCAACGAGATGGGGCCGACCATCAACTTCAGAGGCATGGATAATAAGATCTACTACTTTTTGTCCAACCAGGACCCTCAATATTATATGAATTATTCGGGCTGCGGTAATACGGTGAGTTGCAACCATCCGGTGGTGGAGAAGTTAATTATTGATTGCTTGCGGTTTTGGGTTGAAGAAATGCATGTGGACGGCTTCCGTTTTGACGAAGGAACGATTTTATCCCGTGGCATCAATGGAGGTCGCAGTCAATATCCTCCGGTTTTGTGGGAACTGGAGCTTTCTGAGATCTTTGCTAACACCAAGTTAATCGCTGAAGCTTGGGATGCGGGAGGTCTCTATGAGGTGGGAAACTTTCCGGGTTACCGGTGGGCTGAGTGGAATGGCCATTACCGGGACGACGTGCGCCGTTTTGTTAAAGGCGATGGTGGGATGATCGGAGCCCTGGCATCCAGGATTGCCGGTAGCGCTGATATCTACCAAAGTTCTCGACATAAGCCGATCAACAGTATCAACTTTATCACCTGCCACGATGGTTTCACGATGATGGATGTGGTCAGCTACAATACCAAGCATAACGAGACCAATGGCGAAGGCAACACAGACGGTAATGATAATAATAGCAGTTGGAACTGTGGGGTTGAAGGGGAAACCAATGATCCTGAGATTATTTCTATGAGAAAGAAGCAGATTAAGAATTTTATCTCTATCTTGATGCTCTCTCAAGGAGTTCCCATGTTGTTGTCTGGTGACGAAGTGGGAAGAACGCAAAAGGGTAACAATAACGCTTACTGTCAGGACAATGAATTATCCTGGTTTGACTGGAATTTGCTAGATACCAACAAAGAACTATTTGATTATTCTAAAAAAATCATTGCTTTTAGAAAAAAATACAGCCTGTTGAGACGAGGGGAGTTTTTTAACGGAGCTCGCAACGAGCGTGGCTTGACTGATATCACCTGGCATGGCTGTCTTTTAGACGCTCCCGACTGGAATGATGGAAGCTCTAAAGCGGTCGCTTTTACCATGGGAGCCTTTGAGCCCGGAGAGCCTGATTTGCATGTGATGCTCAATGCTGATTGGCAAACTTTGGACTTTAAAATTCCTCCTCTCCAGGGAAACCGCAAGTGGTATCGGCTGGCAGATACCTCACTGGCCAGTCCTAATGATATAGTAGCAGAAAAAGACGTTGTGCTGATACAAGAGGATGACTACCTGGTCAATGCCTATAGCTGTGTCATTCTCATTTCTAAGTAATAGCAACCACCATTATGGTTGCACAATCAAACAAAAAAGGAGAACAAAATGAATAAGATTGATTTTTCATTTACTGATAGCATTGCAGGCTATGTGGTAAAAGTGGAGTGGGATAGTAATCAATTTGTCATGAAAACCAGTGATGGAAGAGAGTATGAGATTAATCTGACCCGAGTTGTGTATGCAGAGGTGGTTCGGAATCTGGGAGAGGCGATGGTAGCCTGTACCGATCAACTCAAAAATATGCTGGAAGTTGGTAAATACCTATTTGCCTATGGTTTATTCTATCCGGAGGATGATAATAAATTTGATGCAGAACATATTGTCTTTGTGGGCAAGGATGTGGATGAATTTCGCTTTGAAGAGCAGGATTGGTGGATTAAACAGATCAAAAAGTTAGCGGACTTCTATCTGAAAGCCCAGTTTGGCGATGGAAAAATTGATTACAGAAACTATCGAACGACCATTGGGTTGGAAGGTGAAAAGGAAGGGACATGTCGGCAAGAGACAGACACGATCTCCCGTTTGGTTTACGGTTTTGCCACGGCTTACCTGATGACTGGCGAAGAGAGATATCTGGAGGCGGCTGAAAAAGGAACCAAGTATTTGCAAGAACACCTGAAGAGTACTAATGTCAACGATGAGATTGTTTATTGGTATCATGCTATCGATATTCAAGGTGATAAGGAAAAAAAGATTTTTGCTTCCGACTTTAGTGATGATGTTGACGCTATTCCGGCCTATGAGCAGATATACGCTCTTGTTGGATTGGGCCAGACTTATAGGGTAACCGGTGAGCCTAACATCAAGACTGATATCGACATGACGATCAACTTATTTGAGAAATATTTTCTGGACTCAAAAAATGGAGGCTATTTTACACACATTGATCCAATTACCTTGGATCCCAGGAGTGAAGCTATCCCTAAAGACCGGGCCAGAAAAAACTGGAACTCTAACGGAGACCACGTTCCAGCTTACCTGATTAATGTCTGGTTGGCGACCCATGAAGATAAATATAAAAAAATGCTGGAATACATAGCTGACATCATTACGGATCATTTTCCCGATTATGAAAACAGCCCTTTTGTGCAGGAGCGACATCATGAGGACTGGTCTCCCGATAAAGAGTGGGGCTGGCAACAGAACAGCGCGATTGTGGGACACAACCTGAAGATTGCCTGGAATTTGATGCGTCTGAACAGTCTGGTGCCGAAGGATAAATACACCGCCCTGGCTGAGAAAATTGCCGGATTGATGCCTCAGTATGGTTACGATAAGCAGCGTGGCGGATGGTATGACATGGTACATCGTGAAATGGCACCAGGAGAGAAATGTTACCACTTATTATGGCATGATCGTAAGACCTGGTGGCAACAGGAACAAGGGATTTTGGCCTACCTCATCCTGGCCGGAGTTATCAAAAAACCAGAGTATTTGAAATTAGCCCGTGAGTCGGCCTCTTTTTACAATGCCTGGTTCCTGGATACTCAGTCAGGAGCCGTCTATTTCAACCTGCTGGCTAACGGTATACCTCACCTGCTCGACGATGACCGGATGAAAGGCAGTCACTCTCAAAGTGGTTACCACGCTTTTGAGCTGGCTTATCTGGCGGCAGTCTACAGCAATTTTCTGCTTACCAAACACCAGATGGACTTCTATTTCAAGCCCTACCCTCACACTTTTAAAGATAATATCCTCCGGGTTAAACCTGATATTTTGCCCGAAGACAGTATCAAGATCGAACAGGTATGGATCAACAACAAAGAATACAAAGACTTTGACGCCGAAGCGCTGACTGTGAAATTGCCCGATAGCAGCGAGAGGGTGACGGTTAAAGTCCGCATTATCCCTCAGGAGGGAGTCGATCATTTTGAGGCATCATATAGTCAGAGTGGAGCTTCTATCACCGTTGTTATCACAGGGAACCTGGACTCACGGGCTTTGAATACCTTTAAAACTCAACTCGCTGAGGTGGTCTCCAAAAAGCCTCAAAAGCTCATTTTTGATATGAGTTCTCTGGATTCCATTTCCAATTCCGGTGCCAGACTCATTCTCTTTGAACAGCAAAAGTTGGCAGACGATTCCTCTATTGTCATCAAAGAAGCAAATGATGGTATAAAAGCGGTTTTTGATAGTGACGAGTTTAGTGAATCCGTTACTTTTGAATAATTCGAAATTCGAATGAATTGATAAAAAAAACTTAAATCTATTCTAAATTTAGAATCTCATCTAAAAAAATTATACAGTAAGGAGGTGTTTGATGAAGAAAATCTTATGTATTGTATCGGAATATGGTTATTGGGGTGAAGAACTGGTAGAGCCATTAGAATTATTCGATGGTGCTGGGTATACTACAGTTTTTGCCACACCCAGAGGTAACAAACCAAGTGCGATTCCAGCCAGTATGGATCCGACGTTTAAAGACCCTGCATTAGGACGATCTGTTGTATCGCCAGATGTGGCAAGAAAGGTGAAACAGATTGAGGCGTCTGATAGATTGACCAAACCTCTCAATTTGAATGAACTCATGCCAGAAAGCCCTTATATCTGTGCAGAAAAATATCTGGAAAAGCTAGAGAAATATTATGCTGATCTTGAGGTTGCCGAAAAAGAACTCATGTCATACGACGCGCTATTGATGGTAGGAGGAAGTGGGCCAATCATAGATATGGTCAATAGTCAGCGTCTGCATGATGTAGTGCTCGCCTTTTACAAGCAAAATAAACTTATCGCTGCTGAATGTTATGGTGTTGGTGTTTTAGTATTTGCCCGTGACCCCCGTCTCAAGCAGTGCATCATACGTGGTAAACGTGTGACAGGTCACCCAATTGAGTTTGATTATAAGGATAACTATGGCTTTGTCGGACTGCAACCAACAATTCATGAAGTCCCCTATCATCTGGAGTATATGCTTCGTGATGCCGTAGGATCTATGGGCGAATTCATTGGCAATGCAGGGAGTCCTACTTCTGTAGTGTTAGACTATCCATTTTTAACAAGCCGTACAACGAATGATTCTCATTTATGTGGCCAATTAATGATAGAGTCACTCGAAAAATCTCTGAAGCGCTACGGATGGTAATCACGGTGAGCACCTTATAACCTAGGAGTCAGTTTTAAATTTCCCCCCGATCCCTCTTCCCCTTTGAAAAAAGGGGGGAGCTTTTAGAAAAACACTTTTATAGAAGATGGTTATTTTTCAAAATTTTCCAGGGCCTTCAGGAATTGTTCGTTGAGGTGTTCCTGTAACTTTCCATCTTCAATCAAATCCAGTTTGAGGATGTCGGGGTGAATACAGGTGACCAAGGCTGCCAGGACATATTGAATTTGGGCATATTCTTTTTGGGTGATGTAACGTCTGGCTGAAATTTTCTCCTCCACCAAATTCAGAATTTCGCCATAGAGGATGGACACAATATCAGGCCCCTGGGTGCGCTCAATAAAGCTGATGGCCACATGCAAACTGCGGGCAAGCCTTTCCAAGAGAGGACGGTAATCCGTCCATTTGATTTTGCCAATATCCATCAAGAGCGTCCAGCGGTATTCCACTCGTGACAAATGGTGGTTCACTTCATCAATGAGGAATTGATCAAATGATTTTTCCTTGTGAACGCTGAAAAGTTCATCTGCGTATTTTTCCATAATCCTCTCAGCCCCCTTTCTCAATTTTTGTCATGACGCTATCCATTTGGGATTGGAGCATATCCCGGACTTTCTTATTTGCTTTTTCACAATTCAGTTTATTCAGTGTTCCTTTGAGCAAAGCCTGGATTTGCTGCGATTGAATTTGTGGACTTTTGAATATCCCTCCCACCAATAACACATAATATGTCAAGTAATACCCAATGTTTTCCAGAAGCGTGAGTTCAAAAAATTGTTTTGGAATGTCAGGAACCTTACGGTAGCCAGCAAATACATAGGGGTTTGCATGATTGAGCATGGTGGTAATATTTTTTCGAGCTTCTTTGGGGGAGATGTGAATATACTGCTGAAGACGGGACATCTCCTGAACATAAGTTCGAATGATACAACAGAACATAGAAAGATCCTGTACTGTATGTAGCTGATCTTTTCCACCAATGATACTCAATGAATACTCTCGTACATGCTCAAAGAGCGGAGGAACGGTGCTCATGTTGCCAACCAGGAAGTAGTATTTTTGCCGGGCTGCTTTAACTTTCTTAGGACATTGGGAATCGGCAACGGTTTTATTCTCTTTGAGCAAGGCAACGTCTTCATCAGAAAGCTCTTCACCCAGCAAATCTCTTGCTCCTCCAAGTTTGATGGAGGTAGACAACTCTTTGTAAATTTTAATGTGTCGCTCTTCATCGGCAAGCCAACCTTTGACCTTCTTTTTCAGAGATGGATCAGGAGGCCCTCCCCCCTCCACAATTTTTTTGTAGGTTTGCTGAATATGGGCATATTTTTCAATACGCTGCGCAATGAAAACCTGTAGCAGATGGTATGAGGCCTGCACACTTTTGATGTGCGGATTATCAATGGTACAAAACAAAAGGGTAAACCGAAACAAGTGCTCCACCTGCTCCATTGTTGCCGAAGATGCCTTGGTTTTATGAATGACCAAATCCATGAAACGACGCACCATAATAAATTCTCCGTTGCGCTTCTTCACCTCTTCTAAATGAGAGGTAATGGCTTTCAAAGACGCAATTTGCTGGCTCAACTCGTCAATAAACCTGCCAAAGGCGGCTTTTTCCTTCTTTTTTGTGAGTGTCAGCTTGGCTCGTTCTATAAAATCTTTTGCTTTTTGAATCAACAAGACCCCTTGCACGGTATCCTTGTTGAGCAAGGCTTCTTTATACAGCTCTTCCAATTTATCCGAAAGGTGAAGCGGAAGGGAGGCAGCATCAAAAGAAGCTTCTTCTTCTTTTTTTTCTTCAGACATAACATGACCTTTTGGCAACCGATGTTGCTATATTGGGACTGTTGGGATTGACATCTATGGTTTGTGTCCTTGGTATAACAACTAAATCCATGTCTTCCATTGGGATGGCACCAAGCAATGTTTGATCTCCCATCACCAAAGCCCCAGCGAATCCTACACGATTTTTAAAATGCAGTTGTATTGGTCCAACATAAGGAACGAGTTTCTGACTCCCATCTGCCAATGTGACTTCTTTTTTTGTAATTTCTTCTAATTTAAGCTGCAATTGAACATTGGGAGGAATACACAGATGGACGGCTCCTGTATCAACCAATGCCTCCACTTTAATAGGCTCCAAGTTAGACATTCTCGGATTTTTTAATACGAATTTAGTGTTGACTAGTCCCATATTGAGTTTTGTTGTTAGATGTGAATTATGTGACAATTATAAGCAATTGATTGGACGATAACAAGCTGTCTCGTGTTATGCATGAACAATTTTCATTTAATGATCATTTCACCTGACATTTTTATTGTCGGAACTGTAATATGATTGAGCATCTTTTTCAATTCTGGTACTTCTCGTAATAATCATCTTTATTTATTCTAAAATGAATATCAATTTTTCTATTCAGAGTTTTCAGCACAATGTGGAACGTCAAAATCATCAATCCTAAAAAAAAACTAATTTACTTCATTAGTCCGCTACTCATCATCGGTTTTGTTGCAACGAGCTTAACCAGCTATTTCGTATCAAGAGCTGCTTTGCGAGACCGCATCACGCTTAATGAATTACCATTAACCAGTGATAATATTTACTCTGAAATTCAAAGAGACCTGCTCTCTCCCATTTTTATATCTTCCCTGATGGCACACGACACTTTTTTGCGGGATTGGGTCATTAACGGTGAGCAGGATGAGACCAAGCTGATCAAATACCTCAAAGAAATTCAGACAAAGTACAACACGATCACCAGTTTTTTTGTTTCAGAACAAACGAGGATTTATTACCATGCCGATGGGATTTTGAAAAAGGTTCACCCTGACAACCCTCTGGATAAGTGGTATTTCCGGGTACGTAAAATGGAACCTGATCATGAGATTAATGTTGATCCAGATATGGCCAATCAAAATATATTAACGGTGTTTATCAACTATAGGGTATTCGATTACGATGGAAATTATATTGGTGCAACTGGGGTTGGTTTAACAGTAGATGCACTGACTAATTTGATCAATAGTTATCAAAAAAGATTCGATCGTAACGTTTTTTTCATGGATGGGCAAGGCAACATCACTCTGCATAGTTTACCTGACAATCACCAGGCCCACAGTGTCTATGAAATCGAGGGGCTGGCTCCATTTGTCCCAACGATTCTGGATTCAGAGAACCATGCATTCACCTATGAACGAGCAGGAACAACGGCTCACTTGAATACGCGTTATATTCCTGAGTTGAAATGGTATCTCCTGGTAGAGCAGACTGAAGACAAAGTCCTCGATCCCGTTTTTAACACATTGATAGTGAATTTGTTATTTTGCTTCGTCATCGCAAGCGTGATCCTGATTCTGACAAACTTCACGATTAATCACTACCAGACTAAATTGGAAAAGATTAAATCAGAAACACAAGCACAACTGATCCATTCGGAAAAAATGGCGAGCCTGGGCATTTTGGTAGCAGGCGTTGCTCATGAAATCAATAATCCTGCCAACTTCATTACGTTAGGGAGTTATTCAGTCGAAGAAAGCATAGAAGATCTCAGAAATTTTCTTTTTGAAGCAATTGAACAGGATGATAGTTCATCTGAGGTTATTGAAGAAGTTGAAAATATGTTTCGATCCATTCAATCCTCTTTGAAGAATGTAAAAGAGGGAAGTTCCAGGATAGCAGCCATTGTCGAGAATTTGAGGACGTTTTCTCAATTAAGCGAAGCCGAACAGAAAAAGGTCAGCATTATTGATAATTTACAATCCACGCTACGTCTGGTTCAGACACAATATAAGGGTATTGTTCAGATAACAACAAATTATCAGGCAAACCCTCAAATGGAATGTCGCCCAGCTCAATTGAATCAAGTATTTATGAATGTGATCCTGAATGCGTGTCAAGCCATTCAAGCCAAACAAGAAAAAACGAAAGAACGGCAACCTGGTCAATTGATCATTCAAACATTTTTGCATGACAATCAATTGGCAATTCAATTTAAAGATACGGGGTGTGGCATGAGTGAAGAAGTGAAGAAAAAAATTTTTGAGCCCTTTTTTACCACCAAGAAAGTTGGACAGGGAACAGGACTGGGCATGTCAATCGCTTATGGCATTATCGAAAAACACCACGGACGGATAGAAGTGGAATCAAAGTTGGGAGAAGGAACCACAGTCACTATTTATTTATGAGAGATTGGACGATAACAAGCGACCTTGTGTTGTCCATGAATGATCTTCATATCAGGCGGTGTGATACGGCATATTTCTTCAACTTGAAAACAGCGGTCAGCAAAGTTACAACCAACAGGACGTGCATCCGGTTCTGGAACCTGACCAGGAATGCTGTATAAGCGTTCCCTGGCATGCAGGTGCCTATTGGGTTTAGGAATAGCAGAAAACAACCCATAGGTATAGGGATGTACCATACTTTGAAACACATCAACTGTCGTACCAGACTCCACGATGTTTCCCGCATACATCACCACCATCCTTTCTGTCGTTTGTGCAATAATACCAAGGTCATGACTGATCATGAGCAAACTCATCCGAGAATCTTCTACGATTTCATTAATCAAATCAAGAATTCGTTCCTGAACCGTGACATCAAGGGCCGTGGTTGGTTCATCAGCAATCAAAACATCAGGCTGACAGGCAATAGCAATGGCAATCATCACACGTTGCCGTTGGCCTCCGGAAAGTTGATGTGGGAACAAATTCAACGAAAAACGAGAAACCGGCAAACCAACGCTATCTAATAACTGTTTTGTACGAATTTCTGCCTCTTTTTTATTGATCCGTAAGTGCAGCAGCAGCCCTTCAGCAATTTGAGCACCAATGGTTTTGACAGGGTTGAGGGCACTCATGGGCTCTTGAAAGATCATGGAAATCCGATTGCCTCGCATACGTCTCAATTGTTTTTCTGTAAGGTTCTGTATATTTTTTCCCTGAAACCATATTTCGCCACTCATGATTGCATTTGCAGGAAGCAGAGACATAATGGACAGGGCCGTCAACGACTTCCCACAACCGGATTCTCCCACAATGCCAAACTTTTCCCCAGGATTCAGGGAAAAATCAATCTGGCTGATCAATCTCACCAATCCCCTTGGGGTATGCAGAGAAACAGAGAGGTCTTTTACTTCCAGGACAGGCATCATTGATCTAACGGCTTCTACGAAGTTTAGGGTCCAAAACATCCCGTAGGCCATCGCCGAACAAATTCAATCCAAGTACTGTTATTGCAATGGTCAGGCCGGGATAAATCGCCAACTGAGGGGCAAAGTGAATAAAGGTTTGAGCATCATTCAGCATTTTCCCCCAGCTCGGTGCCGGCGGTTGGGTACCCAATCCCAGATAACTCAATCCTGCTTCTGCTAAAATTCCCAGAGCAAATTGGATGGTTGCTTGGACAATCAGAATATTAGAGGCATTGGGTAGGATATGTTCCAAAGAAATTTGGATCGAGCCCTTTCCTGCACTTTTAGCTGCTAGAATGAATTCTCGTTTCCAGAGACTCAATGCCGTTCCTCGTGTGATACGAGCAAAAACAGGAATATTGAAGATGCCAATAGCGATGATCGAATTGACAGAGCCTGGTCCCAAAATGGCAGTGATCATGATTGCAGAAATCAAGGCTGGAAAAGCAAATGTGAAGTCATTGAAACGCATGATAGTTTCATCAATCCAACCTTTTTTAGCAGCCGCAATCAATCCGAGTGGCACTCCCACTCCCATACCAATAACAATGGCGACCATCGCCACAATTACCGAATTTCTTGCTCCAAAAATGAGCATCGAGAAAATATCACGACCAAAATGATCTGTTCCTAACCAATATTCAAGACTGGGTTTGGCCAGTTTGACAGCAATGTTGATTTCTTCTACAGAATGTGGAGTCCAAGTGTAGGAAAGCAAAGCCATTGCAAAAAAGAGCAGCGTAATACTGCTCCCAATGATAAATTTTCGATTGTACAGCCCATCCTGCAGCACTTCTTTGAGTTGTTTAACCATCGTTGAATCCCCGCAGGCGTGGATCAACCAGAGCATATAGTATATCCACTACAAAATTGATCAAAATCACAGCAGCCGACAATAACAACACCAAGTCTCGCACAACAATCAGATCTCTTTGAGAAATTGCCTGAAATATCAGCCGGCCAATGCCTGGTAAATAAAAAACATTTTCGATGATGATCGTTCCGGCCAATAGAAAAGAAAATTGCAAACCCATGATGGTGATCACAGGAATCATCGCATTTCTCAAGGCATGATGCCATAAAGCGGACCAGTACCCCACTCCCTTTGCTCTGGCAGTACGTATGTAATCTTCTTTCAGCACGTCCAACATGGAAGAACGGGTCACTCGTGCCAAAATGGCGGATTGTGGTAATGCTAAAGCAACTGTTGGTAATAGTAAGGAAGTGAGGGCAGGAATGATTCCAGCATCCCAACCAACAAACCCTCCTGCAGGAAGCCAGCGTAAAGTGACAGCAAAAACAATAGTCAGCAGCATAGCAAACCAGAAATTGGGAATAGCAATTCCAAGCTGAGAGAACCCCATGATTAGGAAATCGAGCGGTTTGTTGTGCTGAGATGCGGCAACCACTCCGAGAGGAATAGCAATTAGTGTGGATAAGGTAATGGCCAGGAGCGCAAGAGGAAAGCTGACCATAATTCGGTCTCGAATCAATTCTGCTACGGGAACGTCATAGGTATAACTATTTCCTAAATCTCCAGTCAGCAATCCTCCAATCCACTCCAGATAGCGGATGGACAGTGGCTGGTTTAAGCCCAGTTGAGCACGTAAAGCAGCCAGGGTTTCTGCCTCTGCATGGATTCCCAACATAAACGAGGCAGGGTCTCCAGGAAGAATTTCCAGAACCACAAAAATGACCACACTGGCCACAATGAGGGTGAGCACCGTGGAGATCATGCGTTTCAGAAGGAACAACCTCATTTAGTCCAGTACACCTGAGTCAGATTATTTGCCTGCACTGGACTATTTGCCCACAATCCCTGAATATTTTTATTCCACACTCCATGCTTGGCCAGCTGAAATAAGAAGCCATTGACCGCATCTTCTGCAAGTATCTTTTGTGCGGTTGCTAAAAGAGCATACCGTTTTTTGGTTTCAACCGTTTGATCCAGTTGCTTCATCAATGCCTGGAACTTGGCATTTTTGTAGTTGAAATAATATCTGTCTCTGGCATAGATGCCAATATCCATTGGTTCTGTGTGCGAGACAATGGTGAGGTCATAATCTGTTTTTTTGAAAACTTGATCTAGCCATTGTGCCCATTCTACCGGAACAATTTCTAACTCAATACCTATTTTTTTCAACTGGGCAGCAATGATTTCTCCTGTTCGTCGGGCATAACTGGGAGGTGGCAGTTTAATCGCTGCTTTGAATCCATTGGGATAGCCTGCTTCTGCCAACAATTTTTTTGCAGTCTCCAGATCATAGGGAAATGTGTACGTCAAGTTCACATAGGCAGGATGATGGGGGGCAAAATGGCTGCCTATTGGTGTGCCATAACCAAACATGGCGCCATCAATAATGGCCTGGCGATTGATGGCATGGGCGATGGCCTGACGCACTTTTAATTGATCAAAGGGGGCTCTCGTATTATTAGTAGAAAGAATGGTTTCTCCTTCTGTGTTGCCAATGACTACCTTGAAACGAGAGTTGGCCGAAAACTGAGATAAACTTTCAGGAGCAGGAAAGTTGTCAAAAGCATCAATGTCTCCCGCCATCATGGCATTGACAGCGGCTGCTGGATCTGGAATAAACTTGAAAGTCGCTTTGTCCAATTTGGCAGGATTTCCCCAATAGCTCTTATTTTTAATCAGCTCAACCCGGTCTCCTTTCACCCATTTATTGAACTTGAAAGGGCCTGTTCCAATTGGGGTCGATTTGTTCTTCTGAACGGTTTCTTTTGCTACCATTACGGCATCTCCCCACCCCATATTGAAAAGGAAACTACCGGTGGGGCGTTTTAATTGGATGATCACTGTATGAGAATCTTGCTTTTTGACACTCGAAATGGTTTTAAACAAACCTTTTTGTGCATTGACGCTATCTTTGGCCATGGCCCGTGTTAGTGAAAAGACGACATCATCTGAATCAAATGTTGTTCCATCATGAAACGTCACGCCTGTATTCAGTTGAAATGTATAGGTCAATTGATCTCTGGAAATGTCCCAGCTTTTGGCAAGTGCTGGCTGTACAGTTCCATTTTGATCAATTTGCGTCAATCCCTCAAATACATTGGCATAGACAATTTCATCAATTGCTGCTGCTGCTCCTGCAGTAGGATCCAAGTGTGGAGGTTCCAATACCATTCCCATTTTCAAATGGGTTTTTGCTCCCATTGCGGTGGTTGCAAAAAAAATCACCATTGCTATTCCAATGAATAGCGTTCTCCACTGTATGAGCATCCTCATTTCTCACCTCCTTTATCAATTAGTGTGTCTTTGTGTCATTTTGTAGTGAACCCGTTGCCAACAAATGACCATATCGATGGCGATAGCTTTCAAACCCTGCCAATGATTCCGCTTCATACACCCCACGTGCAATAGCACGTGCCACACAGTCCGCAGCCAGCATTCCCAATTTCGCTAAAGCCACAACAGGGTCAGATAATTCTTGTTTTCCTGTTGACATAACAAACACGGTGTCTCCATCAAATGGAGAATGCACGGGACGAATCGCACGAGCCAATCCATCCTGTGCCATCATAGCCACTCGTTTGGCTTGTGATTTGCTCAAGATTGCATCTGTAGCAACCACAATCAGTGTCGTATTCTTTCCAATCGGCAGTTGAAATTCATAGTCCAAATTGACAGGTGTCTGGTTGTCTGGCAAAGGTTGTCCTCCCAGTTCATCATTTTGTTCATAAGGGGCTGCCCACATCACAGGACTGTCTGGCATTGTCACCGAGCCGATTGAGTTGACAGCAGCGACTGCACCAATATTGATAGCATTCGAAGCATCACTATAAATGAAAGAAGCACTACCCAATCCCCCTTTTAGTTTGCCCGCAATGGCTCCAGTACCCGCACCCGCATTCCCCAGTTGAAATTCAACCTGCCTGTTTTCTGCAGCCTGAAAACCCAATTCATGGTAAGGAGATGATTTTCCCCAATTTTTCTCTCCTCCATTCAACAAATCAAACAAGATGGCTGCTGGTACAATTGGAATAACAGCACCTCCCAATTCAAATCCAATTTCATGTTCTGCCAACCAAGACATCACTCCATCAGCAGCAGCCAGTCCATAGGCCGATCCTCCACTCAGAACAACAGCATGGATGATATCTACCAAACAATCCGGGCTCAAAACCTCAGTTTCTCTGGAGCCTGGTCCTCCTCCTCTAACATCCACAGCCGCAATCGCAGGTTCATCAGGGATAATAGCTGTCACTCCACTTCTCAATTTCTCACAGGCAGCATTCCCCACTCGGATTCCTGGAACATCGGTGATTGAATTTCTTTTTCCTATTTGGATCATATTTCTGATTTAGATGATTAACCTGTGACGTGAACAGTTCTTAGAAGAATTTTTTTTCTCTGAAAAAGAAATTGATGTTAATCCAGAGACAACAAAGTACCAACCTTGATTTGAAAATTTGATATATCCAACTCTGAAGGAATTGATTAAACCATAAACAAGGTTAATACAAAAAGATATGCATCCATTATCATATTGGAGGAATGACGACAAGAAAGGATTTGTAGAAAAATTTGAAATGATGACGAGTAGAGGAGACCTTCCCACAGAGTGGGAAGGTGACAGTAGAAATTTTATAAATATCGTTCAAACCGGTTTTGTTTATCAACCAGAATACACGATGGTTTAATGGGATGATCCGAGAGTTCAAATCCTATGATGATGATTTCCTCTCCGGCTTTGATTAAATGTGCGGCAGCACCATTGATACAAATGGTTCCGGAACCTCTTTCTCCAACCAAAACATAAGTTTCCAGTCGTGCACCAGAGGTATTGCTGACAACCAGGACTTTTTCTCCTTCCATCAGCCCCGTTTTTTCCAACAGATCTTCATCAATGGTAATACTACCAACATAATTCAAATCAGCTTGTGTTACAGTTGCTTTATGTATTTTGGAACGTAATATCCAGCGCATAGTATCTACTTTCAATCAATCAGTACATTATCAATTAAACGCACACCATCAACAAAAACAGCCAAAGAAATTAAGGCTTTGCTCTCCACTTCTTCCAGTTCAAGAAGAGTTTGTGGATGAGCAACACTGACATAATCGATTTGAGTCATGGCTGTTGACTCAATAATCTCCACCATGATATGTCGTAGCTTCTCTACATTCCGTTCTCCCTTCAACAAAGCCTCTTTGGCGGTAAGCATGGCTTTGTACAGACATATTGCATTTTGCCGAGCTGAAGGAGACAGATTGGCATTGCGGGAACTCATGGCCAACCCATCCGACTCTCTGACAGTGGGACAAGCGACAATTTCCAAATTGAAGTTTAAATCTTCCACCATCTGTTTGATCACAGCTAGTTGCTGTGCATCTTTTTGCCCAAAATAGGCACGAGTGGGCTGAAAGACATTGAACAATTTCGAGACAACGGTGGCAACGCCACGAAAATGGCCAGGGCGTGCTGCACCTTCTAGTGTCTTCGTAATTTGCTCCACATCGATATAAGTCTGATAGCTTGGCGGGTATACCATTTCTGGTGTGGGAGTCCAAACCAGATCAACCCCTTCTTTTTCCAGCAGTGCCAGGTCTTGTTCAAGATTACGAGGATATTTCTCCAAATCCTTGGGATTGTTGAATTGAGCAGGATTGACAAAAATACTCACGCCTATCCGATCATCCCGCTCACGAGCATGACGTACCAGGCTGAGATGTCCTTCATGCAAAAAACCCATTGT
>JANQHV010000347.1 GCA_028282505.1 SAR324 cluster bacterium | reverse complement strand
TTGGAGGACTATGGCGAAATTGAATGAAATGATTCAGGAGTTTCGTCTTTCTATCAATCAGAGTGTGGAAGCCCTGGCCATGATGCTGCAGCTTACCATCGAAGAATATGAAGCTTTAGAAAAAGACTGGATTCCATCAGATGAAACATTAAAAGAGATCTGTGCCTTATTTGAATGGAATTATAATGATATTAAACGTATTGCCCATAACTCTCCTACATTTAGTAAGAAGGAGCAGCCAGTAACAGCGCCTGGTAAACCGTCTGCTTCTAAATCAGCAGCCCTATTTGATTTCCATCGGATGCTCCAGGAAGCCCGTCAAAAAGTAGGTCAGACCCCTGAAGGCATTGCGATGTTGTTGAACATCGCTCCAGATTATTATGAGTCGTTTGAACGAGATAAGGTTCCTTCTGATGACCTGCTGCGTAACATCTGCTCACTATTCAGTTGGAATTATCAGGAAGTTCGACGACAAGTGATCAATCGTTCCACTCCACGAATGGCTCCTATCCAGCCTCCCCTGTCTTTGAAAGCAGTACAGGCGAAACTCCCTAAAAAAGAAGCCTCTTTTTTGCCTGTGCGAGAAAAAGAAAAAGAGACATTGGCGTCTCGTCTGTATCAGGCACGGATGGAATTGGGACAAAATCCAGATGGCATTTCTCTTTTGCTGGACGTCAGCGAAGATTATTATTTACAAATGGAAGCAGGAAAAATCATTCCTGACCCGGAAATGCTCAAACGTATCGCTGCTTTGTTCCAGTGGAATTACAATGAACTCAAGCTCCTGGTTCACAACGAGAATATCCATCGATTCCAACCAGTCGTTACTGAATTGAATCCTTCTTCTACCTTCCAAACCCATAAATTACAAGCACTGCAAGAAGAAATAAAAAAATATTGGACGCAAATCCAGCCAGAAAAGCAGGAAATGCTGTTAGCGCAATTGGAAGTGATTCGGGATACAGCAAAACGTTGGCAGGCGTCTTGATGGCACGTTTGTCCAAAGCGTGGTAGGCTAGCTAAACCGAAGATTAACCAGCAATACTCTGAGATGCCATGAAAAGACAGTGGAAGCCGTGTTGTTTTTTATTGTTAGTGACTCTGATGAGCCTTCAAACCGCATTTGCTCAAGGCAGCACAGCTGGATCTCAGTATCTGGCACTTCCATTCGTTGCGCGAGTTGCTGGAGTGGGAGGATTTTATGGGATTGGCGCACTGGCTAGAGATATCGGAGGCACCTCTATGGATGTTGCTGCTGCCAAGGCCATAGGAGATGGAAACCTCAATGCAGAAGCGGTAGCTCTGTTAGAAATTCCAATTTTTTTAGAGAATTTTACGTTGAGCCTGGGCGGAGGCAATGTGCGCAATGTCTTGTTCGAATTTACTTATGGCCGGGGTTTTGAAGACACCGATGTGATTATTTCACAAAGAACCGGTAATGGATTTGGAGGCATACTGACCCTGAGCTTTTTTGAAAAAAGCCTTCAGTTTTCAGGAGGAATTGCCCAACTGGACTCCAGCTTTGGTAAATTTTTTGATACTGCTGGACGTGAAATCGAGTTGCCCAATATTGAATTGGAAGATCTCAAAACTCATTATAATTTGTTTGGCATTTCTCTCGATTTCACCAATGATTTGAATCAACCCACTGAAGGGATAAAGTTTAAAGTCAATCTGCAAGATTTTCAGAATAATACGGCATTGAGTGAAACCTTGACCACTAGTACACAGGTCACGGCTTATCTTCCGTTAAACCAGGACATCACCTGGGTCTGGCATGCTTTTACCTCTGATGCCAGTGTGACCACCAAGAAAATGACAGATCGTGATCGTGTCCGTGATATTTTAAGTATTGAATGCGACATGGCCTCCATTCCAGTCAAACAGGAGCAATGCGAAGAATTTGAAGAAGACTTGACCAACAATATTGTGGCTCACAATGAAAACGGAACTGCTCAGCCTTTGGGGGGGAACAGTCGGCTGCGTCCATTCCGCGAAGCCCGTTTTCGAGCAGCCCATGCTCGTTTTTTGGGCACAGAACTGCAATGGAATTTTCCTTTTTTCGGTGAATTGTTGTTCCAATGGGCTGTTTTTGCCGGAATCGGTAATGTCAGTGACAAAGAAACTTCCTTGTTTAAGGAGGACCGCTCTTCCTATGGCAGTGGATTTCGTATTTTGAGTGATGAACTGACAGTTCGCCTGGATGGTGGGACAGGTCAAGAAGGATTTCAGTGGCATCTGGTCCTGGGGAATCCCTGGTGAACAAAAAAATATTTGCCACAGATGCGGAAGGTCACCCCACACAGACGACACAGAGAAAAAACGTTTGTCTGAATGTATTAATGAGTTGGTAAAATATAGGGATTGGGATATTCATGAAAAAACATTTGATGTTGGAATAAAATTTCCTGAATCAACTGATTTTGCCATTTTTTTTTCTCTGCGTTTGCAAGTTTCTGCCACCATTCCCAGAAAGGAGAATAATCGGCTTTACTGTTCTGGATGCACCTTTCCATTAAGGCAGGGATTGAGTTCAAATCTAAATAAGGTTCGATCTGCTCTTTTCCAATATCGAGATCATCCTCAATAAAATTAGGTTCTATGCGGAATAACAGGTAGAATAGCATTTCTTCAGCAACTCGAAAAAACATTTTTCCGGCACTCAAATAAATGGCTTTTTTGTCTTCCATTTCATTTATTCTTTCGACCGCAATTCCAGTATTAATTCCATTCAACCCTCCTCCTTTGTAAGCATAACGGTGATTGATCACATAGGGAATATGTTTTCTCAACATCTCACCAAAATGTTTTTCAATAGGGGAGTACGTTTTTGTTAATAGTTCGATCATCTTGGGTTCCAAGACTTGTTGAGATTCACCCACAAAACGGAATAGACTGTGAGAGCTTTGTTCCATGGAACCTGTAATCTGCATCAGCAACAAATCACCAATAGTAATGAAATGGAATTTAAAACGGGATTCCATATTTGTAACTAAATAGCGAAAAGGTAAGCGGCACAACTCTAAACAATGAGCCATTGTAATACGTTCTTCAAGGCGCTCCCGGTTCATTCGGACATAAGGCATTAATGAGAACAGGATATTTTCGGTGTCGGGTATGTCAAAAGACAAACGTTCGATCTGAGACCATCTTCTGATCCTGGTGTAAAAAGGAATTTCGTGAACAGTGAGCAACCTCCAATCTTTTTTGCGTTTTTTCTTTCGTTCATCTTCAGTGGTATGGAAGTCATCCTTTTCCAGTTGTATGGTTGATTTATTGCTGAATCGCTGGTGGACATACTGAATTATTTCAGGTTTATCAGAAAAACTGGTATTTGTGTCCAGGTGATATTTTCGGGCAGTTTGCCACAAAGCTCTTAATAATCTATTACCCTGAGCGGTTTGATTAAAGGCATGGTTGGCGGCCGTGCCTTCAGGACGATTGAGAGCTGTTTCTAAATACTCATGTAATTTTGCTAATTCTAAAATTTGTCCATAACGATAAAACTGTTCTAATAGGAATAATCGTTCTTGCTCTGTAAAGCTACTGCATAAATGAATCTTGGCGTCATAGGAAGGTAGTTGTGAATATTGTTTCCAGAAGAGTAAGAACCGTTTCTTCATCAGGCTTTGTAACGCTTTTTGCTGTTGAGGCGATGTGGTTTTTCTTGCTAAGTTGGGTAAGGGATGAAATTTTTCATAATCTGCTCGCATTCCATCCATCAAATAATCTTTTCTGGAAAAAAAAGTTAAGTTGTCCAATTGTGCAAAAATTTTGTATAATTCTGAGGGAATTTCTTTTTGATGCTGCAATAGAAAAAAGAGAAGATTGAGAAAAATAAGATAAATTGTGCGCAGATTATTACGACTTTCCCTGGAGAGCTGTTGATTATCCTCTGCCAGGTGTTCTGCGGCAACTTGAGTGAGAAAATGGTGTAGATGGTTCCATC
>JANQHV010000328.1 GCA_028282505.1 SAR324 cluster bacterium | reverse complement strand
TCACCAGTACCCAGTCGATGGGGCGTACACACAACATAGCAGGGGTGGCTAATAGGCGTATGACACTTTCACTGATGATAATATTGACTCCATAGGTTTTCGTTAATCCCTCTAACCGGGAGGCTAAATTCACGGAATCCCCCAAAACGGTTGAATCCATACGGTCCTTGGAGCCAACGGTTCCTAAAATGACTTTTCCTGTATGGATGCCAATCCCGGTACGGATTTCGGAGGGATTTTCTTTTGGATCATGGTTCAAGTCTATCAGAGCCTTTTGCATGCCAAGAGCGGCGTAAATGGCGTCTTCTACTTGAATGAGATAACCTTTTTCAATGCGGTCGAACAGAGCCATGATGGCATCCCCAATGAATTTGTCGATAAATCCATGATACTGATGAATCGGTTGATTCATATGAGACAAATACCGATTGATGAAATTAAGAAGTGCTTGTGGTTCCATATTTTCAGAAATGCTGGTAAATGAGCGAATGTCTGAAAACAAGATGGTCACGATTTCATCATTAGCAGCCCCTACTTTGAGTTTTTCAATGCCTTCTTCTGAAAGGCGGTGGATGAATTGGTAGGGGACAAATTTTTGAAAGATAGAAGAAATTTCTTGAATCCTTCGCATTTCCAAAGATAGTTTTTCGATCATCCGGTTGAATGACTCCTCCAGCACTTTCAGTTCATTATTTTCAGGGGTTTGTACTTTAATGGATGCATTATCCAGGTGATCAAAATGGATGGAGCGAATGTCATTTGCCATTGCTCCTAAAGGAGTGCCCAAGTATTTCCTGACAAAAAACAAGAAAATGATATAAAGGGCCGAAACCTTGATCATAGAGTTGACAAAAATTAAAACAAACCCATAGGCCACTCGATCCACAACCAGTTCAGTGCTGCTATAAATCGTTCCAGTTCCCACTAGTGTGGATTCTCCGTACTCATCGATATAGCGAATCGGAAATTGATGACTGAAGAGTGAATAAATTGAAGAGGAAGAGGGAGTTGTCAGTAATTCTCCATTTCTGTCGTAACTTATCAATTTTCCGTCATCGTTCAAAATTTGTCCCATGATTTGAATGGGCTGATGAGAGGTATTTTCAATTTTCACCCCGACCACAATCGGTATCTCTTTCATACCAATCAAAATCGACTTCAATAGGTCATTATTGTACGTCCATATCGAATCACCGATACCTCGCTCAAAAGTGGACGGCAATGCTTCAATCTCTTCTGAAATTGAATCTTTGACATGATAATATTCCAGACCCAATTGCAGCAACGTTACAGAGAAGGTCACAATAAAATAAGACCCAAAAATCATCCGAAACAACAGAGAGGCAATGGATCTTTGAGGGAGGGTTAAGACAGACATATATTATCTTGATGCAATTGGGGAAAAATCATTCAACAGGCTCATTATAACTTTCCAGCTTGGTTGCTCATTCCATCTTTTTTAAAACCACATTGTCGTAATATTGATTGCTGGCAGTTCATTGGTCAAGTAGCCAAACGTGACCCATTTTTGATATGCTGGGGTAGGGATTCGTTGGTTTTTCATAGAAACTCCTGCATCATTTTGAGGTTTTTAGAAACACGTCATCGTAGTATTGGTTGAGTCGGGATAATTCACTGGGCAAATACCACAGCAGGACTGCTTGACGATATTCAGGTGTCGGTCTGGTTTTCAGTAGGATTTGATTGATCTGATCGATCACTTTTTTGCCTTCACTGGTCTTGGTACAGGCAAAATAACGCAGGGATATTTCCTTCGCTTCTATGATGGAGGAAGAAATAACTTGAGGAGGAGTTTTCATTTTCTTCAACTCAAAGTTGACCACAGCCGAATTCGTGACAATGAGGTAATCGATTCGGTCGCCTAGCATCATTTTGGCGATTGTTGACATTTCAAATGGAGTGATAGAAAGGTTTTTTTGGTGTTTGTATTTTTGGAGAATCGGATCGATTGGGCCGAATGAACCTTGACTCACTGCCGTTTTGAGTTTTGAATTTTGCAGGAGCTTTTCTAATGACAGGTTACTCAGATCCCCGAATTTTTCTATATTTTGGGCTTTAAAGATGACTTGAACTGGATTTGCAAGAGACATAGGAATCGAATAATACAAGTATTCTTCTCTTTCTACTGTTTTTCTCATGCTATCGGAGCAGATTAAATTTTTGGATTTTGCATTCTCAGAGAAACGGGGGAAGTTCATTTTTAAGCCCTTGTGGCGATAATTTGATAATTGAGCACGAACTATACTGAGAATTTTATCCGCTCTTCCTTCTCCCTTGAATTCTCCCTCCAAAATTCTCAAAGGAGACCAATGATAATCCCACCATATGATTTCTTGCTTGGCTTGAAGGGATGAAGCAAAAAACACAAATGTCAAAACGGCTAACACACGAATCACAGTCACATGGTCGATAGATTTTTTCTGCATAATTCCCCCTGATATAATGATGATTGTGAAAATGGACCAATAATGAAACTTATTGTTGCACTCGGTATCTCCTTAAAATTTTTTGATAAGCTGAAGATTGTTTGAATTGAGACAAGGTTGCTGCGAATTTTTTGGCTAGAGCCTCATGTTTTTTCTTTTTGGAGAAGCCGATATAAGCACTGGATGAGTAGACAGGGTGTTTCAGAATAATGACATTACTCAGTTGCTGCATGACTCGTGTCTTGAGTTCTGCTTTATTGGCAATCCCAAAATCTGCTTTTCCCGAAACAATCCATTGAACCAATTGTTCCATGGACTGCACTGTTGTTTTGTTCAGAAATGTTGCGCGATCAAACTCCAAACCGTAGGAATATCCTTCAATGACCGCGATTGAATAAGGCGTTAAGGCTTTCAAATTGCCATCAAAATGAATTTTTTCTGCTCTATTGCGCCTGGCAAATAAATGGATATTTACCATCGAAAGGATATTGTTTTCGTCAAAATAAATAAACTGTTCTCGCTCTGGAGTCTTTCCGACATAGGTGATTGCATCTGCCTGCCCCTCTCGCATCATGTCAATGGCATTTGACCAGGCAACACTTTTAAACTCGAATTTCCATTTCAACTGTCGGGCAACTTCCTGGATCATGTCGATATGAACTCCGACCAGTTTGTTGCCAAACATCATTTCGTTGGGAGGGTAATTTTCATTGCCGCGAACAATGAGCAGCTCCGTTGCCCAGGCTCCGCTCCATGAACTGAAAAAGAAGATCATCACCCATCCGAATGAAAGGCGCTTCATATCATTACCATTGTTAATTGAGGTGATTTGAGAAAAAGAACATACCATTCCTCCTGCGATGTGTTTTTTAATATTTGTGATAAGTCTAGAACGACTGGCAGGCAATAGTTCAGTGATTGGTCCGGTACGACGTTCCGACTGGGTAAATGATCGGATTTGTTTTTAGCACACCGTTCCTGCTCCTTACAAACTAAATCTATAATTGGAATGATCGAATCAATGAATCCTCTGCTTTATCAGGATATTCTGGTAGAAATCCAGAGTGAGGGAAAATCGAATCAAGCCCTCTAGAAATTTGCTCTCTATTTGAATATTTGCTAAAGTGATTGCTCATATTCAAACAAATGTCATCACAATAATATAGTTTGCCAGAAAAGTTTTTTCCTATGGCACATTTTTTGTGGGTTATCAACAGACTGATTGTTGGGCACTAAACCGAAAGGT
>JANQHV010000317.1 GCA_028282505.1 SAR324 cluster bacterium | reverse complement strand
TCCCCTTTTCTAGAATATGAGAACCTGTTTGGAAAAGATGGTTCGTTACGAAAAATCGTTCTCGTTGAGCGGATTTTTGAGAAAATTTATGGCCAATAGCTAGCCGCCTATTTAACGAAAATTTTCTCAAAATAGATGCCAAGGAGGCGGTTTTGCAGCTGAATCAGGTTTTTCAAACAGGCTCTGAGTGTGTACAAAATAAAAACCAATGAGTGGGTTACTCTCCTTCGAAACTCATCATAGTATAGATTGGATAATCTGACAATTTTTCTCTGCCTCCCAAATCGGGTAAGTCAATGATGAATGTGCATTCTACCACATGGCTGCCAGCTTTTTCAATCAGATGACAGGCCGCTTCCATGGTCCCCCCTGTCGCCAGCAGGTCATCCACTACGAGAACACGACTACCTGGAGCCAGAGCATCGATGTGCATTTCCAAACGGTCGGTACCATATTCCAGTTCGTATTCAATGCCAATGGTTTCTCCAGGCAATTTGCCAGGTTTTCGGATAGGAACAAAACCTTTTTTCAAGACAAATGCTAACACAGAACCAATAATGAACCCCCGGGCTTCCACTCCTACTATTATATCAATTTCATATTCTTTGTAACGATTTGCCAAAACATTGGTCATTTCCTGAAAACCTTCTGCGTCCTTCAATAAGGTGGTGATATCACGGAATTGAATACCAGGTTTGGGAAAATCGAGTATAGTACGAACTTTTGCTTTTAAATTTTCCATAATTTACTCTTTTACTTGTTTAAGTTTGTTTATTCATCCTTTCAATTGATGAAGATCAGCAGGCGCATGAATGCCTTGTTCTGTAATAATGCCAGTCACATATTTGGCGGGAGTGACATCAAACGCTGGATTTTTAGCAGAACTTTCTGCTGGTGTGGTCCGCACTCGCAGGAACTCGCCATTGTCAGCCATTCCCCAAGTGTATAAGACTTCTTCAGGTGTTCGTTCTTCAATGGGAATATCGGCTCCTGTCGGACACTCAAAATCGATGGTCGAAAGCGGTGCTGCGACATAAAACGGGATGCCATATTCAAAAGCAACCACTGCTTTGGTAAAGGTGCCAATTTTATTGGCCACATCTCCGTTGGCAGCGATCCGGTCTGCTCCCACAATCACTTTTTGAATGCTGTTTTGGGCCATGTAGTAACCTGCTGCATTATCGGCGATAACAGCATGCTCAATGTTCTCCTGTCCCAGTTCCCATGCGGTCAGACGGGACCCTTGACCACGTGGACGGGTTTCATCGACATAAACAAAATTTTGTTTACCATCTCGTGCGGCATAATAAATGGGAGCCAGTGCGCTGCCCCAATCAACACAGGCCAACCAGCCAGCATTGCAGTGAGTCAAAATGGCATCACCATCTTCGAACAATTCTGCTCCGAATTTTCCAATGTTTTGACAGGCATGAATACTAGTATCAATACTGTGATTTGCCTGAACAACTGCCTTTTCGCAGGCATTTTCCCAGGAATTTGCCTCTTCGATGCAATGCAATACCTGATCGATTTCAAAAAACAAATTTTGTGCTGTAGGACGGGTACTTTTTAGTAGCTCGGCTGCCTCTGATGTGAACTGGCGATAATTTTCGGGAGGGGATTGTAAAACGGCTTGAACCATGCCAAGCACTCCAGCTGCACCAATTGCTGGTGCACCACGCACCCACATGTCTCGAATGGCTGTTGCTGTTTCATGATGAGTACGTAGGGAACGAATTTCAAATTTGTGGGGAATGACTGGTTGGTAAATTATTTTTACAATATCGCCCTCCAACCAAATGGTACGATAAGGTTTTCCATTAACATTCACTGGTTAGATCTCTTGGTTAGTATAAGTTGATAATCAAAATATGAATCCGGAGTTGAAGTATTGTGTCATTCCGGTGGTCCGATATGTCAGCTTGACTGGAATGCCAGCCCGGCCCCAATCCAACAGTTTATCAGAGTTTTCTGGATACCGGACGAGCGGATTGGCCTTAAATTTTCTCAAAAAATCCGCTCAACAAGAACGATTTTTCGCAACGAACCATCTTTTCCAAACAAGTTCTAAAGAGAGCAGATAATATCACAATAATTTCAATCCCTCAACCTTGCTTGCGAAATGGATATTTGCTGTGACAAATCAATGGACTTCTTTGACCAAATTCCGATTCCAGCCAGGAATTTCAACAACCAGATCCTGGGTTCCGTCAGGGACACATTGACAGGCGAGACGAGAATGAGGGTGGAGGCCGGGGGCTAATTCCAGCATGTCTTCTTCATCATCTGTGGCTTCATTACAGCTACTCTCTCCCTTCCGGACAATGACATGACATGTGGAGCATGCACACACTCCCCCACAGGAGTGATCAATTTCAACTCCATTTTTTTCTGCAATATCCAGGATAGATCCTGCTAAGCCCTCTTCTGCTTCCCCCAATTGTGAAGGGTCAACTGAGATCGTGATATCTTCTGGTAAAAACTGAATCTTATAAGATTTTTGAGGAAGAATAGTGTCTGGAGATTCGATATAAGGGTTGGTTCCTGCCATATTATTTTCTCTTAAGCAATTGTCTGTATGATATTGATTGGTGAAAAAACTCACGTGTGAAATTCAATAGTTTTTTGAATACGATCTTCTATCAGCTGAGCCAGGCATTGGTATAATTCTTCCTGCTCTGCTTCTGCGAACCATTTTTTTTCTGCGTCCAGCCATTTAAAATGCCAGGCACGGGCTCCTCCAGCCAGCCATATCTCATGAATGGCACGTTGTGTGTTGATGACTAAAGGAGAACTTCCATTTTCAAAATTCACCTGTATTTTTCCATCGGCTTTGTCATAATCGATCTCATCTTCTAATTCATCCAGTTTGTCTTCTATATTTCTAAAAAGTTCACTGGCAAGTTTAAGGTACTCTGACATATTCATAGACGTTACTCCTTGTAAAAAATTTAAATAGTACCGAATAAGTGCTATTTAAAAGTAAATCGCACGAATTGTCAATATTTTCAAACCAGTTGATATTAAAAAAGAGGCTTGATCATATTTTCGACCACCTGAAATTGTTCCTCCCCTTGCCAAGAGAGCGGGGCCGACCTTCGGGTAGGAGGAGTTGGTGCTATTAAACTAAAAC
>JANQHV010000305.1 GCA_028282505.1 SAR324 cluster bacterium | reverse complement strand
AGGCCTGTTCGTTAGATAAGGGATGACCATCCCGATAAAGGTTGCTGACATGGCAAAGTCTAGACCCCATTGGGCAATATCCGGAAACAGGTTGCCAATGGTCAAACCCAGGTAGGTGCAAAGCTGCCAGTTCAAATACATAAAGATGACGGTACCCAAATAATACCAATGTTTGTGTGGAGAGCGATCGGTTTTTTGGTAGCGTACGGAAACGATGGCAAAAGCCTCATCGGTTAAGCCAAAAGCCAGAATAGCACGCCAATATTGAGACAGTCTCTTGACATGAGGCAGTAATGTGGCCGAATAAAGTAAATGCCGTAAATTGACGATGAAGGTGGTCAGGACGATAATTGGCCATGCGGTTCCAGCAGCGAGCAATCCCAACGCGATGAATTGTGCGGAACCGGCAAAGACAAAAAGCGACATGGCCATTGCCCCAGCAAATGTCAATTCGGTTCCTGTTGAGATTGTCCCAAAGATGATGCCAAAAGGAATGGCTCCGATAACCAGAGGAGTGACGTCTCGAAATCCTTTCATCATTTCGGCTCGAATGGAGGCGAGGAGTGTCGATTTAGAATTCATCAGGGTTACTTGAAGATTAAGGTAAACGCTGCAGGCGAGTGCGTGCCAGGACAAACTCCAGAAAGAATAGAAATAAAGCGGGAATCAGAAATAGCATAAAATGTTCTTCATATTCATGGTATTCTTTGACCTTGGCTTCAGTTTTTTCTAATTGATCAATGGTTTGATAAATTTTTTCCAAGGACTCTGTATCTGTTGCTCGAAAGTAACGCCCTCCCGTCAAATCTGCAATTTTTTTCAAGAGTTCTTCATCAATGGACACATGGATATGCTGAATTTGTTGGCCAAACAATCCCTGGACCGCAAACGGAGCCTTCCCTCGTGTCCCCACACCAATGGTGTAAATCTTGATGCCCAATTCTTTGGCCGCTTCTGCAGCTTGCAAAGGCATGACTTTGCCGGCGGTATTTTCTCCATCAGTCAATAAGATTAAAATTTTAGAAGGAGCGGGGAGATCTTTCAATCGTTTTGTCCCAACTGCGATAGCAGAACCGATGGCTGTTTTCTTGCCTGCCATCCCGATGAAGACTTGATCCAAAAAACTAATTAACAATTCATGATCATGGGTCAATGGTGTCTGAGTGAAGGCTTCTTCGCCAAATACAACCATGCCGACTCGGTCATTGAGCCGATTGGCAATAAATTTTTCTAAAACGTTCTTGACTACTTCCAGGCGGGTGACATTTTTATTATTCAGTTTCAGATCCAAGGCATGCATACTTTCAGAAGTGTCCACCGCTAGAACAATGTCGACCCCTTCTGTCAGCACTTCTGTAAACGAGCGGCCTGTCTGAGGACGTGCCAGGGTTAGGATCAAAAGAATCAGGGTGAGACAGCGCAGTCCTGGCAGGATATAAGGATTGCTCCACCAGGATAATTTGGCAAGAGAGGCCAGGGTGGTCACTTCAGAAAACTGGACAAATGGATTTTTGCTCCTTTTGATCAGCCACCACCACCAAATGGGCAAGAGCAGCAGAAGCAATAAAAACAAAGGGCTCTCGAATCTCATGATGCCTCCTTGACAGCTTCTGAAGTGGTATCTGCCGAATCCTCTGCTGAAGCATAGGCAGCCTTTTCCACCAGGTCAATGACTTCACGATAGGCTTCTTCCGTCTCAACACGTGTGGGCAGGGCCTCTGCATATTTAATCAGATCCGATCGTTGGGTCAGTAGTGTAATTTTCTGATGATCTTCCAAGCCATAGGGAGTGCGTGTTGCCAACAAGGGCAAAAATTCTTGACTGGTCATACTCGTTGCCGAGAAACCAAACGCCTTTTCCAAATATTCTCGAAAGATTTCTGACAATTGATAATAATACTGGTGAACTTCCTGGGGGTTGGCAGAAAAGAACTGGTCCAATTCCCGTAAACGCCGAAGTGCACGTTCGTGGGGCAATTCTTTCGGAGGTGGAGGTTCTGAGGAATCCCGGCGTTTGTAAAACCAGTAAGCCAGGCCCAGGACTGCGGCTGCTACCACAGGGATGACACCCCATAACCACAACATGGTAGAAGGGGGCGGTGGCAGTTGATTTCCAACTCTCAAGACGGGGAGATTTTGTGGATTTTGTGGATCTGCAGCAAACAAATCACGGACAGTGAAGGTCACTGGCACGGTTTTTCCTGCCAGTACCGGTTTGTCTTGTTCCGTTTGAATACTTTGAATGGGAATTTCTGGAATAGTCCATGTGCCTGGCTCGACAGGCCATAATCGCCATGACCAGCGTATTGTATTAAAAGTGGAAGAGGCTGGATCGCTGTGAAAAGGCCACCATTTGGGAAGCCACGGATGGGATTCTGTGATTTTTTGTCCTGCTGCTAATAATGGATCGATCGTTTCAATATCAATTTGATCGGTTTCCAAATACTTTTCCAAAGCGATGGGTTGCAGTTGGAACTGAGAGGGATAAGTGACCTCAATCTGATAGAGTAAAAAATTCCCTGTGCTGATGGTTGTTTTATCAATTTGTGTTTTGACTTCTATTTTTTGGAAGGCATTGATTCCTTGTATTGTTGTCAGCCAATAGAGTATGAGCAGAAATACCGTAGTACAAGATGGTCTTATCATTCTTTCTTTAATAATGTGTAACTAAAATGGTTTGTTGGTCAAGTGGCAGCCTCTGGTGTATTGCCTAAAAATTGATGCATGGTTTTGAGCATATCCTGGTACTGATTGCGCAACTCATCAGGAAGGCTGTCTAAAATTTTGATGAGATTTTTAAAGAGGATGGGACGGAGTTCATTTGAATTTTCAATGTGTTCTAGCTCATATTTGACTCCATCCACCATCCTGAAAAAGTCTATGTTTTTCAAAGAACCTTTCTGAGCCTGAATGGGGTCCGTTCGATAAATTTGAACATAACCTACAGTTGCAGCATCGCGGCTAAATGGAGATCGTCCTAGTGCTAGAAAAATATCCTCTCCTGTTCTTAAATAGATGGCCTCATCTAAAAATTCTTTCACACCATCTTTGACTCCCATTTTGTGGACTGTTTTTTTCAAGTAACCCAATTCTCCGTAATACTGGAGTGCGGTTTGCACAAATGCCTGAAAATCTTCATTCAGACGCAATTTGAAGCCTCCATGATCAAAGAAGCGTTGCTGGAGATTTGGGTAGGTTCGCTCATAGACGGTGCTTTTGAATTCTTTTCCATATCCTATCCAATCCACAGGAACTGGGTCGAGAGGCTTTTCTAGATTCCCTTCCGCCCTTGGAAAAATTTCAGGTTCTGGTGGCTCTTGAGGAGTCGCCGTTTCTTCGGCAGCACTTTCTGTTTTCTTGAATCCCAGCCGCAATCCTTGTACCAATTTTCCCATGGCTTTAAAGAAAGGAGTCGCCGGTGGTTTATCTTTTTGCTTGGCTTCAGCAACCTGAGCTTTAACGGTAGCAGCCACATATTTCTGATCAGCTTTCTTTTCTGAGCTAATATCGGTGGAGCGCATATTGGCG
>JANQHV010000244.1 GCA_028282505.1 SAR324 cluster bacterium | reverse complement strand
CCCTTTGACAAAGGGGGCTAGGGGGATTTACAGGAACGGATTTTCAACCAAATCCCCCCGGCCCCCTTTGCTAAAGGGGGAGGACAAGCATCAATTTTTCTTAACCTGCCACCGATGCCTTACCAAGGGGAGGTTAGGAGGGGTTGATGTTATAATCCACAACCTCCCCTAACCCGCTTCGACGGATGGCCTCCTTGCCAAGGAGGGGAAATTGTGTTTGCATAACTGGCCGAAAATATGACCAACCCCAACAAAACTTTGCAATATATGGCAGGGTTGTCAGTGCAAAGCATTAAGAACGATTTACTTGAAAAGTTTAAGAATTTTCATTCTTAAAAAATTATATGATAACGACTTACATTGACTATAGCTCAAAAGAAATTTATCCTGCTAACGCTATAGAGACAAAAACTATCGCAAAACGGACAAAATGAATTTAACAGACCCGGTTGAAGAGATTACAAAGATTCCTCGAATGATCGTTGCTCATGCAGTGGATTACCCACACGGCCATCTAATTCCTTACCATTGGCATCATCGAGCTCAGCTTTTATATGCTTCTTCGGGGGTAATGACTGTCATAACTAAAAAAGGGATATGGGTTGTACCTCCTCTCCGTGCGATCTGGATACCCGCACTTGTAGGGCATCAGATTACCTCTTCCGGGGAGTTATCCATGCGCACGCTGTACGTTCAATCCAATGCCATCCCCGATTTACCAATACAATGCTGTGTTGTTTCGGTACCGCCTTTGTTGCGAGAGCTAATTTTGTATGCGGTTACCCTTACCCGCTTGTATGAGCCAGATAGTCCTGAAGAAAGGATTATGAAGGTGATCCTGGATATGATCAAAACACTCAGGGTGACTCCTTTGGTTCTTCCTATTCCTGAAGATAATCGTCTGCAAGAGATATCGAACGCGCTCACTCAAAATCCGGCTGACCAAAGGAATTTGGAAGAATGGAGTAAATTGGTAGGAACGACAAGTCGCACCCTTGCACGAATTTTTCGTGTGGAAACCGGAATGAGTTTTGGTCAATGGCGACAACAGGTTCGAATCTTAGAGGCTCTGCGGCAGCTGGGAAGTGGAGAAGCTGTGACTACCGTTGCGTTGAATCTCGGTTATGACAGCCTGAGCGCGTTCATCGCCATGTTCCGAAAAAACCTCGGAACCACACCAGGGCAATATTTCAAAGGCTGATCCTGTCGCTTCAGAGGATCAGACGCTTTCTTCCGAAGAGAGCCCTCCTTTATCACCAGAGGAATTTTCGGAGTGCTATCGAGATCATAGGAAAAGCTTTGTCTCGGAATAAGTTGGTAACCAAGATTAGAATTGCAATTGGTAATAGTGTATCCCGTTGTGTTCTTGTCTGTCAAAACGTTCTGAAATTCCCAAGAGCATTTCAGATGCGCCAATCACCAAAATACCACCAGGATTCATCACATTAGCAATTTGCTCATAGACTTTTTTCTTAGTTTCAGTGCTGAAATAAATGGCCACGTTGCGACACAAAACCAGATCAAACTTTTTCTGGAAAGGAAAGCGTTCCATCAGATTGACTTTCTGGAAGTGTGTTAAAGATCGGAGATCATCATTGACTTTGAATTTTTTTTTATCAGCATGAAAATGTTTCGTTACCTTCATCCGATCCAATCCCCGACCGATTTCCAACTCAGAGTAGACTCCACCGTTTGCATAGGCCAATGCTTCGTTAGAAATATCGCTCCCCATGATTTGTACTTTATATTTTTGTGGATCGATGTTTAACTCTTTAATGATGATAGCAAGCGTATAGACTTCCTGTCCATAAGAACAAGCAGCGCTCCAGATGTTTAGAGTCGGGGATTTGGATTTGCTCAGAATTTCAGGAATAATTTTGATTTTGAGCATCTCAAAAACTTTTGCCTCTCTAAAAAAGGAAGTTTCGTTGGTGCTAATCGCAGAGATGATGTGATTGGCTACGTCATGATTCGTTTGAGCTTTTTGATAAAGCTGGTGGTAATCTTCGAATTGAAATTTTTCTATCACTTCCGCTAGCCGATATTCCATCAGCGATACTTTGGTATTATCTAATTGGATTCCCCATTTTTGGGTGATGTATTCCGTTAATAGATCGAATTCCTGTTTGGTGATTTTTTTCATTCGTCATTTTTGCTTGACTCGTTTATTGATTTCTTGTGCCAATTGTTCCAAAGGAAAAGTTGCATCGACAACTCCGGCTTTTGTTGCTTCCATCGCCATTCCATAAACGACAGAAGAGGCTTCGTCTTGTGCAAAAACAGTCGCACCTGCTTGCTTCATGAGTTTGAGCCCTGCAGTTCCGTCTTTGCCCATCCCTGTCATGATGATTCCCAACGCAGAAGCATCATAGCTTTCAGAAATGGAACGAAACAGATAATCGGCAGAAGGTTTGCAATAATTTTCCGGAGGATCATCGGTTAAAACAATCACAGGATTTAAGTTTCCTGGCTTCTTGGACACTTTCATCTGTTTGCCTCCTGGGGCAATATAAACCCGATTGGGTTTCACTTCTTTCTGAGGCTGGGCTTCTATGACAGGGAGAGTGCTGATTTTGTTGAGAGACTCCACTAATGCACTGACAAATAATGCGGGCATATGCTGCACGATCAAAATGGGTACGTTCAAATCCTTCGAGAGGTTTTTCAGCAAAACCGGTAAAGCAGTAGGTCCTCCTGTCGAGACTCCAATCGAGACGATCTTGATTTTCGTTTTTGCATGGATTGCGCTAATCCGTTTCAAAACTTCTTCGGTGGAGGAGTTTTGCTTGTTCTCTTTAGAGGGGACATCGGTTGTTTGAGTCACTGTGCCCCTGCCTTGACGAGTCAGAGCTTCTTTAGTCATCAAGGTATTAGTGATCCGTTTCAGTTGGCGTTGGAGGTGCTTTTCACTTTCTGCGGAGTCATCATAATCCGGTTTTTCGATAAAATCAAAGGCGCCTGCCACCAAAGCCTGGATCGTGGTTGTTGCCCCTTGTTTGGTTAATGAACTGAGCATGATTACTTGTGTTTGGGGAAAGCGCTGTTTGATTTCCTTGAGGGTGGTCAGTCCATCCATTTCTGGCATTTCAACATCCAGCGTTACTAAATCTGGCTGCAGTTGCTCAATTTTTTTCAGAGCAATCTGCCCATTGGATGCTGTATCAATCACCTCCACGTATTCTATCTCTTCCAACACGTCAGAAACCACCTGCCTGAATAAAATAGAATCGTCGACGACCAATACTCGTAATTTCAAGCTACCTCTTTTTTGAGAATGTAGAAAAACGAGAAAGCCGTAGCCTTTTACAGACTATTTCAGCTCCACAAAAATCTACGGCCCTGATAAATGTTAAAGATATCGTGTCACAACTTTTGATGCGGCGTCCACATCAAATGGTTTTTTCAGAATATCAGACGCACCATTGGCTTTCGCAACTTGCAAAGGGTCCATACCCAAGCTGGCAACCGCTTCTAAAACAGAACTGATCTTGCCTGGCTCTGTCTGACCACTTTTCACCCGATTGATCACGCTGGCGAGCAACGCCTGTTTCTTGTTCTCGTCAACGTTAGCATGGTGTGATGTTCCCAATCTTGCCACCACTGACACATTTTCTGAGGTGACCATGAGAATTTGTGCACCTGGATTCTGGTGACGATAGCGAACCAATGTCGAAAGTCCATCCATATTTGGCATATTAATATCCAAAGTAACCAGCCTTGGCGAACGAGAGGCCACTTTTGTTAAAAAATCCTGTCCATCTGTACAGGGAACAATCTCACAATTCTGAATCCCTTTTTCTTGACAGGCCTGTTCGATAACTTTCTGAATTTTACCTCGGTGAAAATCATCATCATCAACACAAAAAACAAACATAGGACTACCTCCAAAAAAGATTAAACCATTAAAACAAATCTTCATCAAGAGCAGCAAACTCAAAGTATTGATCTTGCTGCACAACAATTTCTCTAGCTTCTACGATGCCCTGAATATACAAATTAAACAGTTCTTTATTATTTTTGATAATCATGTTGGGATTTTCTGACAATTGGAGGGCAACCTGTTCTACCAGATCCAATCCCCGCAGAAAAAAATCGAACACGTCTGATTTTTTGATGCCAACCAAAGAATTGATATTTCTGGAAATGACACCCAACGCATCTTCATAAATGTGTAAAAATTTATTCAAGATATCGATCTTTAAAACCGCAGTTGTTCCTTTGAGCGAATGGATTGTACGGAACAATCCTGTCACCAGCTGTTTTTTTTCCTCTGTGTTTTGGGTCAGTGCGGTTTCCATCTCCAGGAATTGCTTTTCCAGATCCATTTTGTCAAAATACCCTAGAAATTCGTCAACATTTTCTTTTTCCATAGCTATCTCTCATCAAGGGAGATTTATTGGGCTTTCAAATCATCTACCAGGGTTTGTAATTCTTCTGATGTTTTGGTCACATCTCCTGTTTTATCAGTCACTTCACCGGCAGAATCTTTGATACGCTGAACACCACTATTGACATTCTCTAAATTGCCCGCCATCTCGTTGGCCACTTGCGCTGCTTGCACAATGCTATTGGTGACCTCTTTCACCCCTGCAGTCGCTTGACCGATATTGCCAGCAATATCCTGCGTGGTAACATTTTGTTCTTCCACGGCTGTAGCGATTACGGTCACAATTTCATTGACATTATTGATGACAGTATTGATATTACCAATCTCTTGAACCGTCCCGTCAGTAGAAGACTGCATATTCTCAATTTTTACCCGAATATCTGCGGTGGCTTCACGGGTTTGTTTGGCCAGTTCTTTCACTTCGTTGGCAACAACAGCAAATCCTTTACCAGCCTCTCCAGCTCTGGCTGCCTCAATGGTGGCATTCAGAGCCAGCAGCTTTGTCTGTTCCGCAATTTCCACAATTGCTTCAATCACCTTGCTGATTTCCTTAGCAGCCTGACCCAGTTCATCTACACGCTCAGAGGCGCTTTCAACATTTTTCACAGCATCTAGTGTCACATCACGGGCTTTTTCAGCATTGTTAGCAATATCACTGACCGTCGTGGTCATTTCCTCTGTAGCGACAGCCACTGAATTGATGTTAGTAGACGCCTGTTCTGCGGCAGCAGAAACATTGTCCATAGTGGCACTCATTTGCTTTGCGTTTGAAGCCACTACACCGGTTTCTTCAGTAATTGTACCAATCTGTGTCATCATGTCATCAGTTAAGCTGACCAGAGCAGAAGTGGCCACGTTCAGTTCTGCAGTTCCTCCTTCGACACGGGTGATGGTGCCTTTCAGATTAGCAGCACTGGTCCTTTCCGCTGTTACATTGGCCCATTCCAGTGTATTGCCGATATAGCTCCCATCAGCATCAAACATGGCCGAGACATTGAGAGCAAAAATCAAATTGCCCACCTGGATATCGGTTTGATAAGGTAAATTTTTGGGATCGGAGAGCAGTTTGCGTTGATGCTCTGGTTTTTTGTGGAAGTCATCAATACAGGTGCCCACGATTTTCTCCAGGTCGAAGCCAGGAAAGGTTTGTTCAAAGACCGGTAGATTCTCTTTGACCATTTTGACGGTTGCCTCATTGGCATAAGTGATGATCAGATTCCGGTCACACATCATGATGGCCGTAGCCGAGCCATCCACTGCTGATTGAACTCTTGCTGCTTCGTTAGCACTGCGGCGTGCCTCGGTCACATTGGCCCATTCCAGCGTATTACCGATATATTCCCCAACAGCGTCAAACATGGCCGAGACATTGAGGGCAAAAATCAAATCACCCACCTGGATATCGGTTTGGTAAGGCAAATTCCTGGGATCGGATAGTAACTTTCGTTGATGTTCTGGTTTTTTGTGGAAGTCATCAATGCAAGTGCCCACAATATTCTCCAAGTCGAAGCCAGGAAAGTTCTGTTCAAAGACCGATAGATTCTCCTTGACCATTTTGATGGTTGCCTCATTGGCATAGATGATGATCAAATCCCGATCACACATCATGATGGCCGTGGCCGAACCATCCACTGCTGATTGAACCATTGCAGCTTTATTAGCATTGCGGCGTGCTTCGGTCACATTGGCCCATTCCAGCGCATTGCCGATATAGTTCTTACGAGCGTCAAACATGGCCGAGACATTGAGGGCAAACGTCAAACTACCCACCTGAATATCAGCCTGGTAGGGTAGGTTTTTTGGATTTGATAAAATTTTACGCTGATGTTGTGGATTCTTGTGAAATTCATCAATGCAGGTTCCGACAAGTTTATCCACATCGATATTGGGAAATACGCTTTGGAATTCTGCCAAATCATTTGTGATGAGTTGGATTGTCGCAGGATTAACATAAGTAATGACCAAATCCCGATTGACTATCATCATGGCTGTTCCAGAACCGTCAATGGCAGATTGAAGGTTTGCCCGAAGAGAATCATTTGTCCGTTCAGTAGTTTTTTCTATTTTCTCGTTCATGTTTTACTCCTTCTTGACTTAGTTTGAGATTCCATATGACCGTTTTTGATCAAGCACTGATTGCAGATGACCTTTCATTTATTTTCAAAATTTCTTCAATATCTAAAATCATCACCAGATCTTCAGTCATTTTATACATCCCCCCAAAAAAAGTAGCTTGCACACCATCGATGTTCGAACTGATTCGCTCCAGCCTTTCTTTTTCGACTTCAATCACGTCGTTGATCTCATCGACCAGAATACCGATTCTTTCATCTTTGTGTTGCACAATGATGACACGCATGTCTTTATTCAAATCGATAGGATCGCGATTCAATTTGACCCGAAGGTCAAGGATCGAAACAATCTGTCCTCGCAAATTAAGCACGCCTTTGACATAGGCTGGGGCCCGGTAAACTTTGGTAAAATTAAGATTTTTATTGATTTCCTGAACATGGACAATATCGATCCCACACAACATTTCATCCACATTGAAAAGAACTAATTCATTAATGCTATCTAATGTTTCCATTGATTCCTCGACAATAAAGGGTGTGGTCGAAAGATTGTTCTCTGTTTCTGTATCCTTAGTAGGAAGGATTCAAGGAAAAATCCTTGTCATTCCATGAGACAGTCTCTCGTTGTTTTGATCAACAATTCCTGATCAATTTTGACTAAATACTTATCGGCACCTGCCTCTTCTGCTCGTGCTACGTCGTCTTCTGAACTGAGAGAAGTCAAGATCACAATTTTTATATGATTGAATTGAGGGTCACTGCGAATCTGTTTCGTCATTTCCACCCCATCGAGATTGGGCATTTCAACATCACTCAAGATCAAATCGATTTTATCCTTATTTTCATACAACTTCTCCAATCCTTCTTCTCCATCGTTGGCTCCAATCACAGTCAAGCCCTGTTCTTCGAGTATCTCCCGAATGTGTTCTCTAAAAAACGGAGTGTCTTCTACCATTAAAATTGTTTTTGAGGTACCCGATTCCATGATCAGAGATTCGGATTCTGCCCATTTGGGAACCTGCTTTTTGGCAATACCAAAAACATCGAGCAAGAGAGTGATCCGATCCATAATGATGGCGGAACCGATGACCCCAGGTTGCTGAAAAGTGACCCGATCCACTTCAATATTCACGCTGACAATGTCTACTACGCTGGAAGCCATGATGGCCACTTCTCTGTCATGCATGGAAAAGATGATGAGGTAAACATATTTTCCTTCTGCTCTCGGTTTGACCTCTATCGTATCTTCCAGAGCAAAAAGCAGTAATGCTCCACCTCGGTATTGCGTGACTGTTTTGTTCCCTACCTGTTGGATTTGTGTGGATTGGATCCTTTCAATTCGATGAATAAAAGCCAATTGCACTGCAAATTGTTCATTTGGTGCATTTTCAAGAATCAATAAATTCTGAGGATCACCCACGGCTCGTTGCGCTTTTTTCAAACGCTTTTCTTGTTCACGCTCCAGATGTTTTTGATGGCTCAAATGCATGAATTTAGCCACACCTGCCACGTCCAGGATCAAAGCGGCTGAACCATCCCCCAGAATCGTAGCTCCTGCATATCCCACACATTCTCTTAAGTGATATCCCAGTGGTTTGACTACAATTTCTTCAGAATCCATCAAAGTGTCTACAATAATGCCGTAGCGTGTCTCTCCTGCAGAGACAACCACAATATTGACAGAACTAGCCGAACGAAAACGTCGTTCTTTTCCTTCCCTGGGCTTGGCATAAATGCTGGATTGCAATTCGCTACGGCGGTCAACCACCCTTTTCCGCCTGTCAGGAAGTTCTTCCTGAGTCACAGGGTGGGTGATTGCACTTTCCTGAATTCCCAAAAAACTCTGCAATCGAATCAGAGGGAGTAAGTTCCCTCGCAGTCGAATCACAAGCGAATCTCCAACTTTTTCCAGACGTTTGTTCACTTGACTTGGCGGGATACGAACCAACTCGACCAGATTGACTTGAGGGATGGCGAAATTTTCTTTATTCACCTGAACCAATAAGCTGGGAATAATTGCTAAAGTCAGGGGCAACTTGATTTTAAAATTCGTTCCTTGCCCAACCTGAGTATCAATATCAATGGTGCCTCCCAATTGTGTTAGATTGGTCAACACCACATCCATCCCCACCCCACGACCAGAAATATCAGAAACCTTTTTAGCAGTAGAAAAACCAGGGGTAAAGATCAACTTAACGATCTCTTTTTCGGACATTTCATCTAGTTTGGTTTTATCCACCACTCCTTTTTCCAATGCTTTATCTTTGATCTTAGCAGCATCAATTCCAGCACCATCATCAATGATTTCAATCACCACATGCCCAGCTTCATGCTTAGCGGTCAAGTGTAATTTTCCTATTTCGTGCTTACCGGTCTTTTTTCTCTCCTCTGGAATTTCAAGGCCATGATCAATCGCATTTCTCACCAGGTGAGTGAGAGGGTCGCCAATATTTTCAATAATGGTTTTATCTAATTCAACGTCTTCTCCTGAAACAGTGAAATCAATCAATTTGCCCATTTTCTTCGACATGTCCCGCACCACTCGTTGGAACTTATCAAAAACAATTCCGATGGGTTGCATCCGGGTAGACATGATGGTTTCCTGAAGTTCGGAGGTGACTGTATCCAAACGTTGTGCCGCTCCTTCAATCGCGTATTTATCCCAAATTGAAACGGTTTGGTTGAGTTGATTTCGAGTCAAGACCAGCTCTCCGGCCAAATTCATCAGACTGTCCAGAATGTTGACATTGACCCGGATCGTGCTGCTCAGATTTTCTTTTTTATCCACCCCTGAAACGCTTTTAGAAACCGGAGTATTTTCTTGTTTTTCAGCTTTCTTTTGGTTGATATATGAGGAGGAAGATTGTGATGCTGTACTTGTTTCCACGGGAGTTACCTCCTTAGAAGGATTGGTTAAAGAAGTTGCCGCTAGAGTACTGGTTTTTGTAGTCACCAGAGTTGGGGATGAATCTCCTTCTTCTTCGGAGGGAGGAATAGAAGAGAGTGTGGATTCAGAATCCTGTTCCAGATTGTTTTCGTCTGTTGCAGTCTCTGCAGCTTCAGAGGTTGGCGCCAGAGGTAGTTCCTCGACAGCCAAAGGTGATGCTTGTATTTCATGCTCTTCTGGAAGATAGCGAACTACTTGAGATTGGACAAAATTCTCTTGATCTATAGAGAGCAGTTCAAGCTGGGAAGGAAGGATTTCTAAATAACGAACAGTTAACTCTTCGCTTAAGACAGTGGCCATAAGGAGAAGATAGGGCTGTGGTTTTACGTCTGACTCCACGATAATCGCGTCGATGAGATACCCGATTTCATCCAATTCTTTGGCAATTCCTTCTTTGGTTTTTCCTCGAATTTCAAGATCGGCCAAATCATATGTTAAGAAATAGAAATTAAACCCTCCTTCTATGAAGTTAGTGAGATCCTCTTGAGTTATAGAAAAAGCGTTTGAGTGTTCAGAGGGACCTGTCTGCAGAGCATTATTCTTTATAGTTTTTTCGGTTACAGAAGTATTTGCTAAAATGTGCTGTAATCCCTCCAGAGGTTGGGAAATATCAAATTTCTCACTTTTTGCGGGATTATTGAGCATCGTTTTGAGATAATCCGTGGCAGAAAGGAGAGTGTTGATGTCTTCATTGGATGGCACATAGCCATTGTTACGAATTTCATTGAGCACATCTTCGGTAGCATGAGAAAGGTCTTTTATTGATTTGAGTCCTAAAAAGCCCGCACCTCCCTTGACTGAGTGGACCCTCCGGAAAATCCGATTGACCAAATCAGTTTCTGCCTCACTACCTAACTTTTCCAGTAGTAGAATATCATTCTCAATTCCATCCAATTGTTCCCGAGAATCCTCCAGGTACAATTGGAGTCTTTTCTCTTTTTTTTCTGACATCAAACCTTTTACATTGTTTCAGAAAATCATTTGCACTCAACTCTATCTTATTGGGTAATTTTAATGAAACATTAAATCAAAGGTTAGATAAAATTTCAAGATTGTCCAGCATAAAATGAAAAAAAATAACCAGACTTCCTAAATTTTCAAAAATAAATTTTTTATAAATTTATATCAGTGGTATATTTTTTCTACTATATGGCTTAGTAAAGGAAGTTGGTCAACCTTGTTTAAACCTATATAATTCATGGAATATTTGTTAGTACTATTCCGTTAATTTTGCATATTTAAGCTTTAAATAAGTTTCTTTTTTTCGAATAAATAAAGAGTTAGAAATATGAAACATAAATAAAACCACGGCTACCGCTGTCAACGATAATAGTGGACTAAGCAAGATCGTATTTCTTGGATTTGGAGCTTTGACTCAACGACAGACTCATACAGACTTTCGGATTTTCTGATAACTTAGGAATGTTTCAAAAATAACTTACACATTTACTTGTCTTTTATTCCGATTTCCTGCGTTGACGCATCGCCCACGTAGTTCGACTACGCAGACGATCCATCGCCGTATCG
>JANQHV010000237.1 GCA_028282505.1 SAR324 cluster bacterium | reverse complement strand
TTGAAAATCAATCCAGACCCTGGATAACTTCAGAATGAGAATTGCTGGTGCGACAGCGAAGCTACGCACAATTTTTTTCCTTCACCGAAGGAGCAAACTCGAATTTCGGAAAATAGATTTTCAGGGCATCGACGGCTCTCGGGCCTTCAGAGAGAGGACGAGGGTTGTAGAAAAGCAGATCTTCCATGTGTAACGTACCCAATCGGTTGACGATACAAAACGATTTCCAAATATCTTCTGGAGGTGGGCCATCCTTTGGGCCGATCAGGTCATACCGGATATAAGCTTCTTTTTTTTGATAACGTATCAAAACCGCCTTGCGATCCGTTAAAAAATCCTGCCCGGGCATGTTGTATTCCTCAAGGTCATAGAAAACGATTTGCCCCAGGGCCGGTACACTGATGGAAAGATGTTTGGCTGGATTCTCCGCACAGTTGGCCTCTACTTGTTCAGCCCCTCGTTTGATCGTTTTGAGTGGCCGCATGGAAGCATTGAGGTATTCGTCAGGAGAGAACTCATAGGACTGAAGATCGTAAATGTAATTATTGGTGATTAATGGCATGATGACTGTCATAAAAACTCCCTTGGTGTTCAATTAGTCAAAATAAAAAATTATTTAGCCACGAAAAAACACTAAATTTCAACTCGTTGATGCGAATCTAAAGTTAAAATTTTTGTTGTAAAATCAGCATCTGATAAAACACGATTTGTCATGCCGCTTGATCCGGCATCCATAAAACTCTGAAAAATACCTGGATTCCGGGGCGAACCCGGAATGACATAATATTTCAACTTCGGATTCATATTTCGTTGGTATAAATGCATTCAGACAAAAATTTTTTAACCTTACAATTCTTCGTGGTTCTTCGTGTCACTTGGTGGCTATTACTAAAAAAATCAATGAAACGGATACTTTGCGGTCATTTCAGGAAGTCTGGCAATAACGACCTTTCCGGAAGAAATCTCATTGATGGTGATACATCCAAAACGATCCAACTCCATCTTGACCGCCAGTGTTTCTTCATCATAACGGAAGTATAATCTGAGGCCATAATACCGAATCAATGTTCCATATTTATAATCGACATATTCATCCCCCACCTTTTTCTTAATACCGTCCGTGTTATCATAAGTGGGAACCTTGTGGTCCTGTAATTGATCCACCAAGATGGCTCCCATAGCAGGAACATCGATAATAAAAGGATCAAAGGGGGCATCTTCATCCGATGCAATGGTTTTCGTCTCCCCCATCGGAATCACGATGGTCGATGCTGATGGTTGAGGGAATTCTCCATTGCAATAAGGAAAATATCCTAATGCGTAGATATAATTGTTGGTGATTTCTAAGTTGATCATAGTGCCTTTCCTCGCTATCAATTGGGTATATGATTGCCCGCTTCAGGCAGGACAGTTAATAAATCGGCGTTTGACCGAACCTCTCCCAGCCGAAGGTCGGCCCTGCTCCTTTGAAAAAAGGGGAGGAGATCGTTTCCTTTCCAGTTTTCAAAGAGGAATACAGAGTGTTCTTATTGAATGGTTGCCTGGAAGAATTGCACCCTAACGTAGAATTCGGTAAGAATCAAGAGGAGAGAGAATTTAATATGAGTGACTGGGGCTTGTTGGCATTCCTTATTCAGTACAACTAACAATACTTGATTCTGTAAAGCTATAAGCAGCTCCTTGATTATCGTTTTCTCCATAAGCTCCCGCAACGGCAGAATTCTCACTAATCGAAACAGAATGACTGAAGAAATCACCACCAACCCCGTTGCCAAGATTCCATCTGGCTAATTCAGCCCACCAATTTTTTGTTGTTGAACAAAGGTTAAAAATATAAGCTGTGCCTTTATTATCATTGCCATAGGCTCCGACCACCGCATAATTACCACTGATTGAAACAGAAATGCCAAACATATTGGCTCCATCAGCCGCCTGCATTTTGTGTGGCCGGAGTTCATCATTTCTATAGTGTTTCAGAAAAGTTTTTTCTCGAAGTCCCCCCTTTTTTTCAAAGGGGGTTAGGGGGATTTTAGAAAAACTTTTCTGGGATACTATAGAAAGATCAAAGATATAAGCCGAGCCTTTGTTGCTATCATCTCCATAGGCACCCACAATGCTGTAGTTTCCACTAATCGAGACAGAAGCGCCAAAATAATCGTCACTCATGCCATCGTATGCCAGCAATTTAGTTTGTTGGCTCCAATTATTTCCGGAGCAGGTAAAAACATAAGCAGCTCCGGAATCAGAACCATTGTCATCATCCAGATATGCTCCGACAACGGCAGATGTCCCGCTAATTGCAACCGAGTAACCAAACCGATCTCCCACCTTTCGATCTCTAGCAGTCAATTTGGTTTGTTGGCTCCAATTATTTCCTGAACGAGCAAAAACGTAAGCAGCCCCTTGATAATTATTATTGCCCCAGGCTCCGACAATTGCATAATTCTCATCGATTGAAACAGAACTACCAAATCTATCGTTTTCTGATCCATCGCTGGCCAGCAATTTTGCTTGCTGAACCCAACTTTTTCCTGAACGTACAAAAATATAAGCCGCTCCAGACTCATGACCATTGTCGTCCTCTTTATGTGCTCCGACAATTGCGTAATTTTCGTTGATTGAGACAGAATAACCGAAGTAATGCCCAGCCTCTCCATCATCGGCAACCAACTTCGCTTGTTGAACCCAACTTTTTCCTGAACGCATGAAGATATAAGCCGAACCCACATCAAACCCATTGCTATCATCGAGATATGCTCCCACAATCACATAGTCTCCACTGATCGAAACAGAATGACCAAAGCGATCTTTCGCTTCTCCATCATCAGCAAAAAACCTGGAGGTCTTCAGGTTTGAGGATTCATTATTATCAGAACAAGACAGGATCAGGAGAGTGATGCTACATAAACATAACAATTTGACAAACGGCATATGGCGATTTTCATTTGATAGTAAAGATTGGTCAAGAAAGCTATACCATTTTTGCTTTCTCCATACATTTGATAACTACGTTATACGAAGTTGTGTTTAAAAGTATACAATATGTCATCCTGACGGTACGCCGAAGCGACTTGCCGAAGGATCTCTTTGAAATGATTGAGATTCTTCGCAAGCTCAGAATGACAAGATACTCTGGAATGTCACTTTTTTAAACGCAACTTGGTATTAGGCCATCAATTTAGATGAAATGATACTAGGGTCAAGGTATCATTTGTCCATTTCCTGACAAAGTGTTCCCAATTTGTATTCAAGAAGAAACGCTTGAGGAAATAGAACGCTTACGCGCTTTGCTATAAGAAGAGAGACACTGACTTTCATGAAAATTAAGAGGGATCGTCTCCATCATCAAGGAAAGCCAGTTTGCTTATTGGGAGTTTTGTTCGAGGTAATACATCAGTCCCTGGCGAAATTGTGCTTCGGCATTTCCTCCTTCTGCCGCTTGTCGATACCATCTTTCCGCCTCTTGGTAGTTCTGCGGAACACCTTTACCCAGGTAATACATCTTGGCCAGATACAACTGAGCATCGGCATAGCCATGCTCACCGGACCGGTGATACCATCTGACCGCTTCCGCAAAATCCTTATGGGTGCCTTTACCATATTCATACATACGGGCTAACAGGTACTCCCCTCTGCCATATCCTTGCGCAGCCGATTTCAAGTACCATGTTATGGCAGTTTTCAAATTTTGCTGTACGCCTTTTCCGGTTTCATACATCAAACCCAGATTGCTTTGAGCTTCTGCATTTCCACGCATGGCCGATTTTAAATACCATTGTGCCGCTTGTTTGAAATTCTGCTTCACGCCTTTTCCGGCTTCATGCATCAAACCCAATCTATTCTGAGCATCATCCTGTCCTTGTTGTGCTGCTCTCAGATACCACTGGAGTGCGTTCTGAAGACTAAGACTAATGCCTTCCCCCGTCTCATACATCAAGCCCAATCGGTATTGTGCTTCAGGGTATCCCAATTCTGCTGATTTTCGAAACCACTTTTCGGCTTCTGAATAACTTTGCGTGACTCCTTCTCCAGCAAAATGCATATGACCCAGGTAAAACTGAGCACCTGGAATCTGTTGTTCTGCGGATCTTCGGAACCATTTTTCAGCATTCTGATAATTTTGGCGTATGCCTTGACCAAAAAAATAGAGGTGTCCTAAATATAGTTGAGCCTGGGGGATATTTTGTTGAGCAGAACGATGAAGCCATTTTCCAGCCTCCCTGTAATTTTGTGAAACCCCTCGGCCAAAAAAATACATATACCCCAGGTAAAGCTGGGCTTCTGGCAATCCTTGTTCGGCAGCCCGGCGAAACCATTTTTCGGCTTCTGTATCATCTTGTTGAATACCGGCTCCTAACAAATACATGCTTGCCAAATAAAACTGGGCTTTCGCTTGTCCTCGTCCAGCAGCCTGGCGGAACCATTTCAATGCTTTTGCGTTATCTTGATCGATTCCCTGACCAAAAAAGTACATGCTTCCCAAATAAAACTGGGCTTCGACATTCCCATTTTCTGCAGACTGTTGAAACCACTTTTCGGCCTGTCTGTAATTTTTCGCAACACCATTGCCCAACAGATACATCCCGGCTAAGTAAAATTGGGCCTGATCATGATTACGCTCAGAAGCACGTTGCAACCATTTTTCGGCTTCTTTTTTATTTTGTGGAACCCCATTGCCCAGCAAATACATCCCGGCTAAGTAAAATTGGGCTTCCGGCATCCATTGCTCGGCAGCTTTTCGGAACCATTTTTCAGCCTCCTCATAATCCTGTTGAACAACTTGCCCCAAAAAATACATCGTGCCTAACCCAAACTGAGCATCGGCATTTCCTTGTTCTGCTGAGCGACGAAACCATTTTTCAGCCTCTGCATGATCTTGTCTGGCATTTGGCCCAAGATAATATTCTTTTTCCCAGTAGTTCAGTGCTTTGGGATACCAGGCCGCCGCACTTTGAAAAATTCCTGGAGTTTCCAGGGGTTCTGATATTTCTTGTGCTAGTTCCTCCGTCAATTTGTGAAAATCCATATCATCACTGTACACAAAAGACACGGAGAACAAAATGGTCAGGATTGCCAGGAAAAATGAACGAAAGACGAAAGAAAACATCATACTACACCTTATCACCCTTCAAACAATCAACCACTTTGTGGTAGATGAAATGTTTTAAGTTTATCATATCCGTAGGCTTCTCGTTGATCATATGACTTTTTGACCAGATTGACACCGGCTTTCAATGCCCGACCTTCTGGAGAAGTAGGAGATACAGTCCCTTCCCGATCTGCATTGATGAGGAAGGTCATGTATTTATTCACTCCTTCGTAATCTTTGAAATACAATTTGATCAGTGACAAAGTAGTTGCTGCTTTGAAGACAGCATCATCACTCAAATTCTCAAAAATGGGTTCCAGGAGATGTTCCACTCGTTTTAAATTATTCTCGGCAGCTTTTGTTTTACCTTTATTCATCAACAATTCTGCCTGAGGCAGCAGTAAAGACACCATCTTACGGGGGTTTTTATTATCTGATTTTAATTTTTCCAACCTTTGGTGTGTTTCAATCGCATACACATAAGTCAGAATGGCCTGATCTGCTGTACGAGTATCAGCCGAAAAAAACTCAGACTGTCCCTGTAATTTTTGTTTACGTACGGGAGCTGAATCCATCCATGATTTTTTAAATGCTTCTTCGTCAAATGGACATTTGGCATTGATTTCGCTGCGAAAGTAGTTGATGTCGTTGCTGGCAAAAAAACAATCAGGACATACCGCAACCTGTAATAAATTATAGTCACAATGATCTTTGCCAGGAATGGGCTTCACATAGATTGTCATCCCCAGGGTATTTAGTTCGGTTACCATTGACTTTATTCTCAATGACCAAAAAGCGACTTGATGACCACATACGTAACATTGGACATATCGACCCAACAGAGAAGAATTGGAAGATTCCAGTTTCTTTTTTGTCGTGGTTGTCTGCCTGTCTGGATATAAAATTTGTAAAATTCCGTGGGCTTCTGTGATTTTTTGCTGAAATTCTGTTTTGACAGTAAACGAGGTTTCCCCCAATTTACTGGGGCGAGCCCCCGTTGCAGTGGCAAGCATCGGACAACAATGCTCTTTTTCTCCTCCCTCTTCACCACCTTGCCCCTGGGGGGTGAAATCAAAAGTGATACGGGTATTTGGCAAAAGCATGCGTTCAAACCGAAACGTACACCCTTCTTCTGACAGATATAAAATGGGAACCTGGTATTCTTGTTCATTGATGGTCGCAGTCACATTAGGCAAGTTCGATTCCATATGTTTGCGTGTTTTGAGCATGATCTTTTCCAACAGTCCCTCTGGCATTCCCAGTAGCTTGCCAACTCTTTTGAAATAACGAATTTCTGAAGGAGACATGCGGCCATCGACGATGGATATGCCAGCCAAATGCTTGAGGATGGCAAATCCCTGATTGGGGTCCATTTGGATGCCCGATAATTCCTGAAGCTGCTTTTTCTTGACCATACTGAGCAACTTGTTGATTTCTTCTCGATCTTCTAAAAAGCTAATGGCTTCTTTGAGGTAGATCATTTCAGATTCATCGACATGCCCATCTGAACACACCATGCCTGCAATTGCATTTGCCGTCCATTGTTTTTCTTCTCTACTCATTGCATCTGTATTCAACTGTGCCATTGACACCTCCTCCACTTAAAAGCATTATTTACGCCGTATGCAACTTTTTCTTGTAAGTGATTGATACTATTATAACAGAGCATGTCATACTGGACTTGATCCAGTATCCAGAAAACGTGTGTAAGCTCCTAGATTCCGGGTCAAGCCCGGAATGACAAAAAAAGTCGCACATGACGTATTATTTATTATTTTATTCTTGAGAGTTTCTGGTGAAAACTACCAGCCTAAAATTTCATGCAAAATGCGTAGACTTTTCAGATAATTCTGCCACAGAATGACCGCACGATAAAAAAACAGTTTTTTTCTTTTGTGTTTATGTGGATTTTTTTGATGCTAACCTTGCCGAGTTAGGGGTTAGAACGAGGCTCTGTGCCAAAAACAATTTTTTGAAAACCAGCGGATTTCACTAAATCCATGAGTTCGATCACCACTCCATGAGGAACACGTTCATCAATCTTCAAGATTAGGGTGCTTGATGAGTTAACAGAAGCTTCCTCTTGAAGAGCGGCAGACAGATTTTCTTCAGGAAGTGGAGTATCGTTCAGAATCAATTGTTGGTCTGCGGTCATCTGTAAAATGGGTAATTGTTGAATCTGTTCCTGGCTTTGATTACTTTTGGGCAGAATGATGCCAACTCCCTGATTTCCCACAATTTTGGAAGAGATCACAAAGAAAATAATCAGAATGAATAAGATGTCGATGAGAGGGGTGAGGTTAATGGATGGTTTGCGCGGGGATTTTTTGAATAAGCGCATGGGATTCATTCATGAGGATAAAGTTTATGATAAAAGAAAAGCATTTCCTGCTCAATTCTTAAGCCAAAGGATTCCACTCTATGGGAAAATAGAGTATGGGCGATCAAGGCAGGAATTCCAATGGCCAACCCTAATACAGTGGTGATCAAAGCCTCTGCAATTCCCTGGCTTAATGCTTCAGCGCGTCCTGGCCCCTCAATGGCAATGTTGGCAAATACATCGATCATCCCTAATGCGGTGCCCAACAATCCCAACAAAGGAGCCACCCCCACAATGATTTCCAGGAACACCAGCCCTCTTTCGGCATAATGCAATTCACGGCGGGCCTGGTCTTCAATCGCTTCTCTGAATCTGTCTGAGGAGGCGGGTAAACTATTCAACCCATAAGAAAGAATACGGCCAATGGCGTGATTCAGCGCAGGTTGCAGTGAGTGCAAATCGTCTGCTGTCTTGGCATGGTTTCTCAGTCGTTCCATTTCCTGGAACGGAAAGAAGTTAGATGCACGTAAAATCCAGGCACGTTCAATGATGATGACCACCATGATCAAAGAACATCCCCCTAGAGGAATCATCATGATCCCTCCTTTGTCGTATATTTCTCTGAGAGAATGCCACAGGTTCATTAAAATTTCTGTCATTGTTCTGGATAGTATTTTTCCATCTCTCAAATTGAAGAATCTTCAGGAGTGAGAATACAATAACTTTCTACTACTATTCTCCCTTTGACAAAGGGGCCAGGGGGATTTGCCAAAGATAGGAAAGTTCTTGTATTCTCACTTCTTAGATGATCGTATTGTCTGCGATAATGGCCTCTTTTATTATGACAACAATTCCATTTTTAATACAATACCCCTCCCCCTCATGACAAGAATCCTGTAGGTTGTTTTGATTGATGATTTGCACATTCTTGCCGATACGAACCCCTTTATCGAGAATTGCCCGACGGATGTGTGTGTTTTCTCCTATACCAATGGGAGGAATGCCATTCGCCGCTTCTTTTTGACGATCTTCAAGAGATTGATAGATGTCGGAACCTGCAATGATACTATCTTCAATTAAAACATTGTCGGCGATTTGTGCACGAACCCCAATGATGGATCGAGAAATCCTGGCTTTGTTGATCGAACAACCATCGGCAATTAACGAATTGCTAATCTGTGAACCCTCTATCTCAGTGGGTGGCAAAAAACGGGGGCGAGAAAAAATTGGCTTTTTCGAATCGTAAAAACTAAAAGGAGGAATCGGACGGGACAATAGTTTCAGGTTGGCTTGATAAAAGGATTCAATGGTTCCGATGTCTTCCCAGTAGCCATTAAAGAGGTGGGTTTGAACATTGTTGTCATGAATCATGGAGGGAATGAGCTGTTTACCAAAATCATCACATTGAGAAGGAGATTCTAAAACTTGAAACAACAAGTCGCCCTTGAAAACATAAATCCCCATTGAAGCAATATAGGGGTGTGTCTCTGCTTTTTCAGGAGACAGTCCCAACCGGGTTGTGTCCACTTCCATTTCTTGCAAGGCCGTTCCCTGGGGTTTCTCTTTAAAATCAGTAACCCGTCCCGTCGAATCCACCTTGATTAAACCAAATCGAGAAGCTTGTGTTTTGGGAACTGGAATCACACCAATGGTAACATCCGCCTCGGTTTGTCGATGGTGTTGCACCAGTAAAGAATAGTCCATGCGGTAGAGGTGATCTCCCGAAAGGATTAAATAATCCTGGGTTGGTTCAGAGCGAAAGACAGCCAAATGGTGCCGAACGGCATCAGAGGTGCCTTGAAACCAATCCGAATGTTCATTCGTTTGTTGGGGAACCAGAACCTCCACAAAAGATCCAGTAAACATGGAAAAACGATAGGTTCGACTGATATGTCGATTCAACGAAGCTGAATTGAATTGAGTTAGCACAAAAATCCGATCAATGCTTGAATTGATACAATTGCTCAAGGGAATATCAATCAACCGGTATTTCCCTGCTAATGGTACAGCAGGTTTGGCTCTCGATTTTGTCAAGGGGTAGAGCCGAGTACCACGCCCTCCTGCTAAAATAATGGCTGTTACATCATGCATAACAAGTTTTCCTTCCTTTGATGCTTTTTAAGATATAGTAGTGAGATTTTGGTTTTGTTTGGCACATTGAATACCATGTCACCCTGAGCGTAGTCGAAGGGTCTCTGAGATGCTTCGACTACGCTCAGCATGACAGTTTTCGGGAGATTGTCTCATGAGCAAAGAGAATGCCAAACAAAATCTAATTCACGGCACTATATCACGCTTCAATGCCAATGATATGAAAGATTTCAGCGACTCATATTTTTTCTCTATCACGCATTTTCCAACCCTCCCATGTACTTTTGAGTTCGTTTGGCATAGGCTTGTGATGAGCGATCAAAAACAATGGCCAATGCGACAATGGCCAGTCCATTCAACAATCCCATGGTGAAATATTGATTGGTAATCGATTTGAGAACGGGCTGCCCCAATCCCTTGACCCCAATCATTGAGGCAATCACGACCATCGAAAGTGCCATCATGATCGTTTGATTGATCCCTGCCATGATGGTTGGCAGGGACAAGGGCAATTGAATACCAATCAATCGCTGTCTGTTATTGGCACCATACGCATCAGCAGCCTCCAGGACTTCCTTGTCGACCAGCCGAATTCCCAGATTTGTCAAACGAATCACTGGAGGAATGGCATAAATGACAACCGCAATCAATCCAGGAATTTTTCCAATCCCCAGCAGCATGACCACAGGAATCAAATAAACAAAGGCCGGCATGGTCTGCATCACATCCAATATCGGAGTGACCAGCATCTGTACTCGATCAGATCGGGCCATCATGATACCAATGGGGATTCCCAGCGCGATTGAAATGACGGTACATGCGGTAATGATGCTCATCGTTCTCATGGTATTTTCCCACATGCCAAAATATCCCACCAAAAGAAAAGAGACCAGAACCCCTAGCGAAAGTTTCCAGGATCGGGTTGCTCCATAAACAATAGCAACTAAAATAATGAGCATGAGCCACCAGGGAGTGTCCAGTAACAGGCGCTCAAACCAGATGAGGAAGGCGAGTAACGGATCAAAAAAAGACTCGATCGTATCCCCATAATTCCTGGAAAACTGACGATACCCTGAATCCAGGGTTTTACGGATCAACAATAATTCGGATCGATCCATAGCGGGAAATTTTGCATCAAACATACATTGAACTCAAAAATAGTTACTCATGTTATGAAATTTACATTTGTTTTAAAGCGTGTTTGACTTTTTGTGCAACCTCAGCAGGAACCCATGGAGTCCAACTGTTTTCATAGTTTTTCAGAAAATATTCCATAGCGATGTCTCCATCAGCCTGATTGTCTTCCATCCAAGCCAGCAGTTCGCTCATCTGAACATTTTTAAAAGCACGTTTAGTCAAATATTCATAAGCTTCGGGTGTTTTGACAGCAAACTGTTCGGTGGTTATTGTGTAAACAGGAAATGAGGGAAACATGGAGACTTGAGGGTTTTCACAAGTTGCCTTGGTTAGGCAATTAATGAAATGATCTTTTTTCACTCCACTGCCAAAATCAACTCTGACCATTTTGTATTTACCCAAAGCTGGAGTGGGTGACCAGTAGTAACCAAACCAGCCTTCCTTCCGTTCGTATGCTTTTGCCATCGATCCGGCTAATCCGGCTCCTGATCCTGGATCGATTATTTCAAAACCGTGTTTTTCCAGTTCCAGTGCCTGAAAGAGATTGGCAGTGGTTGGTTGACACCCCCAACCAAGTCG
>JANQHV010000224.1 GCA_028282505.1 SAR324 cluster bacterium | reverse complement strand
TAACGAAAATTTTCTCAAAATAGACGCCAATGAGGCGATTTTGCAGCAGAAGTAGGTTTTTCAAACAGGTTCTCAATATCGTGGATATATTGTAAGGATAATTTAAAAATTGCTATTCGGGTTCTTTATCCTCTTTTAGAACGAGAAAAATCCTTTGGATCAATCTCTCCAGTTTGGCAAGCTCCCAAAAATAAATCTACGTCTGCAACTAACTCACGGAACGATGAAACCGTATCGGGAGAATTACTAATCATTAAATCCCCACTCAATTTGAGATTGTCACAACTAGAATGGAAAGGTAGCCTAAAAAAGAAAAATTGAAAAATAATGAATTAACAATTTATCCACAAAGCATCAAGAAAAACGTAGTTTTGCTGTCACTTCGATGCAACTGTTAAGGGGCTTTCCTCAGTGATTTCCATGTGCCTGGGGGCCTTTCTTCGAATTGCGGGAGATCATCATTTATTTCATGCCATTGAGCCTTGGAACCTACGAAGATATGTGATTCAGGCTTTATACCTGGGTCTCCTTCAACCGTACCTAACGTGACCGTGGTGATCCTTCCTTTAACGCTTCCTGCTAAAGACGAGCCACACTCACTACAAAAACACCATCCGGCACCTGTTAACGTTTCGTATACTTTTACATGGTCCTCTCCTGAGATCCATTTAAAATCGCCTGGATTGAATTCCGCATAAGTCGAAAATGCTGCACCATGCTGTCGCCTACACATAGAACAATGGCAATGATCCGCATCAAAGAGCGGGCTCGTGATTTCGTAACGAACTCTGCCACATAAACATCCACCTTTAATTGTTACCTTGGTTTTCATTTATATAATCCCTAACGTTTTCATCATCTGTTTCCCACCAAACCTTTGATTCGAGCTATGTATTGTTGATCAATCCCTTTGCCCTTTACAACATCAGGAAGTTCTAGTGTGGTTTGCATAACTCATTCTCATAAACGTTTAGGTAATTTTGGAACTTTTCCTATTTTTACCGTATTCTGTTCATCATGACAAATGCTTTTCAACAGCGACACTTTAGACAGTCAATTGGTTTGTGCTTCACCTGTGAGGAATACTGAATTTTTTAGTTAACATCCTCACAGCGAAACATAAATAGAGAAATGGAGGTGCGATAGTAGGGAAATTCACTTTGTGCCTTTTTCCTCATTCCTTTCCACACAAGATTGCTCCTGTGCTTTTCTGAATTTGGCATTGATTTCTTCCAGTCGCTCTTTCATCCAATTAGCAGAACGCCTGATGCCACTTATTGTTCTCTCTCCAATGACCTCGTCTTCGGAACGAGTGACAATTAAGGCGTAAGCATCACACAAAAAACAACAGTAATCACTGAATTCGTCCAATTCATCAGAAAAAGCGATCCAATTAAAAGTGTTGGAATCTTGAGATTGATTTTCTTGAACAGTGTCGAACATAATTGTCTCCGTTGGGGTTGAAAATAAATGGTAAATCGTGCTCTTTACGATTTTTGAGTTGGATCAAATCCTTCTCCAGGAGAAACAGTGACGGTATGAAGACGCAGTACATCATATTTTACCTCTTCAAGTTGCTGCTCCAGAAAACCAAAAAGGGCATCCATCGTTGAAAGAGCCTCTTCATTATCGTCTTTCTCCTCCTCGGCAAGGCATCTAGACAAGTATCGAAGAGCGGAAAGGATGGTGGAACTGTCCTCCACTTTTTTACTGATTTCGGGTTTCGTTAGTCGTGCTTTTTCCATATGCTTTTCCTTCTTTTTTAATCCAAAATTATCAATAAAAATATATTTTAATTACATATCTTTTTAAACCAAGGAACACAACGTGATTTCATGTAGTTGTGAGCAGCTACCTTATTATGTCTCTCAAGCCCTAGGCTTTGTATTCTCTGCGATCATGCGGAGTAAATCCACCATTTGGTTTTGGGAGTGCTCTAAATTTTCAAGACGACCCTCGACTTTATCTAACCTCTCATTAGTTTCTTTTCGCAACACCTTAGTCTCATCGCCGAGCCTTTCAAATCCGGCTCGCATTTCTTGACGCAACAAACGGATTTCTTCTTCCGCTTTGCTGTCATGAACTCCCCCCATGTCGGAGTTTTTTTCCAAAGCTCGAATCACCTGTTGTACGGCTTGAACAACATTGGAATCGTTTACTTCTTCTGCATTCGGCAATGCGATTCTCATTTAGCCTCCTTGGAGTAATTGTTAATCATTGATGTAATGACTGAATAAAACATCTCATCATTGATTATTTTTGTCAAATAAAAATTAATTATTAATTACTTTTTAAGTAGTTTTTTTAACTCATCATGAGAATCGATTAACTTTTGTGAAGCGTTTGTTAACTGTTCTTTCTCAACTAATGTATCCATAAATTTAGTTGCCCATTCTGGTAATTCGTCTCTCCAATTGCTAAGAGTGTTGGGATGAATACCCATTAATTTGGAAAGTTCTTTCTGTGTAATTCCAAGAATTTCACAAGTTTCCTTGATTTTATCCTTACTCATCCTTCTTTCATACTTGAGGTTAAAATCTTAGAGTATCATTCCCCTCTCAATACTCCAGCATAATTATACATTCGCATAGATGAGTTACTAAAGTCAGCCTTATTTTTTGACATAGGATCGTCGTTTCCTAAGCCATAAATTTGTTTTATCGAATTTCTTTGGCTTCGAACTCCGAAGTCAGCAGCCGCTTTTAATAAACTTTGAATGCAGTCGATTGAAACCTTCATTGTTGATGTCCTAAGGAAATTCAAAGGTGATTTTAGTGATTATTTATCGAATACAGGAAGGAATGTAAAGGAACAAATCGTTAGACAAGCAGAAAGATTGGCCTATTTTATCAGTAATTGAGTCTTTGAGGATGAATTTTTTATGGATAACCATTCTTTTAGTATAACCTGCTAATTGAAAATCTTCGATTAAACGTCTACGTAATGGACTCATCTTGTACCTCTAAAGTTAAAGTTAATTATTAATTGTGAATAACTTTAGAGAGTGATGAAATCAGCAAGTACAATAACGGAGAGATCAAATTTTTGAAGGTTTTGTTGGAAAGTTAAGTTACGATCAACTGTAATAAAAACATCAAACTCTTGCTCCCCAAGCTTAAGTAATTTCCCATTTTTAATACCCGCCCAGCCTTGCTTCGGAACAGTAATTACTTCATGGTCTATTAATTCTCTGGCAATTCTCCTATCAAGGCATTCATCCAGCAAAATCTTCATGCAACCATCTCAATGACTGATTTTTCCGCTAGTTGTAGAATGGCCACAGCTTGTTCTTGCGAGACCGTAGGAAAGGCGTCTAAAAACTCATCTAATGGATCACCCGCTTCAATGAAATCAAAAAGATTTTGGATGGGCACACGAGTCCCTTTGAAACAGGGGGTTCCTCCCATAATCTCTGGATCAACCTGAATAAGACTCCTTGGCTCTGCTAGTTTTGTTGTTTTCACACCACTATCTCGTGTTGAGTTGACATAAGAAGAGTTTGTAATCTCTTGAGATCATGTTACACGACCCCCACAAATTAGGCAAAACAGAATTCAACCTGTTGACAACCTTCAAAATTAGGTAAAAATTTTTCTGGGAAACCATTACCAATGAATGATCTGTTTCAGGGCCTCTATGTCAACAAATTGTTCAAAGTGCTGTGCCAATAGGTCATATTGATGGTCCTTGAAATCCGTTGCGGTTTGGTGGACTTTCCCTTCCTTTTGATAAATCGGGGACAGCGAAGTAAGAAACCGCTCTCGGAAATCGGGAGAGTCAAACAACCCGTGTAAATAGGTTCCCCATACCTGACCATCGGGACTGCAAGCTCCATCGGTGTCTGTGGTCGCCTGGTCATTTCGTGAGGAAAGTTGGATCAAGGGAGCTTGTCCGTTTCCAGTGTAGTGCGTGGTTCCCATGTGAATTTCATAACCATCCACCCGGCTTTGATAGGGCAGGAAAGTCCCGGATGTGCGAGAAAGTATTTTTTCTTGCTGCAAGGTGGTTTCCTGCTGGAGAAAACCAAGGGCACTGGTGGTTCCTGGAGTCCCTTCCACGCCATAAGGATCATTCACTTTCTGCCCGAGCATCTGATATCCTCCACAAATCCCAATCACCAGCCCTTCCTGATTTCGGTAAGTTTGCAGGAGGCTTTTCCATTGGTTCTTTTCCAGCCACTCCAGATCGTAGCGCACATTCTTGGTACCAGGCAGAATAACTGCATCGTATCCATCCAATGTTCGTGGAGTGGAAAGGTAATGTACCGTGACAGATGAATTGCGTTGCAGTGGCAAGAAATCGGTGAAGTTGGAAATATGGGGCAACCGGACAATAGCAATGTGGATACTGTTGTTATCAGGTTCCGTGGCAGGATCGATCAAACTATCGAGGAGTACGGAATCTTCTGCATCAATCTGGATATGACGATAGTAGGGAATCATTCCGAAAACAGGTAGGTTGGTTTTTTCTTCAATATATTGGATGCCTTCATCAAACAGGGAAGCGTCCCCACGAAACTTATTGATTAAAAAGCCATGCACTCGTTTTTGATCTTCGGGTGGAATAACTGCCAGGGTGCCGATCAATTGAGCAAAAATACCGCCTGTGTTGATATCTCCCACCAAAACAACAGGAGCCTCAGAGGCATGAGCTATTTTGAAATTCACAAAATCTCTTTTTCGCAGGTTGACTTCCCCACACGATCCAGCCCCTTCCATAATCACTAAATCGTACTCGGCCCTCAAACGATTGAGACTTTCGAGGGATTTTTGGAATAACGCATCGGTCTGTTTGTAATAATCCCTGGCGGTTTGATTGCCCACGACCTTTCCCTGAAGGACGACTTGAGATCCCATGTCGGTGTTGGGCTTGAGCAAGACCGGGTTCATGTCGGCATGTGGATCGATCCCGGCAGCTTCGGCTTGTACCACCTGGGCACGTCCCATCTCATCTCCTTCTGGAGTGACGAAGGAGTTATTGGACATGTTTTGTGCCTTAAAAGGGGCAACACGGATGCCTTGATTTTTGAAAATCCGACACAAGGCGGTGACGACAATGCTTTTTCCCACATCGGAGGCAGTGCCTAATATTGAAAGGCAGGGGGCTTTTTTAGAGGTCATAAGATTTTTGATTCAATTGTTTTTCTTGAATTAATTGGAGAAGCTCATCCAAATCAGAAATTTCATTGGGTAGTTCAGGCCGACCAATGATCAGTGGCATGATGCCCAGTTGTTGGCAAGCCAGGATTTTTTCCTGGGTGCCTCCTGATTTGCCAGAGTCTTTCATCACAACATAGTCAGCCTGGTATTCCTGGAACATGCTACAGTTGAACTCTTGAGAAAACGGCCCTAGCATAGCAATGATGTCTTTTAAAGCAACATCGTTTTCTTTGCATGCATCCAGGCTTGGTTGAGCCGGGAGTATTCTGTAAATAAAACGATTGTTTCCCCGTATTGCTTCAAAATCTGAAATGTTTTTACTGCCAGTTGTAAAAAAAACACACCCTGTGACGGTTTTCAAAAAATCGACGCATTCCTCAAATGAGACAAAATAGTGGGTACTAACAATACTAGTTTTAGGCCGATTGTATCGCAGGTAATCGACACTATTTTCGGCACAGGCCTGTTTGGCCTGTACACTGACTTCCTCTGCATACGGATGGGACAGATCCACACAAAGTTGAATTTGATGAGTTCTGATAAATTCAACCATTTCATGGGTGGACATTCTACCCACAATGGCAGGTTCATCAGGCAGACATTCCTTGCCCATTTCTGTGGCAACCGTCACAGTATATTGAGTGTCTGGAGCCAGCTTATTGAGAAGCAAGGCCGTTTCAGAAACACCTCCGATGATCCAGATCACAGTGTGTACCCCCTGGGTGTGATCATTTTTCCATCCTTCACAAAGGTCTGACTGTTGCCAACTATCACAACTGTTTTCATATCCACAAAATCGTAATCCAGACTGGACAGTGTGGTCAATTTACGTTCATTTCCACTCCGCCCGGCGTTTTTAACCAGAGCCACCGGAGCAGAAGGTGGTATTTCTTGAGAAATAATCGCGATGGCTTTTTTCAAATGCCCCTGCCGACCTTTACTTTTTGGGTTATAGAGAGAAATCACAAAATCTCCCTTGCTGGCCATCTCTAATCGCCGTTCAATCACTTCCCAGGGCGTGAGTAAATCGCTCAAACTGATGGTGCAGAAGTCATGCATCAAAGGTGCTCCCATTTCTGCGGCAGCCGAAAAGACCGCACTCACTCCAGGCACGACTTCGATGTCAATATCGTTTCCCAATTCATAAGCGGGACCTGCCATGCCATACAATCCAGCATCTCCAGTACTGATCAGACAAGTATCCCGTCCCTGGCGAACTTCTTCAATCGCTTGTTTGCAACGTTCGATTTCCCCGGTCATTCCCGTTTTGATGATCTTTTTGCCCTCAATCCATTCCTCCACTAACTGGATATAATAGGTGTAACCGACCACAGTCTGGCATTGCTGGAACACCTCCATTGCTCTTTGTGTAAAATGTTCTTTCCCTCCTGGACCAATGCCCACTACATATAATTTAGCCATATAGCGTTTCTCGTGAGACAGCGACAGTCACCCCATTGATGGCTGTCTTGTTGATAATGAGTTCTCCTCCTGCCAGATAACAGCAAGGTTCACAAACCCCGGTGACCCCGGTGACCGTTTTCACCCAATTACTCGTGGAAAACTGATCTTGCACCGCTTCGATAGCTTCATTTGAAAATATCTGCAAACCGCATTTTAATACCTCGCATGCTTCAATAATTCCGGGCTCATGGCGTTTTAACTCAATCGTGGCAATTTGCTGGATGCTCTCCAAGCTCAGATCATGTTCTTCAAATACTGTTTGAATGGCATCGAGGATTTCCTGACTGCTTTTTCCCTTCTTACAGCCAATCCCCACGTTGAGGATTTTAGGATGAATGACCACGTGTGGATCAGGGCAAGTGACTGAACCCTTCGACGTGAGATAGAGATAGCCTTCTGCTGAGCCTTGTGTAAGATGAGGATAATGCAGACGGAGTTTTTCTGATTTCATATCATCGACAGCAAGAGCCTGGTATTGACCACCGTGCTCGACCAGGATTTGCATGGGTTTTTGTTCCAGCATCATAGCGGTGATGATTTTAGCGTGTTCCATATTGCCGATGGTCCAACCATTCTTTTTAGCAAACATGTCAATGGCTTCAATGCCTCTGCTATCAGATGCGGTGGTGATGATGGGCTGACACTTTAAAAAACGGGCCAGTTCTTCGGCCAATTGATTGGCACCACCCAGATGGCCCGAAACCAGGCTGATCACATAGCGAGCGAGGTCATCAATGACGACAATTGCTGGATCGGTGGTTTTACTTTTTAAATAAGGTGCTGTCATTCTCACTGCAATACCTGTGGACGAAATAAAAACAATGCCATCATATCGGCTAAACATGTTGTCAAGATTCTGCTTATAATTCTCCCTGGTATAGATATCTACATCTGGATCATATTCACAAATCCGTGATGCGACGTGTTCTCCTTCTTTGGTAAAGCACAAGCAGGCGAGTTTCACGAGGTTTTCTTCCTGAACTGATGGGTAAATGACGGATCATAGAGTTTGGAACGTGCGAACTCTCCTTCAATGAATTGCCCAACAAGAATCATGGCAGAACTCTTGATTTCTTCCTGAGTGACTTTCTCACTAATATCCTTCAGAGTGCCTTGGATGATTTTCTGTTGGGGCCAGGTTGCTTTGTGGACAACAACAATCGGGATGTCTTCACTGCCATACCCTCGGATCAGTTTATCCACCACTTCTTGAATATTTTGAATAGACAGGAAAATTGCCATAGAGCATTGATGTTTGGCCAACGATTCAAGGTCTTCACTTTCTGGAACCGGAGTTCTTCCGGCCATACGAGTAACGATCACCGTTTGACTGATTTCCGGCACCGTAAATTGCCGCTTCAGTGCCGCACAACTGGCTGTGAATGAACTGACTCCAGGAATCACTTCATAGGTAATCTCTTCTTGGTCCAGCAAATCCATTTGTTCCAGAATGGCACCAAACAAGGTAGGGTCTCCAGTATGAAGACGCACAACCATCTGTCCTGCTTGTTCGGCTTCTTTCATGATTTCCACACATTCTTCCAGTGTCATGGAGGCACTATTGTAATGGCGACTGCCTGACTTACAGAATTCCAGATGTTTGTCCCAAACCAAAGATCCAGCATAAATGATGACATCTGCTTCCTCCAATAGGCGTCGTCCCTTAACAGTAATCAGATCCACGTCACCCGGACCAGCTCCAACAAAAAACACCATATCATGTCCTTTTTGCAATAATGAGTGATAAATAATCTTTTTCTTGCAGAATTTCTTCCCGATGGGTCAGGATCATTTCTCCTGCTTGAGAACACCGTTTGATGTACATGTATTGAAACCGAAATTTTTCCAACTGCGTGAGAATCTCTTCCATCTTCTTTGTCGGTTTCAATACACAAACCGTATCGACTCGTGACAGAATGTTTTCGTCCACGGACCCATCCACCACGTAAACCGACTCATTGCGAATTGTCAATGGTTCTTTCAGCACAGCTGCTGCCGCATGATAGGAGGTGATGCCAGGTATGATGGAAACAGAAATTTTCAATTTTTGCACCTCCCTCATCAAATAAACAAAGGTGCTGTACAACATGGGATCGCCGAGGGTTAAAAAAGTTCCTGTCTGATCGTCATCCAATTCAGAATCAATGACTTGAGCGGCCTGAACGTAACGTTCCTGATTGTCTTCTCCCATTGGAAAGGAAAGCTCTACTACCCGCTTTCCCTCTAAATACGGGGAGGCAATGGTCCTTGCCAGACTGTCGTTCTTGTTTTTCGGGACAAATACACAATCACAGCTTTTCATCTGATTGATGGCTTTCAGTGTGATCAATTCCGGGTCTCCAGGCCCAATTCCTAATCCAACCAACGTTTTCATATTTTTTGTGCTCCTACAATAAAAACAGGATTCTGTGCCAGCATCATCCCATGAGAGTTCAAAACTGAGGCCTGCACCAGCCGAGTTTCGACGTTTTGATAAGCCAGGCGTTGCAGGGTTTGCGTCAAAACCATCAGGTTTTCCGGTATAATAAAGGTTGCCACAAGCAGTCCGCCAGGTTCCAATTGATGGTGGGCACATTCAACAATGGATTCCAATTGTCCTTTGCTGCCCCCAATAAAACATTTGGTAAATGTAGGAACTTGTGCGATGGCTTCTGGTGCCGTACCATGAATGCACTGAACAGAGACCTGATGTTTTTCTGCATTTTGCTGGATCAAATCAATTCCTTCTGTTTTGGTTTCAATGGCATAGACGGTTGCACCCCACAAAGCGGCCTGTATTGAAATAGAGCCAGTGCCAGCACCAATATCCAGTAAAGTATCATGCTCTTCAATCGCTAGCATGGCCATGACCAAGGTTCGAATCTCAAACTTGGTCATGGGAATCTTGCCGCGAATGAAGGATTCATCTCTCAGCCATTTCATGTTCTACTACTACGACAGAAATCCATGAGTTGTCTTCAATTGCCTCTCCGATGGCAACTTCCTCAATTTGTTCATTTTCATACGACAGATTGTAACCAATATACATTTTTCCCTGGATGCCATGCTCTTTCAGGTATAACGAAATCATTCCAGGTGAATGTTTTTTGTCGGTGAGCACTACAGACAAAGGGTGGTTGATAATTTTCTCAAATTGTTCCTCCCGTCCATGCAGACTGACCAGGGTGGCCTGACTCCAGCTTCGTTGCAGTTTGGCCATCATGTATTGAAAAGAGGACAAACCGGGAGAAATATGGTCAATCACAATGCCATTTCGTTGCAGATAGTCCAAAATTCCATAAAAGCAAGCATCCCCTGAAGCCAGAATCGCACTGTTCAAACCAGGTGGAATATGCCGGGCAATTTCAGAGATGGTGTGGACTTCAACCACCGGCTCTACTATTTGTCGTGCCGTTTCAGCAATTCTGCCAAATGCAATCCGGCAATCCACACTTCTGAGTGTATCAATGGCTTCCTGGGTCAGATAGCGAATATGACCAGGCCCCATTCCAATCAAAGCAATCATGTCGTTATTTTTCCCAATAGTCCGTGATTGATTGAAAACAAAATAATTCGAATCTCCAATTTCGGGTATTTCAAATAAGATTGTATTCGTTGGACACATCCTTGTGTCATGGCATCAAATATCGATTCATAGCCTTCCTCCATGATTTGTTGCACGGCCTCTTCTGCCGTTTTGCATTGGTTGATGTCATGGATCAAAGCAGACGGAGCATCGGCCAGTGCCAGGTAATATACAAACGATTCTATGCGGGAATCACACACTTTGCTATGGGTATTGAACGAGCCAATCGCCAGCTTGCAGAGCTTTCCGATGTGCCCAATCAGTGTAATCCTATCAAAGGCTTTGGTATTGCAGTACAGCAGTGTTTCTCCAATAAAGTTGGATATTTTCACTCGTGGCGCATCCAGATGAAGCTGATCAATGATCTTTCTGCCATAGTTTCCCAGGTACAGAATAAGCTCTTCAGACTGAGCAAACACAATGGCATCAATCTCCAGGTAAATGCTTTGTTTCCAGGCTTCATCCGACATGGGGTCTACGATGCCTGTTGTACCCAGAATAGAAATTCCACCTTCAATGCCAAGTTTGGAGTTGAACGTTTTTTGGGCAACCGTTTCCCCTGTTGGACAATAGATCAAGACATCCCAACCGTGCTCTGCAATCTGTGATACTGCCTCGGTGATCATCTGTCGAGGTACCGGATTGATGGCGGCCTCTCCCACTTCCCCAATAAAACCAGCACGGGTGATTCTGCCAATGCCAGCACCACCCTCAATAATGACCTGGCCATCGTTTCTTTTTTGCACCTGCGCATAGATTCTAATCTTGTCGGTCACATCTGGATCGTCTCCGGCCTCTTTGATCACAGCACACGAGGCCGTTTTTTCATCAAACTGAGCATCCACGATTCCGAGAGTTAACACGACCTGAGCCGGTGTATGGAGTTCTACAAAATCAGGAACTTTTCCATTTTCCAGCATCATCGCCGCAGCTTTTGCCGCTGCGGCCGCACAACTGCCGGTGGTGAAGCCTTTCTTCAGGGCCTGTCCATGCTTGATGACGTATTGATCCACTGCTATTATTCCTTTGGTAAGGATAACAACAACAATGCATTGACAATCGCTGCGGCAATCGCGCTTCCGCCTTTTCGACCCACAGTGGTAATTGAAGGAACTTCAAATTCTCGAATATATTCCTTGGACTCGGCAGCTCCGACAAACCCCACCGGCACACCAATCACCAGCTTGGGGGCTGCTTTTTTGGCCTGAATCAATTCTCCTATTTTGAATAAGGCCGTTGGGGCATTGCCAATGACAAAAATATCAACTCCCTGCTGACAGGCAAATTCCATCGCAGCCATAGAGCGTGTGATCTCCTGCTCTTTGGCCATTTGCATGACGGTTTCATGAGTGATGTAGTTGTCAATCCGGACATTCAATTTTTCCAAGTTCCGTTTATTGATGCCAGAATAGGCCATTTTTGTGTCAGTGACAATGCTGCCTCCGTTTTGCAAAGCTTGTTTGCCTGCTTCAATGGCACCAGGCGTGATCGAAACGATATTTTGATAATCCAGGTCTCCTGCTGTGTGGATGGTCCGTTTGACCACGGCCAGTTCATCAGCAGACAAAGTGTGTGGAGTCATTTCTGCTTCGATCAACTCCATACTGCGGTCTTCTATTTTACTAGGGTCTTTGAGGTACATACTTATTCACCTGATTGATGGTTCACCTGATTGAGAATGGATTGCAGGACCTTTTGATTGCCTGCGAAACTGATGTGTGGATAACCGGCCAGGACATTTTTATAGGAATAGCCACACTCCCATTTTTTGTCTTTTCCTGTCTTATGGATCGTAAAACGGGTGCTGCCATCTGGAATGGTGATGGATTTATGAAACTCATGACCGGTTAACCGGTCACCTGCTTTTCCCAATAAACAGTCCTGCTTCAATTCAATATCGATGTAACCAAAACGTTGTAGTTTTGAAGTCAGATGACTGACCCCCTGAAACAGGCCCACCATTTCTGAATCTTCAATAGCCTTTCCCAGATACATGTACCCTCCACATTCAGCATAAATGGCTCCCCCATTTTCACCATATTCTTTAATCGATTGACGCATGGAAACATTGTCGGCCAATTCTTTTCGAAAGACTTCGGGATAGCCTCCTCCCAGATACACTAAGTCACAGGAAGGCAATTTTGTATCATGCAGTGGAGAGAAATACTCAACACGAGTCTGTTCTTCCAGCAGTTGCAGGTTTTCCCGATAATAAAAGGAAAATGCCTGATCTCTGGCAATTGCCACCGTAATCGGTTTCCTCGGTTCAATCGGATTCCTCTGCAAATCGATTTCTGGCGAAATTTCGGTCATCTCTGCAATGAAAGTTTCCAGGTCAATATGAGCTTCCACTGATTGGGCAATGGATTCAATCAATTGATCGAGTGCGTCAATTTCTTGACTTTGCACTAACCCTAAATGCCGGCTGGGAATTTCCACATCTTTCATTGGCGGCAAATAACCGATGGCTTTCAAAGAGGTATGGCTTTCCAGAGCCTCTTTGAGCAGCAAATACATGGGCGCAGTCACCTTATTAAAAATAACCAGTTGAATGGAAGAAGGTGCAAAATCGGCCATGCCTTTGATCTTCGGTATCGCGCTGAACATTTCTCCTTTAGGGGTATAAATCAAGACAGTGGGAATCTTCAATTGATCAGCAATGTGGCAACTGGAATTTTTCCATGTGTTGGCAATGCCATCAAAATAGCCCATCACACCTTCAATGACGCAATGATCACTGTTTGCCAGGCTCAATGCATACTGAAGTCCTTCTTTCCCCTGAAGGTGGAGATCAAGGTTACCAGCCGGTTTCCCTGAAGCTGATTCCAGAAAAGCACGATCAATGTAATCAGGACCTGTTTTGAAAGCACAAACACCCAACCCCCGATTTTTGAGGGCACGAATCACCCCCATCGCTATTGTTGTCTTGCCGCCCCCACTGGATGGGGCAGCCAGCATTATAGTTTTCATTAATATTTACTCATATTACTTGTATACTTGTTGTAAAGGGTGCTATTTTCTACCTTTTATGACAACAAATCATGTTCGGTTGTCAGTCATCAGTTTTCAGTAATTAGCTTTTAGTTAAGATCTATGCAAGACTTTAGAAATCTAAAAGTATGGGAAAAATCTCATCAACTGACACTACAAATTTACCAAATCACCAAATCTTTTCCGAAAGAAGAACTCTATGGCTTGACCAGTCAAATCGGCCGGGCTTCCAGTTCTATACCAACTAATATTGCCGAAGGATGTGGACGAGATGGAGGACGGGATTTTTCCAGATTCCTTCAAATCGCCATGGGGTCTGCAACAGAGGTAGAATATTTAATTCTCCTCTGCAAAGACATTCAGTTGCTACCTCTAGAAACATATGAACAATTACAAAAGGAAGTAACAGCGATCAAAAGAATGTTAACTTCGTTCATCAAAAAACTGAAAACTGAACACCGATAGCTGAAAACTGATCACATTTCCAACAAGGTTCATTCACGTAACCTCAGTTACTTCAACAAACCTTGTAACAGTGGTACCACTTCATTGGCTCCTTCAATGCGTTTGCTGGATTCACTTTCTTCTACAATATGGTGCTGAAGGTGATCCATGGCCAAGTCTGCACACATGGAACCAAGATTGCTATAGCATTGATGCACTTCGGTGAGTAGTGCACCACAAGAAACTCCATCCTCTAACTGCTCAATCAGTTGCTGAATTTTTTCACGGTGAGCTGCTAAATTTTTAATGATTTGATCTTTGTTTTTGTCAGTATGTGCCATATTCCCTCAAAAAAATTTTTAAATTTAGCCACTAAGAGCACCAAGAACCACTAAATACACCTCAATCTGATTGGATGCTCAGGTCGATGTGGTGCTCTTCAGCAGTTTGCTGAACCCTGTTTGCAAACAATGAGGCAATTTTATGACTGGAGCCGAATCCTTCGAGAACGGGGATGACTTCAAACCCGACCTCTGTCAACATGGTTTGCCAGGAATCTTCTTCAGGTCCAGCAATGTCGTGATTTGCATGTTCTCCGGCTGTCAGCATCAACGGTTTGAGCAACAGTTTTTTGCGGGCTTCCTGCTGCATGGATGGCAGTATGTCTTCAAATGCAGGATAGCCTTCAATGAGCCCAACATAAGTTCGGATATCCGGATATTGGAGACGAAACTCTTTCTGTGTCTCCATATAAATAGCTGTTGAGAAAAAATCATTACCATGTCCCACATACACCAGATCCGCCTGATGAGCACGTGCTGATTCGACATCATCGGACAAGGCAGAAACTACTTCTTTTAGATCTTCCTGATAGTGATGTTCGGTACCGTGTGTCCCCAGAAAAGGGCGGCTCAACACCAGCTTTTCAAAAGGCATCCATTTTGGCTTGATAGTACGAATTGATTGCAAGCCCTCCACATATGAACGAAGATCCTCGAATTGTTCCCCATGAGCGATATAGGTTGGTTGAATCACAATAGTACGGTATCCGGCATTTTGCAAATCTCCAATTTCTCCGAGAAAACTCTTAGCATACAGTATTTCATCCGGAATATTCCGTTCTTTCCATTGGCCTGCTTCGCTACGACGTCCTTCCCAAATACTTCTGATCAGATTAGACGTGAAGCAAATCCGGACAGGTATTTCAGGAAACGCAGCCTGAATCACTTGTTGCGTATTGACCAGTGCATCCACTGCTGCTGGAAAAGTTGTACCAAAACTGGCCAGTAAAATGGCTTTTTTATTGGGCTGTTTTCGGTGTGACATTGTCATAATTACACGAAATTTATTTTTGGATATACAAAAAACGTCATGTGCGACTTTTTTTGTCATTCCGGTGGTCCGATATGTTGGCTTGCCTGGAACCCCAACCCGGCCGCAATCTAGGAGCTTACACACGTTTTCTGGATCCGATGGCGGCTCCACCGTCTCAAGTCCAGTATGACATACTCTGTTATAATAATATCAATCACTTAGAAGAAAAAGTTGCACACGGCTACAAACAAATTTCGATTAATTGACGTGCGGAATCAACGAAAGCATCCAATTTTCAAGTGACCAGCCGTTCTTTTACAGCATGCTGCGCACTTGTCCCACGAAGAATAATTTCTTAGGAAAATCAGATGAAATCGGTAGATAGATGGAGGGGGGCTTCATGAGGTTCCTCCTGTTCCGTCGCCAGGTTATCGACTGTGTTGAATATTACAAGTTTCCTGGCTTGAGCCTTACTTTAACCGCCTTCCCACCATAACGGCAGTGACATTCTGGCTAAAGCGTAAACTCTTACAGTTGCGCGGACAGCCTCGGATTTGAACCGTGTTCCTTGTTGATTCAATCGGATGTATTTTAATTGAAAAAGTTTGGGTAACATACGTATCTAGAGGAAGGATGTCAAGCCAAACTGTATGTCATTCTGTCCTGAAAGTTGACATTTTCAACTTGTAATGTATCTTCTTTGTAGATACTTTTTGTCAGCCTATTTTTTTCACCCTCTTA
>JANQHV010000207.1 GCA_028282505.1 SAR324 cluster bacterium | reverse complement strand
TTTTCGTTAAATAGGCTGGCTATTCGCCTTAAATTTTCTCAAAAATCCACTCAATGAGATCGATTTTTCGCAACGAACCATCTTTTCCAAACAGGTTCTTAATCCATCAATTCCAAAAGATTTAAGATTAGAATTAAGAGTAAGACTGTAACAACAAGAAGTTAAATACTTATTTCTGATTAGCTGTACTCAGCATTATCCATTGAAAAAGAGAAAATAGAAAAGGCAATTATGATACCTCGCGTTAATTTTACGATCACTCCGGGTATTGATCAACGGATCAGTAATTGGCAAAAGACCGTCGAAGAGAAGAAAACCGAAATGTCTCCATGTATTACTATTTCCAGGGAATTTGGGTGCCAGGCATACCCGGTGGCAGAAAAACTTCAGCAAAAATTATCGGCCAGTCGAGGCATTGAATGGCTGGTATTGGATGCAAAACTATTGGACAAAATTGCTGAAGAATCGGGCTATTCTGTAGCCGATATCGAGCATGCAGGGGATACCAATCCGATCTTTCACTCAATGGTCTCCATGTTCATGGGTAAGCAGCGTCCCGAGCAATTTGACGTGTTTCCCTATATCAGACAGGCTGTCCAGCATTTTGCCAAAGCAGGAAATTGTATTATCATCGGTAGGGGCGGTGTGAATATCACCAAGAAACTGGACAACTGTATCCATTTTCGGCTGGTGGCTCCTCTCGAGTTTCGCATCAAAAAACTGATGGAAATCCAAAATATTGACGAGAATGAAGCAATAGAAACGATCAAAGAACGTCAAACTCAACGTGACGAGTTCATTAGTCGATTTACCGGCTCTACAGTCAGTGATTCTTCTCTCTATCACCTGGTGATCAATAACGAAAAATACACAACTGAACAAATAGCCGATATTATTGAGTGGGCAGTCTCAAAAACGTTTGCCTGAATCAAGCATCAATCTCTTTGTTCTTCGACTGCATGACAAGCTACTTGGAGATTTTCTTCAATGGTGAGTAGTTTGGGAATTTCCTGTTTGCAGCGCTCATTTGCAAGCGGGCATCTGGCGTGAAACACACAACCACTGGGCAGGTGGATGGGGGTAGGTACTTCTCCTTTTAATTTAATATGATTAGGCTTCTCCTCATCCAGTCGAGGAATGGCGCTCAACAATGCCTGCGTATAAGGATGTCTTGGGCTTTCAAAGAGTTTTCTTGTAGAAGAAAGTTCACATAAGGTTCCCAAATACATCACAGCCACACGGGTTCCAATGTGTTCTACCACTGACAAATCGTGAGTGATGAACAGATAAGACAAATTCCTTTCTTCCTGGGCATCCATCATCAAATTTAAGATTTGTGCCTGAATAGAGACATCAAGTGCTGAGATTGGCTCATCAGCTACCACAAACTCAGGATCGACCATTAACGCTCTTGCAATACTGATTCGTTGCCGTTGACCTCCCGAAAATTCATGAGGATAGCGATTCTTCCAATGTGGGTCCACTCCCACATCTTTCATGACTTCTGAAATTTTTTCAGCAATTTCTTTACTGGTCGCAGCAGCTTTATGGATTTTGATGGGTTCTTCTAAAATTTGTTGGACCTTCATTCTGGGGTTTAAAGACGCATATGGATCTTGAAACACCATTTGCATCTTCGCCCGAAACGCTCTCATTTTGGAAGGTGGTAAGTTGTCGATACGTTCTCCTTTGTATCGAATCTCTCCCTGGTTGGGTTCATATAATCCTAACACAGTGCGCGCCACGGTTGACTTGCCACACCCACTTTCCCCCACCATACATAATGTTTCTCCTGGATGCACATCAAAGCTGACCCCATTGATGGCTTTAACGGTTGTTTTTTTTCTAACAATCCGTCCTCCTTCAAATTGAAGCTGATCCAGCAGTCCTCCGGAAATATCAAAATGTTTGTATAAATTGGTAACTTCTAGTAATGGTGTCATTTTCCTTCCACCTTAAAACAAGCAGCTTGGTGTCCTTCCAAGCGACAATCTTGCAAACTGGGTCTTTCTGCACGACATCGGTCGTCTAAAATAGGGCATCTGGGATGGAATGAGCAACCGGTTGGCATGCTCAATAAGCTCGGCATCGACCCATCAATCTGATTCAAACGCTTGCCAATGAATCGTTTTTGAGGCAATGCTTTCAATAATCCCTGGGTATAAGGGTGCTGTGATTCACGAATGACCTGCTGTGTCTTCCCGATTTCGACAATTTTTCCAGCATACATCACCGCAATCCTATCAGTCATTTGAGCAACAACGGATAAATCATGAGTGATTAAAATCAATCCCATGTTTTCGGATTCGCACAGTTCCAGCAGCAAGTCCATGATTTCAGCCTGTATTGTCACATCCAGGGCGGTGGTGGGTTCATCGGCAATGATCAGTGCTGGCTTACTGATTAAGGCACAGGCAATGACCACCCGTTGTCGCATACCTCCAGACAGTTCATGAGGATATTGATCAATGCGCTTTTCTGGAGTGGGAATGTGGACTTGACGTAGTGTCTCAATGGCAAGAGAGCGGGCCTCTTTTTTAGAAAGCTTGTGATGAGTACGGACAATTTCTGTCATTTGTGTTCCCAGTGTCAAAACCGGGTTTAACGTCATCATTGGGTCCTGGAAAATCATACTGATCCGATCGCCACGAATCGTATTCAATTCTTTTTCTGACATTTTTATCAGGTTCTTTCCTTCAAAAAAAATTTCTCCTCCTGAAATGAAACCAGGTTGGCTGATCAGATTGAGAATTGAAAATCCAGCAACCGATTTACCAGCACCACTTTCCCCCACAAGTCCCAGGCGTTCTCCCCGATCCAAACTGAAACTGATATTCCGAATGGCTTGAACTGGCCCTGAACGGAGGGCAAAAGTCACTTCTAAATTTTTAACGTCCAATAACATCTTTAGTGCTTATATAGTTTGGGATTCAACACGTCTCTCACCCAATCCCCAAGTAAATTGATAACAAAGATTAAAATTACTAATACGAATCCAGGAAATGCCGTAATCCACCAGATACCACTGATAAAATATTCAAAACCTGCATTAATTAAGGCCCCTAATGATGGTTTGGTGATGGGCATTCCCAGGCCCAAAAATGAAAGGGCTGCCTCACTCATGACCGCATTGGCCACCTGAACCGTCGAAATCACCAATATGGGTGACAAAGCATTCGGGAAGATATGACGCCACATGATACGGCCGGATTTGAGACCAATCACTCTAGCTGCTTCCACATATTCCTTTTTCCGTTCAGCCAGCACAGAAGCTCTCATGGTTCTGGCATATTGAGGCCATTCGGCAATACCAATGATGATAATTAACAAAATGAGCGAAAAATCTTCATACTTTTCCACCCCAAATGCTGTTTGAAATAAGGCTCCAATGATAATTGCGACCAACAAGGTGGAAAAGGAGAGCTGGATATCGGCAAGGCGCATCAAAAAATTATCAACGAGCCCTCCAAAATATCCCGCAATCAAACCAATACAGATGCCAAGAAAGGCTTGCAGCAGAACGGCTAATATACCGATGATAATCGATGTTCGCATCCCATAAAGAATGGTACTGTACAGGTCTCGGCCTTGACCATCCGTTCCCAGTAAAAAACGATTTTCCCCTTCTGCCATCCAGACGGGAGGCAGCTCTGCGTCCATGATGTCGATTGCAGCTAAATCGTATGGATCATGGGGGGCAATGGCCGGTGCCAAAAAGCTCAGAATCACCAACACTAAAAAAATTAAGAAACTGACGATAGCAACCGGGTCTCTTAAAAAACTATACAAAAAGAATGACGATTTGAACTGTAACCAGGCTTCTTTCATGCTTTTCCTGTGATTCGAACCATCGGATTGATGAAGACATAGATGATGTCAACCACGGTGTTGGTAATAACAAAGAATGCTCCAACGACAATCAAATAGGCGACTAACAGCGTGGTATCGGCCCGTTGTACGGCTTCTAGAAAAAGAAACCCCAATCCAGGCCATTGGAAAACCGTTTCTGTTAAAATCGTAAAAGCGATCATAATCCCCAATTGCACACCTCCCACCGTAATGACAGGCAACAGGGTATTTTTGAAGGCATGAACAAACCAAATTCTGATCCGTTTCAACCCTTTTGCCCAGGCAAATTTGATGTATTCCGCTTGCAACACTTCCATCATTTCAGAACGGATCAGCCGGATGAATAAAGGCAGCATGATGGAAGAAAGAGCGGTTGCCGGCATGATTAAATGGGACAGTCCATCCAGTGTCAACAGTCCTGTTTGCCAAAATCCCAAATCCAGCAAATCGCCCCGCCCATAAGAGGGCAACCAGTGCAAAGTAACGGCAAAAATGTAAATCAACATGATTGCTGTCAAAAAAACAGGAATCGAGACGCCAATCAAACTCAAACCCATGAAGACTTTTGTCAACCAATGCTGAGGACGTATTGCCGCAAAGATCCCAATGGGCACTGACCCCAAAATAATGATTAAACTGGAGGCAAAGACCAACTCTATGGTTGCTGGAGTTTTTTTGAGAATCACCTCCAGAGCCGGTTTTTTGTAGAAAAAAGAAAAGCCCAGATCCCCTTTGACTGCATTTTTTAAAAAACGAAAATACTGGGTAAAAAAGGGATCCCTCAACCCCAACTTCTTACGCAAAGCCTCCCGTTCTGCCTCAGAAACAGAAACTCCCAGCAAATCACGGACCGGGTCACCAAACTGATGCTTGATCGAAAAACCAATCAGACTGATAATCAGCATCACCAGAATGGCCTGGATTGTTCGACGAATGATAAAAGCAAACATAAGACTCTTTCAGTGCAAATAAAAAAGGGTAGGAAAATATCCTACCCTCTTTCACAAATCACGCAACCCTAATCTTTAAGTGATCACCAGCATTAATTGATCATCATGCTTCCAAAATAAGGGAAGTTTTGACTATTGGCCACGTCTTCAATCATCACATTCTTTTTGGCAGCCCATGATAAATGTTGCCAATGGAGCGGCACAAAAGCAGCATCCTCATAAAGAAGTCGTTCTACTTTCTGTAAGATTCCTTTACGTTTTTCCATATTCGTTTCAGACTGACTGGCAATTACCAATTTATCCACTTCGGGGTTGCTGTAATTGCCACTGTTGTACTGTCCATACCCCGTCTCTTTATTAGGAGTCATGGTCAAGTATTCGGTAAAGTTTGCGGAATCTTCTGTATCCGAATGCCAACCAATCATCATCATATCAGCAGCTCTCGCATCAAACTCATCCCAATACTGTGCTTTCGGCAATGTTTTGAGATTCACTTTGATGTTGATTTTTGCCAGCATCGATGCGACGGCTTGAGCAATTTTTTCATCATTGACATAGCGATTGTTAGGCGCCATCATCGAAATCGTAAAACCTTTCTCATAGCCTGCTTCCTTCATCAACTGCTTTGCTTTGGCTAAATCATATCGAGGTGTCAAATTAGGATCATAGCCCATGTAGCCTTCCGGTCCTTGTTGGGCACCGGGAGTGGCAAAATTTTTCATGATTTTTTTGACAATCGCTTCATTATTGACCGCATGGACAATGGCATTACGCACACGTGCGTCTTTAAAAGCCTCCACTCGATGCTGATTCATTTGAAATGTAATGATCCGTCCGCCGTTCCAAGTTACCAGTTTCATGTCATTAGTTCCTCGAATTCTATCATGATCCTTGGGGGGAACGGGAGCAATCAAATCCACATCACCGGCCAGTAAAGCAGCGACTCGTGTTGCTGCTTCTTTAATGGGGGTTAAAATGATTTTACTCACATTACCCGCCTTGGCATCCCAGTATCCCGGAAACTCTTCTAAAACCAGTTTGACCCCTTGTTCACGTTCGGCTACCACATAACGACCTGTACCCGACTCATTCAGTTTGGCAAAAGTCGGTGCTGTCTTATTGATCCGGTCTTTGGGTTGTCCGTTTTTATCCGTTCCCGTATAAAATTTACTATCCATTGGAAAAAGATAAGTGGCCATATTCAAGACCAGCCCGTAGGGTTTTTCGGTGATCAGATCTACTGTATGGTCATCAATCACTTTAGCACCCGTGAATGGCACAAACAGTCCTTTAAAATCCGGGCTCTTTTTTAAGCGCTCTAATGTCCATTTGACATCGGCCGCTGTAAAATCGTTTCCACTGTGAAATTTTACCCCTTTTCTCAAGTGAAAACGCATGGTATTGGCATCAATTTGTTCCCATTTGGTTGCCAGGCGAGGCTCAAATGTCATTTCCTGTGTCCAGCGGACCAGTGGGTCAAACACCCAGTGTGAATACTGCAACATGCCCCCAGATAGTTGCTCATGGGGATCCAGCGATACCGGATCAGCGTCAAAAGCAACACGCAGGGTCTTTCCAGCAGCAAAAACATGACTTGATGCCATTGTTAACACAACAGCAACAAACAGGGCAATATACCATTTCCTCATACTTTCTCCTAAATTGAAGTTAAGATTGAACTATGTTTTCAACCAATTCGTTAAACATTCATCTAATTTACAAATCATTAGTGATCAATTTTAAAGGAAGTTGCAACTTATTTTTTAAAACAAAGGTCTCTGTGCCTCTGCGCCTCTGTGGCTAGATTTTCCTACTGTTTTGGCAAGAATTTCAAAATTAAAGGGTTAATTTCACAACAGCGATTGTCTATATCAACCCTTCCAGTACCGCAAACAATTTATCCAGATCTTCATCGATGTTATAGAGATGGGGGGCCACCCGGATAGACGCTCCTCGTATGCTCACAAAAACCTGTTCTGATGATAGTTTAGTTGACAGATTGTCTGGAATTTTCCCAGGAAAGGTGATCCCAATCAT
>JANQHV010000134.1 GCA_028282505.1 SAR324 cluster bacterium | reverse complement strand
GACCGTCAACAGGTGGTTGATGCGATCGACGCCAGTGTGAAAAGTGGTGAAGAGTATGATATTGAGCACCGTATTGTCTGGCCGGATGGCACGATTCGTTGGGTTGCAGAAGCGGGCAGTGTCTATCGCGAAGACGACAAAGCGGTTCGAATGCTTGGAATTGTCAGGGATATCACCAAACGCAAATTAACGGAAACATGAAATTACGAGCCAAACAAGACAAGTTTGCAGAATTACGCAAAGAAGCAGAAAAGATTGTCAAACGCAATCCTCAAAATACCATTGTCACTGGAGAAAACCAGGAATTGATTCATGATCTCCAGGTGCACCGGGTGGAATTGGAGATGCAGAATGAAGAGTTGCGGGAAATTCAAGCCAATCTGGAAAAATCCCGTGATCGGTTTTCGCTATTGTACCATCGGGCTCCCTGTGGGTATATCACAGTCAATGCCTCTGGAATGATTCTCGAAGCCAACCGGACCATGCAGGAGATGCTCAACCTGGATCTAAAAGAATTACTGCGTAAGTCATTGTTATACTTCATTGCTCCAGAAGATCAAAAGGTATTTTCGGTGCGCTTCAAAGCATTTTTCAAAACTCCTGTTGGTAAGGATATTGAAGTACAATTGCTGCCTAAAAACAAACCTCCTGTTTATGTGAGCCTGGAGGGGCGTTCGATCAGATCCCATGAGAATATTTCAGGCCAGGAGACTCCCGAAGAAATATTGATTATGGTCAGTGACATTACCAAGCGGAGAGAAGCAGAAAATGCCCGGCTCCGTCTTGAATCGCAACTGCGCCAATCGCAAAAAATGGAAGCTGTGGGAGTATTGGCTGGTGGGATTGCCCACGAATTCAACAACATCCTTTATGCCATTCTGGGTTATACCGAAATGCACCTCGATGAATTGCCTGATCTGACACAGGCCGAGCAAAGAGAGTACCTGGCCAATGTATTTTCTGCGGGGAAACGTGCGAGGAAACTGGTTCAGCAAATTCTGACTTTCAGCCGTGCAGAACTGGAAAAACCGACAATGACTTACATGGCACCTTTGATTAAAGAAGCACTACAGATGATGCGTGCCACTTTGCCGGCGACTATCGAAATTCAGCAAAACATTGATCTCAATTGTCGTCCAATTTTAGCCGATGCGACTCAGATTCATCAGGTGATTATGAATTTGTGTACCAATGCCCGCCAGGCTATGATCAAAGACAGAGGGGTTTTAGAAGTCACTTTAAAGGAAGTGGCCTTGGGCCAGGAAGAACTCCCTCATTCTCACATGAAAACAGGCGATTATTTGTGCTTGATTGTGAAAGATACGGGCGCAGGCATACCTCCCGATATCCAGGAGCGTATTTTTGATCCGTTTTTTACCACCAAAGAAGTGGGCAAAGGAACTGGGCTGGGACTCTCGGTAGTTCACAAAATTGTCGAGAATCATAAGGGTTCCATTTCTATTGAAAGCCGACAGGGAGAAGGGTCTACCTTCACTTTGCTTTTTCCTCTTGTGGAGGAGCCTGTGGAGGAAAAGAAACCAGCCAAGGAAAATCTGGTGGCACATGGAAAAGAACACATTTTGGTTGTAGAGGATGAAGAGGTCCTGTGCCGTTTTTATGAATCGGCTTTAAAACGCTATGGGTATGAAGTGACCGTCTTCAACGAAAGCACCGCTGCCCTTGAGGCTTTTCTTGCCGCACCTGAACAATTTGACCTTCTCATCACCGACCAAGCTATGCCAGTTTTGACGGGAGAACAATTGAGCAAACGATTTTTGACAGTTCGCCCTGATCTGCCAATTATTTTGATAACAGGATATAGTGAGATTTTCCCGGAAGAAAAAGCAGAACAGCTTGGAATTCGTGAATATGTCATTAAACCTGTTGCCATCAACTATCTGCAACAGATGGTACGAAAACTTTTGGATTCGGCGAATGATTGACAACAAACAGAGTACCAGGAGCAAAACATGTCAACACAAGAAATAGAAAATCAACATGCAAAAGAGATAGAGCTACTCGGCAAAGAAGAAATCATGCCTTCTCATTATGTTGGTATTGGAGCATCTGCGGGGGGACTGGAAGCCATTGAAGAATTTTTTAAGAAGATGCCACCCGAAAGTGGCCTGGCTTTTATCGTGATCCAACACCTGTCTCCCGACTACAAAAGTTTAATGGTCGAATTACTCTCCAAACACACGGAAATGCCGATTTACCGGGCAGAAGAAAACATGGAGGTGGAAAAAGATTCGATTTATCTGATTCCTCCCAAGAAAAATTTAACCATCTTTCATGGCACGCTGCTGCTCAGTGAACAAGACCACTCCAAAGGGATCAATCTGCCAATTGATGTATTTTTCCGGTCTTTGGCAGAAGATCAAGGAGAAAAGGCTATTGGAATTGTGCTTTCCGGCACAGGCAGTGATGGCACTCGGGGGGTTCGTGCCGTCAAAGAAACCGGTGGTATGGTGATGGTACAGGATGAGGAATCTGCTAAATTTGATGGAATGCCACGCAGTGCCATTGCGACTGGACTGGCCGATTTTATCTTGAATCCTGCCGAAATGCCGGAGCAACTGTTGTCGTTTATTAAGCATCCTTATGCGTCTAAGTCAGAGTTCTCTGAAAACCTGTTGACCAATGAAGACGGTCTCACCCGGATCTTTTCTTTGCTGCGGGAGAAGCACAAGATCGACTTCACTTACTATAAACCCAGCACCGTCATACGCCGGATCGAGCGCAGAATGTCGGTCAACCAAATCCATGAGATACGCGATTATGTCAAATACATGGAAAGCTATCAAAAAGAAATCAGTAATTTGTATCGGGAACTATTAATTGGAGTCACCAGCTTTTTTCGAGATCCTGATGCTTTTGAAATCTTGGAAAATAAATGGTTGCCACGACTGCTGGAAAAAGAAGCGGGAAACGAAGTGCGTTTCTGGGTGCCAGGCTGTTCAACAGGAGAAGAAGCTTATACACTGGCCATCATTTGCCTGGAATGCATGGAAAGGATAGGGAAAAAATGCAATATCAAGATTTTTGCCACTGATATTGATCGAGATGCCATTCTCACAGCAGGCAACGGCATTTATCCAGAAAGCATTGCGGCCGATTTGTCTTCCGATTTATTGACCAAATACTTTTACCGCAAGGAAAACAATACATTCCATATCATCCGCAGTATTCGAGAAATGGTGGTATTTGCCAGGCATAACATCATCAAAGACCCTCCGTTTACGAACATCAGTCTGATCAGTTGCCGAAATCTGTTGATCTATCTGCAGCCTGTTTTGCAAAAGAAGGTGCTGGAACTCTTCAATTTTTCTCTCAACCCTCAAGGGATTCTATATCTGGGTTCCAGTGAAACGACAGGAGAAATGGGAGAATATTTTGAAGCCGTCGATCATAAGTGGAAAATTTACCTTTCACGGGGCAAGGCGCTGGTACAGAACCTGGGTATTTCGACACAGTT
>JANQHV010000102.1 GCA_028282505.1 SAR324 cluster bacterium | reverse complement strand
GCAAGCTCATCACAATGCTTGGAAGCATTTTAAAAAACTGGTTTAAACCACATCAAATATCAACTCGATCAACATTACTTGTCGAGTTTGTGTAACTACGGCCCTCACCTTTATTTCCCATCACTTCAACATGGATGTAATTCTTGCGATAAGTCTGGTGGACTTTTGCCCGGCAAGAGCCATTTGAAATAAACACACCGCTTCGCCAGCGTTTCTCCTCCAGTATGTCCTGATGCATTTCCACAATAAACCTGGTCATAAAGACATCTGGTGGGAAATCGTCATAATTATAGCGGAAACGCATGAATTCGTCACCATTCCATGCAAAATCAGGCTCTATGTCTTCAAAAAGATCAGGGATGAAATAAATGTCCCGTTGGTCTTTTGCCGCATAACAGAGATTGAATTTTTTCATCAATTCCAAAAGATAGGCGTGTCGGCCCTTGGGGAATTTCTCTATGGGCAGGATACGTTCCAGATCATCAATATGCAATTGGCCTTTGGTTTCCTCTTTAACCTTGGGGTCGTTAATGATGGCATAGACACCATCCATGATCCATTGAGGATTGATGACATTGGTATCGATCAGGCGTGGGTCATCCACAAAGCTGACCACTGCACCAATCATATTGAGCAATTTGAGGTTGCTCTTACGCTCTTCTTCGGGAAGGTCTTTGATAAATTCGAGATTTTCATATTCCTGATAAGTGATGAAATCCTTACCTTGGGTTTCCAGCTTTTCCAATTCTGCTTTAACCGTAAACCATGCGGGCGGACGTTGTTCAAAAACCCCCGGCATGATATCCTGATCACTCACGGTTGCTATGATCCTGTTTTTTAATAACTCCAATGTCTCAGTCGCGTTACACTCCTGACAATCATGGATACAGGTTCGCACAAAGCCGATGATATTAGGGTAATCCCGCTGGAGGCTTCTTCGATCCAAGTCGTGTGAATCGAGGTCTATTTTATTGATAACCACCAGAACAGGCGCTTGGTTGCCCAACTGGTTGGCCAGCTTCAACCAATGATTGAGTTCATTTCGTTCTCGACGTGCCAGAGTGACCAATACGTATAAAGTGCGTTCTGAGAAAAAGAACTGGTGGGTACTGCGCATGAATTCCTGCCCGCCCAGGTCCCATATATTGAGGCGGATGTCTTTGGCTTGATAGGGGATGGTGATTTGGCTCCGCTCGATGCCATGAGTGGTCGTTATCTCTCTTTGAATCTCTCCTTTTCGAAGCAATTCGATCAAATGGGTTTTGCCATAATTGCTTTCTCCAATGAATATTACTTTAGCTTCATGGATGGACTGTAGTGTTCCGGCTTGTTGCGCCCTTTGCCATTTGAGTATTTCCTTGATTTGTTCTCTAGGGGGAAGATCATATATTTCAGCGCCTATTTGAAAGTCATTGTTTTCTAATTCAAGATTTTTTAGATTAGTGAGTTTTCCAGTGGTTTCCGGGATCGTGCTCAATTGATTGTTTTCTAAATAAAGATTTTCTAAATTAGTCAGTTTTCCGATAGCTTCTGGGATCGTGCTCAGTTGATTGTTTTCTAAAGAAAGCGTTTCTAAATTAGTCAGTTTTCCGATGACTTCTGGGAGTGTGCTCAGTTGATTGTTTTCTAAATAAAGATTTTCTAAATTAGTCAGTTTTCCGACAGCCTCTGGGATCGTGCTCAGTTGATTGTTTCCTAAATCAAGCCACATTAAATTAGTCAGTTCAAGGATTTCTTTTGGAAATTCTGTCAATTGTAAATGAGACAAATCCAGTTCCCAGGAATTTTTTTGTCTGGCTGTCTGAATACGTTTTAGTGCTTCCTGATATTGTTCATCCATAGATTTTGATTACTTTGCTAAACGTGACGATTTGCTCTGGCTATGCACTAGTGGTCATTTCGGATAAAATGCTGTGGATGGCCACTCTGATAACACAGAGCCGGTTTGGAGAAACTGATTCCTGTCTGTTTAGTCTATGGGTATTGTATAAACTAATGGTGAGGGAAAAGCAATAGTGAATGGAGAAACTATCTTTTTTCTAAAAACTGTGAGCACACAACCGGCAATTCATTGGCTGGATTCTGCAAAAAAGCAAACACCAGGTCACGTAAAGTCTCTGAAGTCACTCGCTGCTTTTGAGAAGGGTGCAACAGGGCTTCGGCTCTCATGCCTCGTCCTCCGTTCCAGTGGTAGTTCGTCAACCAGACAGGATAGCGTTTTTGGGGAATGAGGGAGTTAGGAGAATCTACTGAAAATCCTCCAGGAGCCAGATAAGCGCCATAGGATTTAATGCCTTTCTGTTGTTGCCGATAGGGTTTGAGGAGAATTTGAATTTGCCGACCATACAGTTGAGTCTGTACCAAAAAATTATCATGAGGCAACCAACGAAACAAATGCAGCCGTTTCAAGGGTTGGTGCAGTTCCTCTTGTGCAAAGGGTTTCCATCGCCAACGCCCCGGCAAAAGCGACCAATCCTTTTCTGCTCCCAGTATCTTGACAACCGCATGAGAGAGTTCTGTGCCACACTGATAAAACGATTCTTTGTCCGGAATAGCCGTGATTGAGACGACTGTCTTTTCTTGCAAATAATGCTGAACCTCTTCCCAGTCGTTCTCCACGGTAGCCAGCATTTCAGAAGAAACATGGGCATCTGCTGGAACGAAGTCATACTCTGTATGATGAATCTTCCAGTTTCCTTCTTGCTGTTGAAGCATCAGTTTTGCCACGCTGATGCCTGCTCCCCAAAATCCAGGACTGACGATGGGAGTCCGAAATTTCCGCAGTATGGATGTTTGGCGCCTGGGATAAATTCGATGAGCATGACCCGAAATGATGAGATCAAACATGACCAGCGAATCGGCAATCAACCCCGCAGCATTGGGCAACGGCACTCCCTGATTCAAAGCTGCATACTGATCGTAACGTAAGTTGTGCCCACTGTGAAACAAACCTATCAAGACATCAACCCGCTTCTCCTCTTTCAAAACACGTCCCCAGTGCTTGGCTGAATCAAGCATATCCTCAATGACATAACCTGCCAAATGAGAACGATCCACCCACATTGCCGTACCGGGGGTCAACAAGCCCAAAACTCCAAGCCGAATCCCATTCCGCTCAATGATGTGATAAGGGGACAGGAGCATTTCACCATTTTCCTTTACTACATTGGCCGCTAACCAGGGAAAATTAGAAAAATGCATATTCTTTTGCAGAACGTGCAGTGGTGGCTCCAGGTCATGATTTCCCAAGGCCACGGCATCGTACCGGAGTTGATTCATCAATCGAATGATGGGCAACGGAGAATTGGGGACATAACGGTAATTGAAAAAATAATTACTGGGACTGCCCTGCAACGTATCTCCGGCATCCAGCAAGATCAG
>JANQHV010000065.1 GCA_028282505.1 SAR324 cluster bacterium | reverse complement strand
AATTTGAGGCGAATAGCCAGCCTATTTAACAAAAATTTTCTCAAAACAGACGCCAATGAGGCGGTTTTGCAGCAGAATCAGGTTTTTCAAACAGGTTCTCAATTGTGGAGCAGGGGGCTTGATGCTTTGAGAAAAGTCAGGTAGAAGAGTTCACAGGCATGGATATCACCTTAAAGTATGCTCAAATTGAACCTGTTTCTCAGGAATCATTTCAAAAGCTTACTGAATGAATTGCTTTGTAACCCTTTGCCGTTTCAGTTGTATGCTGTTTCCAATGAACCGATCTCCTGCATTTTTAATGAATTGGATGCTCTTGATTGCTTGTCTGATGAGTGGTTGCAGCTGGTTTGTGGGAGACAAACGAGCTGAGAAAATTTGGCAGGTTCGTGAAGAACTTTACCAGGAAAGCCGCCATCATCGATTTGCTGTAGGCCAAATGAGCCATACATTTGAAGACAGTCAGTTTCGTGATGCCATTAAAGAACGTTTTGAAGATGATATTCCAACGACTTTAGGAAAGCATATCGGTTTTGAATATTCTATCAATCACTTATATGGTTGGCTTCATGATGTCACCCATTATACTTATGCAGTGGAAGGGAATACTGGCGATCTGTTCAGTATGAGCCACACGAATTTCTCCAGCATCCTGAATTACTACTTATGGCGTGCCTTTGGTTCTGAAATGGCGATTGGAGTGGGCCTCGGTACGCAATTTTTACAACGTAAATTTGTCGAGATTGATGGTTCTAAGTCGGATACACAAAGCCGTTTGATGGGAGTTGTGCAGGCTCAATATAACCAGGTGATTACAAGAGGTATTGCTCTATCCTACACTTTTCGCACTATTTATATTGATGCTTATAATTTTGACAATCCCACTAACGATGACTTGAATAAAGTTGCATCACGATCATTGCGCTACAACCCTGGTGGAGTTCAAGTGATTGTCAATTATTATTTCCCATTCTTCACTCAACCTGCACCATGAACACTTACTCTTGTTTGTTAAACTATCTGAGGATTTTCCTGTGGTTGGGATTGCTCTTGGGCATCAATACAGCGGAACTTGCCGCTCAGTTGTCTGCAGGTGATGCATTTGGAGTGCGTGTGGGGCATATCAATATTCAAAATCGAGAACAAACCAAGGATATCACACCATATTATAGTGAACTCAACTACCATATCGGATTGCCCAATAACGAAGGCTATGAAATGGTTTGGCAAGTGGGACATGGTGTTTACTCCTTCAAGCGTCGTGAACGCAGCCAGGATTATCTCCATGAGTATCAAATGATGTTGGCTCAGGTCAGTTTTCTGGCTAATACTCGGGAAAACTTTGATATTTATTACGGAGCCGGAGGGGGAGGAGGATATTTCAGACGCAGGAGCAAAGTCGTGCAAGGGGCTTTGGAAGGACAACGTGCTCCCCACTCCAATGGGTCCTTTATTTCTTATCATGTGACACTTGGCATGGGATATTACACGAGTGGATCAGGAATCACACTAGATTTTGATTATGCCAACTGGGGTGGACTTTTTGTGGTAATGGGGAGCTTGGGATATGTCTTTTAATGTTATGATAAACCAAGGGTTATTTTGTTGGCTAGCGGTATTGGCATTGACGGTCTTGCTTTATGCTTGTGGAGAGGGGATTGACAATGATAATACCATCAATGAAACCACAGAAACACCACCGTCTGTCAGTACTGCTTCTAGTGACGAAACCCCTGGATTTATACAGACCGAGGAAGAAGAAACCACATCTACTACTGAGACTATAACCACTACTTCTGACTTTCCTTCAGACGCTCCGATAAGCAGTGGTGCATGTGATGATCAACAAATTGCTGGAGGGGATACTCCAGAAGTGCGTGTCATTGAATTGGGGCAATCTTCGGGAACATTTAATTTTTCTTACCAAACTTACTTTCAAGAAGATCAAATGTTTGTCACCTACGAGGGTGCTCAATTATTTGATACAACCTGTTTAGGAACAGGAGGCTTCTTGACACAGAGTCTCACTTATTCGGGCTCTGCCACAGAAGTCACCGTACAAATTGTACCCAATTGTAATGGGGGCTCAGGAACCGCCTGGACGTTTACTGTTGAGTGTCCTCAGTAATGGAAAACACCGGCTACCTAAATTTTGAAAAAAATGAAATATAAATTGCGTTTGAATTAAAATCTGTCAAACTTAATATATTTCGATAATGTGATTAGAATACCTTCCTGGCTTTTCTTAACTTAGTATTTTCGAGTCTCCGCACTCCTACTATTCCGGTTAAAGCACTTCAAGAATGCATTCTCACAAGCATTATCTTCACTTTTATTGACCAATTATCATTTTAGGATATCGTATGACTCAAGGTACAGTTAAGTGGTTTAATTCCCGCAAAGGCTATGGCTTTATTTCTCAACCGGATGGTGATGATCTTTTTGTACATCATTCTGAGGTGCAAGGTGGCTATTTACAGGAAGGTGAAACCGTAAAATTTGAAATTGGGCAGGGACGAAAAGGCCCTTGTGCTGTCAATGTACGGCAAGCGTAAATTGCTCTCACCCATATTAAGGAGAGTTTGTCAAAACTCTTCTTGTCTCGAATGATTGAGATGAAACACAGGACTTTTGCAAATTGTAGAAAATACCTGATTCATTTTTTTGTATTTTTGCTTTTGCTCTCTGTGGTTGTTTCTGTTGCTCACTTTCATGAAGATGAAAAAGAGCATCACGATTGTCCCATTTGTCTGCTGACAGGGCAGGTAAACAGTGGATCTCTTGTCTCACAGAGTCTGCTGGAAGTTCCTGTTTTCTGCTTTTTGCTTCTCACGATCAATGCGTTATTTATAGCGAGCACTGTATATTCTATTCATACTGCGCGTGCCCCTCCCTATTCTGTCACCTCTTTCATGATACCGAAAATCTCTCGACAATTCTTTGTTTGAATATTTAAAACAGTATTTATTTTCAATCCTTGAAAATAGTTTTAAAAGGGTTGAGACTACTCATTTAAGGCGATATAGCCCCCTCTTCTGGGAAAGAGGGGCAGGGAAAAATAGCTCAACTTAATGACAGTGGAAGTGAGGAGAGAAAGTAAGATATGATCAAACTCCTTGTGAGAATTGTTGGGAATATTGAAAACAGAATCATCATAATTGAAGGAATAGTTATGAAATATGGAATTATTTTCCTGCAAATTCTGGGTTTGTTATTTTGTGGGGTTTCCGGAGTATTGGCCAGTGAAGAACACCATGAACACCATGAGCAACATGAGAAGCATGTTCATGGCGAAGGGCAATTGAACCTAGCTGTGGACGGCAGTGAGCTCCAAATTGAGCTGCATATTCCGGCAATGAATATTGTCGGATTTGAGCACAAACCCAATAACTCTAAACAGAAGCAAGCCATTCTTGATGCAGTTGACTTGCTTCAAAATACTCAAAAGATTTTTGTAATCCCTAACGAAGCCAAGTGCCGAGTAGAACATGTGAAAGCCTACAGCACTTTGGAAAACAAGCATGACGAAGAGAATGAGCACCATGGAAAAGATGAACATCATGAAGATGAGCATCATGAAGAAGGTGAACAAACTCATTCTGAATTTGAAGCCGAGTATCATTTTGAGTGTGATTCCATGCAGAATCTTCATCAAGTTTCTGTGCGATTGTTTGAGCATTTTACCAGCCTTGAAGAGTTGGCAGCTCAAATCATCACGCCTAAAAGACAAACGGCTCAAGAGTTAACATCTCGATCATCAATGATTCACTTGAATGATTGAGTGATCGAATCAATTGAACAAGGAGCGGCTGGTCTGCTCCTTTTCTTATCAAGCTCGTATGGATGCAATCAACACTCCAATTATTCAATTAAACAATATACGGTTTTCTTGGCCGAAGAGTGAGATACCTATTCTGGATATTGAATCCTTCGTTGTGCAAAAACAGGAAAAGGTCTTTATTCAAGGTGCCAGCGGCAGTGGGAAAACGACACTGTTGGGGATTTTGGGAGGGGTGTTGTTGGCTCAATCAGGAGAAGCGATTATTCTGGAAACCAATTTAAACAAGCTTTCCGGAAAACAAAGAGATAATTTTAGAGTCAATCACATTGGATTTATTTTCCAGATGTTCAACTTGTTGCCATACTTGTCAGTACTGGAGAATGTGCTGTTGCCTTGTCATTTTTCAGAATCACGCAGGAAACAAGTTCTTCAACGTGGCAATACTTTGGCTGAAGGAGCCTCAAGGATTTTAAAGGATTTGGGATTGGAAGATCCTGACTTATTATCCCGCTCTGTCAATGAATTGAGCATTGGGCAACAACAGAGAGTGGCTGCTGCAAGAGCACTGATTGGCAATCCAGATATTTTGATTGCTGATGAACCCACGTCTGCACTCGATGCCGATACTCGAGAAAGTTTTTTACAACTACTGTTTAAAGAATGTCAGGCGTTTCAAACCACGTTGGTTTTTGTCAGTCACGATGCTTCTTTAGCGAAGTTGTTTGACCGTGTTGTCAAAATTGCAAATCAGAATCTCCAGGAATCTAAGTAAAGCGCCTTCTTCTGTCTTTGTAACTTGCGTGGATTTGAAGAAATCTTCTATGAAGAAACGACCTTTAGCAAAATTCACACACATCATATTATCTTAACAAATAAGGAGTTCATGCCCATTTTGATTTTGGCATTCAAAAGCATGTGGAATCGTCGAGTGACGGCGATGTTGACAGTAATGATGATTGCCTTCAGCGTCACTCTCTTGCTGGGAGTAGAACGGATACGTCAAGGGGCTCGAACCAGTTTCGCTAATACCATTTCGGGGACAGATCTGATTGTGGGGGCACGCAGTGGTCCCATTCAATTGTTGCTGTACTCTGTTTTTAGAATTGGCAATGCCACTAACAATATTTCCTGGAAAAGCTACCAGCAGTTTGCACAACATAAACGAGTCAAATGGACGATTCCCATTTCTCTAGGAGATTCTCACAGGGGATTTCGCGTGATGGGAACCAACACTGATTATTTCAAACATTATCGTTTTCGCAAAGATCAGATTTTGACATTTCAAGAAGGAAAAGCCTTTGCATCTGTTTATGACGCTGTGATTGGAGCAGAGGTAGCCGCTTCTTTGGGGTATCGGCTCAATCAAAAAATTGTGATCACGCACGGTATCAGTCAAGCAGCACTTCTGACTCATGAGGATAAACCGTTTCAAGTGGTTGGCATCTTACAAAAGACGGGAACGCCTGTAGACCGTACCATTCATGTGAGCCTGGAAGGGATTGAAGCGATTCATATTGATTGGCAATCGGGAGCACCACCCCTTCCTGGAGAAGAAATTTCTGCAGCAAAAGCACAAAAGCTGGATTTACAACCTAAAGAAATTACAGCATTTTTGATGGGCTTGAAGTCCAAAATCAGTACATTTCAATTGCAACGACAGATTAACGACTATCGCAAAGAACCGTTGCTGGCCATTTTACCAGGAGCTACCCTACATCAATTGTGGTCGATGATTGGGGTTGTGGAGCAAGCCTTGTTTGTTATCTCTGTGTTTGTGGTTTTAACGGGTTTGATTGGTATGTTGACTTCTATTCTCAATTCTTTGAATGAGCGACGGCGTGAAATGGCAATTTTGCGCTCTGTTGGGGCACGTCCCTGGCATATTTTTGGATTGATGTTCAGTGAAGCGGGCATGCTTTCTTTTTTTGGAGTAGTCGGGGGAGTCATATTGTTGTATTTAGGCATCTGGATCGGACAACCGATCATTGAATCTCAATTTGGATTGTTTATTGCGATAGAAATGTTAAAACCGTATGATTTTGCCATTTTGGTGGCAATTGTGGTGATGGGATTTTTTATGGGTGGCTTTCCTGCCTGGAGAGCCTATCGTAACTCATTAGCGGATGGGATGACTATCCGCTTGTAAGGAGGCTATGATGAATCTGGGAAGAAAGACAAAAATTCTAATGATTACCTTGCTTTGCCTGGTGATGGCAAGTATTGTTTTTGCTATAGGAAAAACAAAGAATGTGGGTTGGGGCGTTTTGAATCAGTTGAATTATAGAACTGGCCTTGCCTCTCCTGCACTACAGGAGTTGAATGGCTCCATTGTCCGGGTTCCGGGCTACATTGTTCCCCTGGATGGAGATGAAAAAGCAGTGACTGAATTTCTTTTGGTCCCGACTTTGGGAGCATGTATTCATGTTCCTCCCCCTCCCCCTAACCAGATTATCCATGTTTTGATGGAGCCAGGAGTCGATGTGGGATTGCTGTTCATGCCAGTCTGGATTACAGGGCAATTGACGATTGCCCATAAAACAAGTGAATTGGCTGAAGCCAGTTATTCCATGGATGGTTTGAAAGCAGAGGAATACGAATTCTGATGACAAAATGTCAGGCTGAGGGGTGCCCTTTCTCTCCGTCTTGTCTATCTTCTCAAGCCTTGATACGATGGCCTTGTGACCGTCACCGCAACGCACACCACCCAACGGAGTGCTGTTATGCATGTTCTTGTTGACCTCGAAGATGACCTCACGATTGGTCGCCAGCCCACCGAATTAGCCCAAGAATTGCGTGAAAGTTGGCTCATCCGAGCCTATCAAAAAGGCGATCTCAGCATGGGCGAATTCTCCGAAAAAATGAATCTGTCCTACCAGCAAGCTCGTGCTTGGCTTCATAAACAAGGCGTTCCCACTCTCCAACTTGGAGACGAAGCTCGTGCGATCACGCACCGAGGCTACGAACTCACGAAACAAGAACTGGGTCTCTAGCCCATGTCTTGTTCTGATCCAAGTTGATCGGACGAATTCCTTGCGGGTGCGTTTCGTTTTTGAGGGAGTACCGGCTGCTGCCGTGAATGCTTTTGTTGATGGCAAAGTGAAGATGAATCTGGCAGAGTTCATCAGCCTAACAACTATCAACATGACTGACCGTTGAAGCAATGCTATCTCCGTTATCACGATATTTTAGTTTGCCATCCTTTTTTGTGTCATTGACGGTGATACATACCTTGGTACTGGGAACCGGGTTAAGTTTTTTCTTGTAACAATTTACCGTAATAGATGGAATTTCACACTGATACGTCGTGTCCTTCCGGCAGGTGTGCGTGTGAATTAGGGATAAATCTTTTATACTAAGGCCTCAATTTTAATCGAAACGAGGTATCTATGCATGAATCTATAC
>JANQHV010000064.1 GCA_028282505.1 SAR324 cluster bacterium | reverse complement strand
GTATAGATTCATGCATAGATACCTCGTTTCGATTAAAATTGAGGCCTTAGTATAAAAGATTTATCCCTAATTCACACGCACACCTGCCGGAAGGACACGTTTATTCGCAAATGTTACAAAGGATTACGCGACACAGAAGGCGGTTTTACTGAAAAACGGGGAGAGCATAACGCAATCGTGTTTGATAATAACGATCTGGTGTTATGGCACCGAATCGCTGACCTTAAAAAGAGTAGATCACTGAGTATACAAGCCATTTCTCAATTGCTCAGAGATGAATTAGGGGTTGATAATCAAAGTAGTCAAACTGGCGCAAATGGTGGTCAAACACCTATGCAAACGTATTCAAAGGGTGGTCAAACTGGTCACGATGTTATACTGAGGAAGGATCATGAGGCACTGGTTGAAAAAGAGCGGCAATTGTACGAAGATTTGAAGCTCTTTCATGAGCGCGAGCGGAAATTGCTTGAAGCTCCAAAAGGTGAATTGCGGCTGTGGAAGGGGATTGCGCTAGTGTTGGTGCTGGTTGTTGTGGGGTTGGTGGTTTTGCTCGTGTGGGTGATATATGTGTTTCAGTTGATTTGAAAATTTACAGGAAACGGTTCAGATTTTTTCGTAACGCTACTTCATGCTGTCCACTTTGCGGTAAATATAATCGTGAGTACCAACATCAATAATGATGTAGTGGTGATTTTGGATAATGCACAGCAGCAGTATTCTATCTGCTTGGTTTATGCGGACGGTATATAGGTTTTGTTTCTTATCGCCAACCTGTTCAAAATTGAGTGATTGGTGGCGGGTGTTTTCAGAAAATAATCGAAGTGCTTTTACCACTTGTTTTCTTTTAGCTATTGGCAACTTGTTCAGATTCTTACGAAATGTCTTGCTTGGATCAAGAATCATGATTTGTTTTTTTCAATTTCTTCTTGTTCGGCTATTTCTGCGTCAAGTTTATCTAAATCAAGTGGTTCATCCTCCAGGTCTGCCGCACCACCAAAGTTGCTCAGGGTTTCCATTATTTGTTGATTGCACATAATCGCTCTCCGGTGTTCTGGATAGTCGGCGTGTTCAACTAAAAAGTCGTATTCTTCGTGGGTGAGAGCTATATTATCTTTAATCCTCTGTTCGAGTGCATGTATTTTTTCTGTAATGAGTTGCTGGTGCTCTTGGTCAGCTTCGAGGCTTCTGATAATTGCGATTGGTTTTTTATTTCGTTCCACAACATATGTGTCACCTTTGAGTCGGACGTGGTCAAACACGTCACCAGGGGATTTACGCAAGTCTAACATGGAAATGTTGTGACGCATAGTGGTTGCTCCGTGTGTAGTGGTTGGCATGATAGTGTGTATTAACTGTAGTAGTTACTACAAGTATAATGGTTGTTATTGAATAGCGCAACTATCATTTTCTGTTCTGAAAGGGTAGATCAAACATGACAGATGTGTACGATCTTGCTGAAATAACAAAGATGCTCCAAGAAATCACCCATATTTTGCTCACAGAGCGGGGGAGTGCGCCGATCCTGGTGTACACGGTCGCAGAAGTAGCGGAACTGCTCAAATGCAAAGAATCTACAGTGCGGAATCTCATTTTCCGATCAAAAGAACTTCGGGCTTGTCTTATCGGGCGAGAATTGCGAATAAGAGCAGAGGACGTGCAAACGTTCTTAGCGAAACGAGTATCTTGTTCTATTTTTGATAGAAAGGTACTCCCATGAATCAATTATTATTCGGGTATGATCCAAGATGCGACGTGTATCAACGGACTCGTAAGTCCGGTAATTCATACTGGTATATCAAGTATTATTTGCCCAATGGTGAGCTTGTGCGCCGTCCGTGTGCGCCAAAGTACGCGGATGCGAAAAAGCAATTGAGTGTGAAGCGGTTGCAATTGCTCGCCGGTCACTTTGATGACAAAGATTTGGCAAAAATGCCGCTTCAGCAGTTTTCGTCACGGCAGCATGAGCGGCTGGAGATACAAGAGGCAATCACTATGTATCTTGAAAGTACGGCTGCCAACAAGACCCCTCAAACGCAGTATAATGATAGAGTAGCACTCAACATGTTGTTTGGTTGGTTTGAGCAACGGGGGCGGCAGTATATGGATGAAATTACGCCATATGATGTCCAGCAGTTGTTGCTGTTTCTCCATCGGGACAACAAGGCAGAGGCGAGTATCAAAACGTATTTGCGGACAGTGAGCAAGGTTTTTTCGTGGTTGATTGATGATATGGAATTGCTGGATATGCGACATCCGGCAAAGAAGGTCACAGTACCGAAAAAAAATGGGCTTGTCCGGGAGCGGTTGATTTCAGATGTAGAATTTGATGCGTTACTTTCTGCGCCATATGCCAGTAGTAGCTCTCTCAATACCCCGATTTCTGAGATTGTCCGGTTTCTGGGGTTTACGGGTGCGCGGTTGGGTGAGTGTTTACATGCTGAGTGGAGCGATTTTGACCTTGAGAACGGGGTGTGGCGTATTCGGCATAAACCAAAATGTCCGACAAAAGACGGGCTTGGGTGGTCGCCAAAGTGGAAAAAGTCGCGGGTGATTTGTTTGTTTCCTGAAGCTGTTGAGCTTTTGCAAAGTTTGCCACGATACCAGACGGTCGGGGCTGTGCAGGTTCGTGATGAATCCGGCAAGATTGTTGATCGTATGTGGCATGCTGGAAAGTTTGTTTTTCCAAAGCGTGAGGTGCATGTGGTGGATGGTGAGCGGCAGGTGCGGTATTGTCGTGTTGATCGGGTGAGTCGGTCGTGGGCAACGCTGAAGCGTAATGCTGGCATTTATGATGATCTACAGGTGAAGGATTTGCGCACGTATTTCAATCATATTTTGAAGAGTCGGTATGGCTTTTCGAGTAAGGAGGCTGGTGTGTATATCGGGAATTCAAAGGAGGTGAATGATGCGCATTATACGCCGGTTTCTTTGATGAGTATTCGCGAGAAGATGGCGGCGATGGGGTTGTCTGAGGCGTGTCGGTTGGGGGTGGTTTCGTGATTAACTGACACCCATTTGACACCCGTAGTGGTTTTGGTGTGGGTGTCGTGGGCGTAAGTCATTGATATTGTTGGTCGGGGTAGTCAGACTCGAACTGACGACCCCCTGCTCCCAAAGCAGGTGCGCTAGCCAGACTGCGCTATACCCCGATAAACAAAAAATATTAGCAGTTTTATGCTAAAAGACAAGTGTTATTTGTGAATCTTTGCCTCCTCATTACCAAAGAAACTGTAAAACTTCATGAAATTTGAGATTCGATAAACTCGATAACTTGTTGAGAAACTTGTTTTGGTGTCAAATGGGTAGTATCGAGCACAAAGTCAAAGTTGTTTTTGTCATGCATATCGACATTATACAGTTTTTGAAAATTTTCCCGCATAGTTTGGATACGTGTTTGGTTCGCTGCTATAGCTGACTGTAAGTCCTGTGCTGCTTCCGTTGCACGTTTTGCAGCCAAAATACGTTTTGCAGTGATCTCAGAATCACATTGAAGGAATATTTTAATAGAATCGGGAACAAACAAAAAACCGATATGTGCATCTAAAACAAAATTATCATTTTCTTGACCAAATTGTTTTTGTGCTTCATCCACTTCCCGATCTATTTCGGGATGCTGACTGATATATTCTTTTACAAACTTTGTGATGTCATGGTATCCGTATTCCAGCGCTTTACTTCTCATAAAATCTCCGGTTGCTTTTGTTTCTAAGTTAAAATGAGTTGCTAAAGCCTTACGCAAAGTTGATTTGCCAGATCCTGGAACACCTGCAAGTGTAATTTTCATAACAATTCAATAAAAGAGTGGGTGAAAAAGGGGATGATGGATGTTACTATTCAATATTTTGAATCTGTTCACGAATTTTTTCAAGTTGTCCTTTGATTTCAACAACGAGTTGACTAATTTTCGCATTATTGCTTTTTGAAGCAATGGTGTTGATTTCACGATTGAACTCCTGGAGTAGAAAATCCGCTCGGCGTCCTACTTCATTTTCCAACAGCACACCATCTATATGCTGGAGATGGGTGCGAAATCGGATAATTTCCTCCGTAATATCACAGCGATCTGCAAAGAGAGCGAGTTCTTGGCGAATTCGTTCCTGATCAAAATCCAGCTTCTCATCCAAAGTAGCCAGTTTCTCACACAATCGTTGATAATAGGCCGATGGTAGATTGTGAGAAATTTGTTCTATCTCCTCTAAAAAAACGGTACTGCTGGCCAGACGTTCTCTAATATCTTTCAGCAATGCATCTCCCTCTTTCTGCCGCATGGCATTCAATTGTCCAAGCGCTAATTTTAAAGAGTCGTGGATGAGCTTGAAAAAGAACTCAGATGTGGGATCAGGTTGAGGTGTCTGAATCAGATCATCGATTTTTAGTAGATCAGATAGACCAATTTGCACAGAAACTTTTGCAGCAGATTGAAACTCTGTTAAGAGTGATCCATAACTTTCAGCTAAGGCTTTGTTCAGACACAATTGGTGAGTGTCTTGGTTTTTAGCAAACAATGTGATGGTACAGTCCACCTTGCCTCGGTGACAAGTTTTTTTGACCAACTGCGTTAAGGATGCGGTTAAATGCTGAAATCCAGCAGGCAAACGAATATTGATATCTAAAAAGCGGTTATTGACCGTACGAATTTCGGTAGTGCATTGCCAGTTTTCAAGATCTACACTACCCGCTCCAAATCCTGTCATGGATACTGCCATTTTTTTGCCAACAGAATGTGATATAGATAAAGTAATTAAAAATTACGCTTATAAGAAATTCTTGTTGTATGTTCAAGTTAAACCATTTTTTTCGTGTTTTATCTTTCTCCTTTCAAGTGTATTACTGTGAATTGAAACCGATGATCACCTGGGTGAAGCTATTGCCAAGTCTAAGATGATTTCTGCACCTAATGCTACAAAAATTTGGGATGAAGTTTTAACCTTAATGGAGCGGCTACCACCTCCTAGAATCACCCATTCTAAATCCATGATTCGTTTATCCACATAAAGAGGTAAATTCTTTGGCAGAGAAAATGGAGTAACCCCTCCAACCTCCATGCTTGTGATTACCATCATTTCATCAGCAGAAGCAAAGGAAACTTTTGGGACTTCAAGTAGTTTTTTGACCCGTTTGTTGACATCCAGCCGAGTGTGAGCCAAGACCACACATGCCGCATATTTTTTTGATCCTTTTTTGGAAACAACAATGATCGTATTGCAAGAATGCTCTAACGGAAATCCATATTTTTCACAACATTTGACAGTATCGGCAAATTCAGGATCAATGGGGATAATTTCATAGGTAATTCCAAGTCCATCCAATACCTCAATTACTTTTTGGTCGGTTGATGACATTTTGCCCTTCTTTTGAGTTTGTAAATACTGTAGAGTCGATTCGAATCATTCTAATTTTTGTTATGTAACCTTATACGAAAAATAAGATCCTTCCTGCTTCAGCAAGAGTATGAGCATTTTGACATTCGATTGCAGAAGAGAAGCGACAGGGCTACAATGAATGAAAATAATTCAAGGCTTCAGCTTCCGTCTTAAACATCATAATTAAAGGCTCCATCGAACAGATATCAAAGATACTCTGGCAATCTTTGTTTAAGTTGCAGACAGCAAGTTTTCCATTTTTATCGACAACATTATCGGAGTTGAGTTTTAGGTTGAGGAGTTTATTGATGTGAAAAATAATACCGATGCCTGTGGAGTCAATGGATGCCAAGTTTCTGCAATCGAGTAAAATTTTTTCAAATTTTTCTGATTCAAACAAGGATGCGAAATAGTTGGTGATATCTGATGTGTGTTCTTCTTGCTCAATTTCAATATTAAAATCGACAACGCAAATGTCTTGGTCAATGTGATTACTCAGTTTCATTGTTGGTACCCCCTTTGATTGAGTTTTTACTAAATGTTGCAAAAGAACCAGGAAGAAAAAGGCAGAAAAAGCGTATCATACATTTGATTGGTAAGCAAAAAAGTACTGAAGGTCGTTTTTGAATTCCCGCAATGACATCTTGGGAAGGAACAGATTCCCCCGACTTTGTGCTTCCGGTGCTCGCTCTATGTAGTAGCTGAAGAAAATAATGGGAGTGTCTTTGTAGTGAGGTATTCGCTGAATTTTCTTGGCCAATTCCATACCATCAAATCCATTGATCCACATATCCAATATAATCAAATCAAGAGTGAGTTGTTGAGCAAATAGTAGTTTCAGGCATTCTTGAGCGGAGCTCAGTGTTTCCACATCATACAATCCGCTCAAATGCTCACTGATCTTTTTCAATGTGTATGTATTTTCATCAACAAAAAGAATTTGCTTTCTAACCTCTTTGGCAGGAGTTTGTGCAAGCATGCTGTTCTCCATGAGGCATGAGACAGCCTAAACCACGATTGTTCTCAATCCTCTTGAATAGAATATTCGGGAAAGTGCAAATCTTTTCTCACTTGATTCAATAACGACGAATTTTCATTTTGACCGTTTTTGTCCCACTTGTCAAAATAGATCAACTCTTCCAATGGCAATCTGGGCAACCACCCTGCCGTTTCTAATTCGGGTTTTTGATAAAAGTGGGTTACTCGTCCTATACACAAGTAGCCGATGAGCACCACATGGTCTGGAATCTCCAAGATTTCCTTCACCTTCTTTTCATTGAAGACACTCACCCAACCCACACCGAGTCCCTCAGCACGAGCCGCCAACCATAGATTTTGTATGGCACAAACGCTGCTATAGGTATCCATTTCCTTGATGTGGGTTCTTCCAATAACAACAGGCCCTGTCTTTTCTCTATCACAAGTGAGACATATATTTAAAGGAGATTCAAGAATTCCTTCCAACTTCAATGAACTATACATTTTACGCTTTTGTTTAGGAAACATCTCAGAGGCTTCTTGATTGGCTTGTTTAAAAACGTCATGAATTTGTTTGCGAACCGATTTTGATCGAATGATGATGAAATTCCAGGGTTGCATAAATCCCACAGATGGAGCATGATGCGCGGCATAAAGAATCCGACTGATGACATGGTCAGGTATGGGATCGGGCCTAAATTGACCTCTGACATCCCGGCGAGAAAAGATAACTTTGTAGAGACCTTTGCGGTCGATTTCGGAAATGAGATGGTGATTTTGATGTGATAAATTCATCTTAGTCCCCTTCAAATGAATAGTGGGAAATAGCTTGTCCAGACTATTTCAGTAAAATCTCAGGCCGGTCTTCTGACTTAGCATCCACTCACTCCGTTCCCTTCCCAATTTTCATCAGTGGGCTTCAACGAAGCGATCCGCATTACAGCGTTGGGCACGTATCGGAATCTCACCGATTTCCCGATTCTCCGATCATCTAACGATGTTCAGGCACCTGAAATTGAATTTATTTCCAATGAATAGTACAAACATGTTATAGGACGTAGATCAAGTCAAAATCAAAAGGATTTAGTCGCCTACGGACTTATTAGCATTCTAAAATTGTCTGATGTATTGTAAACCAAATGCCAAATAAAAAGAACAATATCCAATGTTAAGTTACTAAAGAATCATGGCAAGAATTTCCTTTATATTTCTCTAGAAATCACTGTTCATTGAAAAGACGAAGCCTTCTTACTTAAAGCAATTTGATCTTATGACTCCCTTTAACCAATCCAATGGACCTACTCAACAATCGTTATAGATTCCTTAGCCAATTAGAGCAAGGAGGCGTGGTAACGACTCATGAAGCGCTGGATATCCAGAATAACCAAAAAGTGATCATCAAATCACTTTCAGTGGATCAAATGGGAAAAGACTGGAAACCCTTGGAGCTTTTCGAACGAGAAGTACGGATTCTCGCCAGTCTGAATCATCCTCAAATTGCGAAATATCTGGATTTTTTTGAGACAGAAGGAAGCCGAAATAAACAATTTTGTTTTATACAAGAAAAGATTGAAGGGAGCTCATTTGCCCATCTAATTGAAAGCCAATCATGGCGAATTACCGAGAAAGATGCCCGGGAGATAGCAAAATCTATTTTATCTATTCTGAAATATCTTCATTCCCTCACTCCTCCTGTCATCCATCGTGATATCAAGCCCCAAAACCTCATTTTACGAGAAGATGGAGTAGTTTGCTTAGTTGATTTTGGTGCAGTACAGGAAAGGTATAACACGACTGTTGCCAAGGCAACCAGTATCGGGACCTGGGGCTTTATGCCCATGGAGCAAGTTTTTGGAAAATCTTATCCGGCTTCAGATCTGTATTCATTAGGGGCGACACTGGTCTATTTGGTGACAGGCCAGACTCCTTCGGATTTATTGGGTTCCCGTAATCGCATCGAATTTCGGCATAAAGCACAAGTGTCCGAAAACTTTGCAAAGTGGTTGGACAACATGATCGAGCCTGCTATGGAGGATCGTTTTGAAAGTGCTCAAGACGCATTAGATAGTTTGGAAAGAATTGATCAGAAAACACCCCAGCAGGTATTCGTTTTACAGACTTTTTTCGACAAATTATCCATTTTTAACATTTCAAAGGATTTGAAAAAAAATAAGCGCATTCTATTATTGTTTCTTATTGGTTTGGGTATCTTTTTTTTCATTTGGCAAATCTACCAAATGGAAAATACAGACAATCAAATGATTGTTCAGGAACTTCCAAAAGGCGAATTTAAACTTCCTTTGCATGATCCTAATGAAAAAAAAATTCCAATCAAGTCGCTCTTTCCTCCAGCATTTCATAACCATTCTCAATTTACTATCGTGTTACAAGAACTGGAGAAAATCATTCAAGAGACGCCTGAAATAAAAAACGCTTACGAATCAGCTAGAAAACATTTCGAGTTGGGACAACTCCAAGAAGCTCAGAAGCATTTCCAAGAAATCATAGATAGTCATCCAGATATCCCTGAAATTACTATGAGCAGAGGAATACAGGCTTTGCGAGAAAAGGATCTCGATAGAGCATTACTATGGTTTTTCATCACATTACAAATGGTGCCTAATAATCCTGACATTTATAACAATATTGGTATCATCCACGCCATGAAGGGAAACAGTGTAGCCAGCAAACAATCATTTCTGGAAGCATTACGAATCAATCCTGATCACCAGAAAGCCGAAAACAATTTAAAAGCATTGGAAAAACGATGGAAAAAATTGCCTTAATCACGGGTTCCAGCCGAGGTATTGGCGCAGCAACAGCAAGAAAGTTGGCTGCTGAGGGATATAACCTGTGTATCAACTACAAACAACGAAGAGAAGAAGCAGAACACCTGATTATAGAATTAGAGAAAAGTGGAATAAAAGCGATTGCGATCAAAGCGGATGTTTCATCTGAAAGTGAGGTGATGCGGTTATTCCAACAGATCGATGAAGAATTAGGCATGTTGACGGCTCTGGTAAACAATGCTGGTATTTTGTTACCTCAAATGACAGTAGAATACATGACAGCGGAGCGTATCAATAAAATTCTTTCAACCAATGTGACCAGTTATTTTCTATGTTGTCGTGAGGCGATAAAGCGGATGTCGTTCAAACATGGTGGCAAAGGAGGTGTCATTGTCAACATTTCTTCTGCAGCTTCCCGTTTAGGGTCGGCTGGTGAATATGTCGATTATGCTGCTTCTAAAGGGGCTATTGATACTCTGACAACAGGACTATCCATTGAAGTGGCCAATGAAGGGATTCGTGTCAATTGTGTGCGTCCTGGCTTTATCAATACCGAAATACACGCAGATGGGGGGGAGCCAGATAGGATTAACCGGATCAAAAGTCATATTCCAATGCAAAGAGGAGGGGAACCCTTTGAAATCGCGGCTGCGATATCCTGGCTTTTATCGGAGGAAGCATCCTACATCACAGGAGCTTTCATTGATGCTGCTGGAGGGCGATAGGTTTTCAGAATTTATCATTTAAAAAAATACCTCAGTTTGATACTTTACACTCAAAAACCATAGAATATTCGTCAATAGATCAAAATTTGATAAGACACGGCTCAAATGATGATCAAAAGGATTTTAGGGGAAAGAAGGTGACAGAAGAAATACTGCTCAATAAATACAAGTTAGGAAAAATCCTGGGCAAAGGATCAACGGGTCGAGTGTATCGGGCACAGGTATTGGACTCAGAGCAAACTGTCGCAGTGAAAAAAATACATTGTCCTTCGACAGGAGCAGAAGAATCTCTTTTTCGATTCCGACGGGAAGTTCAAATCCTTTCTGATATTTCTCATCCCAACATTATTCAACTGATCGATTGGGGGTTGGATGGTTCAGAATTAATTCTTGTCATGGAATTTCTGGAGGGTAAAACACTTGCCAAACTCATTCAGGCAGACCCTATCCCTGCTACTCTCACTTTGAAGTTTTTACTGCAAATCGTGGAAGCCTTAGACCATGTGCATGGCAAACAATTGCTCCATCAGGATTTGAGACCAAGTAACATTTGGCTGGTTGGAGAAGAACAGACTGTCAAAGTATTGGACTTTGGTCTTTCCAAACTATTCACAAATTATGGAAAATCAACGACCATTGTGCTCGATTCTTATGCTTACATGCCTCCTGAACAATCCGGCATGCTCTGGCGCTCTATCGACCATCGTTCAGATTTTTATGCCCTGGGAGTGATTGCCTATGAGATGTTAACGGGAAAACGTCCCTTTGAGTCTGAGGATATGAAAACCCTGTTGCATCAACATACTGCGAAAGCACCTCCTCAAATGAGCACATGGATTCCGTCTTTACCCACTTTATTGCAATCGATCGTTTTTAAATTATTGGAAAAAGATCCTTCGGACCGTTACCAAAGTACTTCCGGTTTGATGTTTGATCTTCTGGAATTGCTGAAGCGACTGGAAAAAGGAGAGCAAAACCCTGTCTTTGAATTATTCTCGCAGGATTTTGAAAAAGATATCTGTTT
>JANQHV010000005.1 GCA_028282505.1 SAR324 cluster bacterium | reverse complement strand
TTTCTTAGAGGGTTTCCCGAAATTATTTCCGAAGCGAAAAATCGTCCAGAATGAGGGTGGTTTTGCAAAAATTTGAGGCGAATAGTGGTTCTATTTAACGAAAATTTTTGGTGGTCCGGCATTCCGGAAATCCACACCATTTCTGGCGGTTTTGCAGCAGGATAAGAGTTTAGGGAAACCCTCTTAGTCTTTACTTCCCAAAATTCTAATCGGAATTATGGCCCCAAATTCCGAATGCCATATCACTGATATAAACGGTATCATCCGATCTTTCATTGGATAGACGTTGCTCAAGCGTGTCAACATCTATTTCTGCCTCTGTGGCAACATTATGTTTGGTTATCCGTGGTAGCATCGCTCTAATAATGAACTCCAAGGAATAGTGAGTACCTTGTCCTTGAATAATTGGTTCCGCTCGGATATGGTCTGTCGAAATTCCTACCTTGTTGAAAAGAGATAGAAGGTTGAATCCCATATGAATATTGGCACCTTCTTGTTCCACTGTTTTCCATATCCAATTTACAACTTTATCATGCAAGGGCATTGGAACTTGAGAGTACGGAACCATTGTTGAATCGCTTTCCTGAAAAACAAACAAACCACCAGCAATGATAAATTTTTTGATACTTTTTAATGTTTCAACGGGATCAGCCAAATACATCAAAATTCGCCTGCCCACCACCGCATCAAAGGGACCTAAAGTTGAGATCACCTCAGGAATCTTTCCTTCAACAAAAGCCACATTACCCGTTTTAGATTCTTCAGCTCGTTTTCGTCCTGAGGCAATCGCTTGATTACTAACATCTACGCCAATAACCTCGCCCGATTCACCTACCAGTTTTGAAACTAAAAAGGATACTTCGCCATTTCCACAGCCAATATCAAGCACTTTCATGCCAATTGAAATTCCTGCGTCTTTTAGAAGATTTTCTGTAAAAGTGTTAGGAGTTATCATTTTTATCCATTCATTTAAGTTTTATTATTGGTTTGATGCATCAATCCGTTTTCTTTGGATATGTAATCGAGCGATTCCCTTCCATTCTTTAGAGATTTGTGGGGGCTTAGAAAACAAGGGACATGATCTGGCGATTTGCTCATTAATTCAAAGGCTTGATCATGGAACAAGTATGCAGCAAGAAACTTTCTTAATTTTTAGATTCCCATTCTTGTTCAGACAGGAAATGATCAACCGACTTAGCAAAGCTTAATGCACCGGAGGGAGCTAACTGAAAGCCTAAGTTTGGTTCGATTAACTCGACTTCCATTAGAGAAAACAAATCTCCTTCTGCAATAATCCCATCGATTCTGACGTAGAGTGGCATTGTTGAACTAAATTTCTGACTGACATATTGTAAGATCAGGTGTGCTTGTTCAATGATTTTGGGATTGACAGTACTGATTTTTAAAGAAGATCCATATTGGGAATTGGATTTCCATTCTCCTTTCGGGAGCACTCGACGGATTGCGTGGGAGAACTCACCTGCAATAAAAATCAATAAAGTTTCTCCCAAGGAAGTGATCTTGGGTTCAAATGCTTGTAGTAGTGCTTCTTTTTGTGGTGCCTGGGACGTGGACCAGGTACATGCCTCTCTACGCTTCAATAATTGTAAATAGTGCCCACTTTGTCCTGAAACTGGTTTGAGTACAGCTTGTTCCCAATTTAATTGAGCCATCTTTTGCTCGATTTTTGGAAGATCATACGCATCCACAATGTAAGTTTCTGGGACTAAAAAACCAGCTTCTTGCAGTTCAATCAAATAGGTTTTTTCAAAATTCCACAATACCATCTCAATCGGGTTCAAAACACGGATACGATGTTGTTGCAGATTCAACAACCAATCCTTAAAAAGCTTGGGTTGTTTGTAGTAGTCCCAACAGGTACGAAGAATCACCAATTCTGCTTCAAAAAACGGGGTTTGATCACCGTTCCATGGGAACAATTTCACCTGGTGGCCTAGCGAGGTTAACTGATTCCTTAAAATCTTCTCACTTTCTGGTTCATGCAAATTTTTACTTGTTGCAAACACCAATTGCGCCATATCATTTTTCTTCTTTGAATCCCGATTTCAAGTTTTCACTGCAAACAGCTATTCAAGCAGCTGGCTCTGTAAAAGCTCGTTCTAAGAAATGAGCTGCCGAAAGGAGTTGTTTCGCATAATTATTGGTCGCATGAGCCAGGTTGTTTAAATCATCTACTTGCTCTACCACTTTTCCGTCTTGGAAGATTAAAATGCGATTACACAAATAGGCAGCAACGGTAATATCATGAGTAATGAATAAATACGAAAGACCGAATCGTTGTTTTAAGTTTGCCAACAAATCCAACACCTGAGCCTGCACAGAAACATCGAGTGAACTCACCGCTTCATCCAATAAAATAAACTTGGGAGAAGGAGCAATGGCTCTTGCAATGCAAACCCGTTGTAGCTGTCCTCCACTCAGTTGATGAGGAAAACGGGTTTTCATCGATTCCGAAAGTCCCACTTCTACCAACAATTCATTTACTTTTTGTTTTTTTTCCGCATGGGTCAATTGCGTTCGTAATAAAGGTTCTGAGATGATTTCTTCGACGCGTAACCGTGGGTTCACAGAGCTGGTATAGTCTTGAAAAACGACACTCATTTTTTCATGACTCGGTAAGTCGCTGATCGCATCAGCAAAAACGACTTCTCCTGAGTCGGGATTCTCGATTCCCAAAATTACTTTGCCTAACGTGCTTTTTCCACTTCCTGATTCTCCTAAAAGTCCAAGACATTCTCCTTCAAATAGTTCGAACGAAACTCCTTTCAACACCTCATGACGCGACTTTTTGAACCAGGAATCGCCAACAGCAAAACTCTTTCGAATATTTTGAACGCTAACTAACATGTTGATTTGTCATATAATGGTTAAACCGTTGGACAAGAAGTCTACGGGTCTGGATCAGGTGTTGGGTATGCTCACTTTTAGGGCTTCTAATTACGTCTTGGGCTGGCCCATACTCTACCATTTGCCCTTGATTCAGAACCATAATCTGGTCAGCCAAATGAGAGAGAAGACTCAAATCATGACTAATAAAAATGATAGAGGTTTCCGATTGTTCCCGAATCATTTGCAATTCACTGATCACTTCTTTTTGACTCACGTAATCGATAGCTGTTGTCGGTTCATCGGCAATAATCAAAGAAGGTTGCAGAGAAAGCGCAATAGAAATCATAATGCGCTGTAGCATTCCCCCACTCAGTTCATGCGGATATTTAGCATAAATCATTTTGGGATTGGATAAGTTCACTCGCTGGAACACTTGGGCCATCTGATCCAGCGCCTCTTTGCAGGAACATTGAAGATGCATACACATCGTTTCTGCAATATGGCCACCAATCGTGAATAGAGGATTGAAAGCCGTCATCGGGCTTTGCAAAATCATAGCGATTTTTTTTCCTCGGATCTTCCTCCGTTGTTCTTTTTTCAAGGTCAACAAGTCTTGATTTTCAAAGAAGGCATTGCCTGTCACTTGAAAGGATTCATCCAACAATCCATTGATTGCTCCACAAGTCAAACTTTTTCCAGAACCCGATTCACCCAAGATTCCTAGACACTGATTACGCTCTACTTCAAAAGTTATATCCTTCAACAACTGGATTTCATTTTTGTGGTCTCTCCAACACACGTTGAGATCTTTGACTTCTAATAACATAGTCTAGGCTTGTGCTTTAGGATCAAATAGCTCGCGAACACTGTCTCCGAGCAGGTTACACGTGGCCACCACAATCATGATGGTCACTCCAGGGTACATCATCTGTTCGGGGTTGGTCAATAAAACATCTTTGGCTTCACTGAGCATTGAACCCCATTCAGGAGTAGGCAATTCGACTCCTAATCCAAGAAAAGAGAGAGTGGAGATGCTTAGGATGATCCAACCAATGTCCATTGAGGCAAGGATCGCTATTTCAGACGCAATGTTCGGAAAAAAATGCCGGAAGAGTTTGTAGTGAAATCGGGTTTCAATTGTGTTGGAGTATAAAACATAGTTTTGATGATTGAACCGAATCACAGAGCTACGGATCATTCTGACATACCAAGGCAGTTTAGCGATAAAATTGGCAATAATGATACTCGTAATACCAGGCCCTAAAACGCCAATTAGACTCAAAACCATCACTTCACTAGGAAAAGCTAAAAGCATATCACAAGTTCTCATGATGACGTTGTCTAACTTCCCTCCGATATACCCCGAAATGATGCCAATGACAGTACCGACACTCAAAGTAATGAGCATCGTCAAAAATGCATAAAAAAGTGTCGTTCGGATGCCAAAGAGTAACCTGGAGAGAATACAGCGCCCTAAGTGATCTGCACCTAGTGGATATTCCCAAGAGATGGGCGCAAAAAACTTTGTAAAATCGGATAGGTTCGGATCATGGGGAGCAATCACCGGAGCAAAAATTCCTGCAAGCGTGAAAGCACTCAGTATCAAAAGGCAAATCGAAGCAACCCGATTTGCCAAAAGTTTTTTCATCATGTGCTGAGTCCTTTTTTCAATCTTGGATCGACCACACATTGCAAGATGTCAATCGCTAAATTTGCAAACACAAAAAAGGCTCCAGTGATCCAAATGAAGGCTTGAATCATGGGATAGTCACGATGGAAAATGCTGGTAAGCATCAAGCGTCCAAATCCAGGAATCGAAAAGATATTCTCAATCACAAACGTCCCCGATAAGATGCTCACAATGCTGATACCTAAAGCAGTCATCGTCGTCTGTAGCGAATTTTTCAGCACATGTTTCACGACTACTTTGAATTCACTGATTCCTCTTGCTCTGGCGTACAAGACATAGTTTTCCTTCATGTTTTCTAACATACTGTTGCGGATCAGTCGGGTATACGTCACTAGATGAATGGTACTTAAAGCAAGAGCGGGTAAGATGTAATGCTGCCAAGAAGAGGCTCCGCTGCTAGGGAACATTCCAAACTTTAAGGAAAATACCCAGATCAATACAT
>JANQHV010000041.1 GCA_028282505.1 SAR324 cluster bacterium | reverse complement strand
AATTTGAGGCGAATAGTGAGCCTATTTAACGAAAATTTTCTCAAAACAGACGCCAATGAGACGGTTTTGCAGCAGAATCAGGTTTTTCAAACAGGTTCTAATGACATGTGACATCCGTTCTTTGCAAGAATGCAAAGAACGGAGATGATATGAGTGTTCTAGAATTTTGGTAAGTTGGCGATAGATTCAGCAATGGCTTCTTCTGGATAAGCATAATCTTCCAGTTCTCCACGAAAATATTTATCGTAAGCCGTCATATCAAAATGTCCATGCCCTGACAAGTTGAAGAACAATGTTTTTGGTTCCTTGGTCTCTTTGCAATTCAGGGCTTCATCAATGGTTGCTCGAATGGCATGACAGGTTTCTGGAGCAGGGATGATTCCTTCTGCACGAGCAAAGGTAATACCCGCTTCAAATGTTGCCAGATTGGGCACTGCCACTGCTTCGACAATGCCTTCGTGGTACAACTGGGAAACCAGGGGAGAATCACCGTGGTACCGTAATCCTCCTGCATGAATTGCGGGAGGAACAAAATCATGTCCCAAGGTATACATTTGCATCAAGGGAGTCAAACCAACGGTGTCCCCAAAGTCATAGGCATAGTGTCCTTTAGTTAAAGTGGGACAGGAAATGGGCTCAGTGGCAACCAGGTGCACTTCTTTTCCACTGGCTTTATCAGCAATAAAAGGAAACGCAATCCCCCCAAAGTTCGACCCACCACCACACGGAGCAAAAATCATATCAGGGTAATCGCCTACCATTTCAAACTGTTTTTTTGCTTCCAGGCCAATAATGGTCTGGTGTAACAAGACATGATTGAGGACAGATCCCAACGAATATTTAGTATCTTCTCGTGTTGCTGCGGCTTCTACTGCTTCAGAAATAGCAATGCCGAGGGCGCCTGGAGAATCAGGATCTTTCTCCAGAATTTTACGTCCAGCTTCTGTTTGATCAGTGGGGCTGGCCACAACATTAGCCCCCCAGGCTTCCATCATGGATCGACGATAAGGCTTCTGATGGTAACTCACTTTAACCATATAAATGATCACTTCTATTCCAAAAATTTGCCCTGCCATGGAAAGAGCGGAGCCCCATTGGCCGGCTCCCGTTTCTGTAGACAAACGGTGAACTCCTGCTTCTTTATTATAGTATGCCTGAGCAATTGCCGTGTTGGGCTTATGAGAACCCGCAGGACTCACTGCTTCATTTTTATAATATATTTTTGCTGGAGTGCCGAGCATTTCTTCCAGGCGATGGGCCCGGTACATGGGGGAAGGTCTCCACAATTGATATACCTTTCTCACTTCTTCCGGAATTGGTATCCAGCGCTCAGCAGACATTTCCTGCTCAATCAGATTCATTGGAAAAATCGGAGTCAGTGCTTCTGGACCAATCGGATTTCCATCAGGCCCCAAAGGAGGAGCTGGTGGATTGGGCATATCGGCGACTACATTATACCAATGAGTGGGAATTTCAGATTCTGGTAAAATTATCTTCGTTGTTGTCATGGTTTCCTCATCAAGCAAATTCTAGAAATGATTTTCAAATATCCTGCTATTATCTGACACAAGCGTTTCCATATTGCAAGTAATCTTCACCTTCACACCAGATATTTTCTTACCTCTTCGAATATCCATGCATCCGTCCATAAAGATTTTCCTCATCGATTGAAACCATCACAACATTGATAAATATTTTAGAGGCCTTGTAACTTTTTTAAACAAAGATAAGTTTAAGCCTCACAAATCTGCTAACATGAGAACATTATGGCTAAAATATTAATTGTAGACGATGAACGTCCTGTGGTGGAACAACTGAGAGAATTACTCTCTCAATTTGGTTATTCTTCCAATTTTATTACCAGAACCAACTTTCTTTTTCCGGTGTTGGAAAAAGATCCATTCGACTTGATTTTAATGGACATCAATATGCCGGGCACTAATGGAGTGACTCTGCTCAAACAGCTGCAACGTCACCCCATTTATAAATCCATACCCGTCATTATGGTAACGGGAGAAGTCAACGATCAAATATTGAGTGAGTGTTTTGAGGCGGGGGCTGTTGATTATGTCAATAAACCCATCCGGGAACTGGTTTTGAAGGCACGGATCAAAGCGGCCTTATCCATTAAATTTGAGCAGGAACGCTCTCAGCGTTTGTTAGAAAACATACTACCTAAAAATGTAGCAGATGAGCTATTGTTATATGGTAAAACCGAACCTCAGTTTTACCAGGAAGCGACGATTGTCTTCACCGATTTTTGTGGTTTCACGCAAATTGCTTCCACCTGGAATGTCAAAGATTTGGTCAAGGAGTTGGGAAGGTACTATGATTACTTCGATGGTGTGATGGAGATGTATCAGGTCGAAAAGCTGAAAACTATTGGAGACGGATACATGTTTGCCGGAGGCATTCCCGACACCAATCAAACTCATGCCATTGATTGTGTTCTATCAGCATTGGAAATCCGCAATTTCATTCGGACGATGAAGGAAATCCGCAAGATCTACCAGGACGATGTCTGGAAAATCCGAATTGGTATTCATTCAGGCCCTGTCATGGCCGGGGTGATTGGGAGTAAAAAATTTGCTTATGATGTATGGGGAGACACCGTTAACATTGCCAGTCGCATGGAAAGCAAAGGAATGGATGGAGAAGTGAATATTTCGGAAGTCACCTATCACAAAATTTCCAGTTTCTTTCAATGTGAGCCTCATGGTACAGTCGATATACATGGCAAAGGAGCCATGAAACGTTATATTGTCCATGACCCGCTATCGTCATTGCAACAAGGCAAAGGGGTTCCCAATGAAAAATTTTGGGAAAGGTACGGAAACTATTGTTTATCCTCCCAAATTACCCAGAAAATCATTCATACCCAAAAATCAGGCGTAGAAATATTTTATTTATTTGGAAAAATCTCTGTGAAAAATATCCATGAGCTGAAACAAACCATTAAGCCCATTGTTGCCACTCCTTCGGTTTCCAAAATACTGCTCAACCTGCAACAAGTCTCCGTCATTGATTCCCAATCGCTTGGCTTCATTATTTCCTGTTTGAATGTCCTGCGGCAGCGCCAGGCCGATATGTTTGTGTGCAGTATCGGTGAAAAACTGGAGCAGTTGTTTAAAATGACTTATCTCGATACTGTATTTGTCATGTATGCTTCAGAAGAAGAGGCCATGGAGGCACTCACTGCCAATAATAGCTGAGAACCTCTTTGAAAAACCTGATTCTGCTGCAAAACCGCCTCATTGGCGTCTGTTTTGAGAAAATTTTTGTTAAATAGGCTGGCT
>JANQHV010000682.1 GCA_028282505.1 SAR324 cluster bacterium | reverse complement strand
TGTCAATACACCGGAGTTTGATAAAGCTGATTTTCTCCAAAAAAAACTGGCAAACAGTGATAAAGAAAATTTGACAAAACTATTTAACAAAAGGATTCATTTAGCGATCATTGATCAATTCACGGCGGCTCATATTCTCAACACCAGTTTTCCACAGGGCAAAGGAGCTTTGGACTTCATCACCCCTCCCCTCCAGTTCAAAACACTGCATGTGATCTTTTCCAGAGAAAGCAAAGAGTATGAAAAAAGAGTCGCGGCATTCAATGAAGGACTCAAAGCAATCATCAAAGATGGCACACTGAAAATGATTGTAGAGCAGCATAACCTATAAATGGATCGGCAATTTAGGAAGGAAGAAAGCAGCAGGCCCCTAAATCCTCTTAGTACAACTAATCAGAAATAAGTGCTCAAATTCTTGTTATGACAGTCTTACTCTTAATCCTAATCTTACTCTTAATCTCTAGAAATTGAGGGATTAAGATTAAGAACAAGATTAAGATTAAGAATTTGTGCACTTCATTGTGAATACTTGTACTAAGACACTGATTTCATTCACTGCCCCGCCTTAAGTGGATAGCCCAAAAGTGACAATACTTTTAATTCTTCTCCCTGGGGAGAGGACTAAGGTGAGGGGATAAAAATGCTTGTCACTTTTTTAAACGCAACTTGGTATAATGAAAATTTTCTCAAAATAGACGCCAATGAGGCGGTTTTACAGCAGAATCAGGTTTTTCAAAACAGGTTCTTAATCTTGATTTTATCTGCGTCCAAAAGGCTACTAACTTATTCCGGGACAAAACTCTCCTTAGTCTCAGCTTAAAAAACAGAGAGAAAATGATCTCCTCCCCTTTTTTCAAGGGAGCGGGGCCGACCTTCGGTTGGGAGGGGTTTGGTAAGGCATTGATTTTATTAACTGTCCCGCCTTAAGTGGATAGCCGTCCAAAAAATTGTAAAAACTAGTGAATATATAGGATCTGTAAGATGAAAGATTTTCTAATCCAACATTGGGATAAAATCATTACCATTGCTATCTCTGCGCTGGCATTCGGATTGGCTTTTTGGCAATTCAGGAAGAGTAGTAAAAATACCAAAGAAAACAAACAGTTGCAGGAAAAGAATCTACGATTACAGCAACAATTGCTGGAACTTGAAAAAAAACGTGATCATGACGCCGCACAGGTTCAAGAACAACAGGAAAAACAAGCAATCCAGCAAACACAAGACCGCCTGTCGTGTTATCTCCAATTCATCCATGATCAATTTCAATATCTGGATTTTACTGGACTGAACGCAATTTTACAAAAACCCCTGAAGTTAGAAAAAATCTACATCAAGCTGCGGGCCAAACGATCCTATCAACAAGAATATTACCACTCCATTGAAGATTTTTCCCAATTGGAAAAAGAAATCAAAAAAACGGAAGAAGAGGCAACGGCTTCCCTGGATTTTGTGCAACTATTTGAAGAGTTATTAAAACAAAAAGACGAACCGGTGCGGATGGTCATTCTGGGTCAACCGGGCAGTGGTAAAACCACTCTTCTGAAATGGATTGCTCTGCAAACCACTCTAAAAACAGAAGAGCTTTTTCAACCGTTTTGTCCGGTCTTCATTCCTTTAAAGGATTTGGGACGCTCCCCCGAAGAAACCTTCCGCTCACACAATATTTTGGAAACTGCCCGGTATTTACTTGGAAACCAGACGGATACGGTTTCCATCCTGGAGGAACAATTCCAGCAAAACAAACTGCTCTTTCTCTTGGATGGTCTGGATGAAGTGGCTGACAAAGATTTGCGCCGTGACGTGATCAGTTGGATTCAAAAGCAAGATGTACGGCAAAATCCGCTTATCGTGACCTCCCGCTTTTCCGGTTTGCAACCCTCCCAGGGCTTACAATTTCCGCAAAGTTTTATGTCTTTTGCTATTCAGGATTTCACACAAAAAGACATTGAAGCCTTTCTAGGCCACTGGTACCAAAATGTGGAGGAAGCCATTGACCAGGAGAGGGAGACCCAAAAAGCAGCCCAGGAAGGAAGAGAACGCTCTCAGGATTTAATCCAAATCTTACAGGAGCAAGGACACACCCGTTTGCGGGAATTGGCAGTGAATCCTTTGCTCTTGACGATCATTGCTATTGTGCATCGTACCCGGGCCATCTTGCCCAAGGAACGGCATAAACTGTATGAGGAAGCCTTAAAGGTGATGGTGGAACTGTGGAATATTTCCAACCGTAAACTGAAGGTAACGTTTTCAATCGAAAATAGCCTGGCCAATTTAGCCATAATTGCCAAATACTTGATGGAGCATAACCGTCGGGAGATCACCTTACCAGAAATCCAGGAACTCCTGCCCGCTACCATTGAAGAAAAAAGCTTAACCTTTTTTATAGAAGAAATGACCGTGAAAGCCGGACTGCTCTACCGCTCAGAAGGGAAATTTGGTTTCCTGCATCTCACCTTCCAGGAATATTTAACCGCCTACTTTTTTGCTCGTAGCTCAAATCAAAATCAGATATTGCAATACCGGGAACAGGATTATTGGCAAGAAACCTTTCGCCTGATCGTCAATATCGGAAATGCCCACACACTTTTCCAGGAAATCATCGAATTATTGGTCGAGAAACAATACTGGACCCAAATGAACCTCTGGGAAGAGTTACTGAGGGAGATTGTTGAAGAAAAAACAAAGTTTGATCTGGAAAAGAAATTTGCCATCCGAGTCTTGGAAATCTTGCCCAACCTGGGAGAAACCGAAGAAGAGGAAGCGATGATCAATCAACTCTATCTTCATTATCCCCTTTACCGGCATGCCTCCTTTTGGGAGAAAATCGCCTGGCAGCTCCGCCAGTCAGCCCGGCATGGATTTGTCAAAACTGTTGCCGCTTCAATCTTGAACCGTTGTGACACCAAGGCCCATGCTGAAATAACAAAAGACCTCAAACAGCAAATCGAAACGCTGCAAAAGAAATCCCACCTCACGCTGGAAGAAGAAAGGCAATTTTTTTGGGAAAACGAAAATAGTTTTGTCATCTTGCTCTCCCAACAAAGAAAAAACGAATTCAGCTGGATCTTGCACATGCTGCGCACAGGTCCGCCAATCATTCAGTTCATGATTTTGCGAGATTTGCTAGTTTTGCTAGATTTGCGATCTTTGCGATATTTGCTAGATTTGCGAGATTTGCGAGATTTGCTAGATTTGCTAGATTTGCGATATTTGCGATATTTGCGAGATTTGCTAGATTTGCGATATTTGCGATCTTTGCTAGATTTGCGATATTTGCGAGATTTGCGAAATAATTTAAAAGCATTTGAGGGACGGAAAACCAAACTGGAAGAACACCGACCTGCCATTGAGGCCTGGGCCGAAAAAGCATTGGAGAAGTTGGATTGTCTCAGTCCGGCGGAAGTGAAAAGATATTTTCCGTTGGATGATTCTAACTCGGCATAGCCAAAACCCAAAAGTCTGTCACAGATACGGAATGCTGCCACAGATACGGAAGGCCGCCCCTCACAGAGAGCACAGAGAATTTTTTTAAAAGTAGGGGTAGACCTGCGTCTCTGTCCTCCCAAATAACAAGGGCGAACACATAGGTTCGCCCCTACTTACTTTTTTCACATCCCTAACAATTATCCGATAAATCTTCGACTCTTTACAAAATCTATGACGTTTGAGGGAAATCCAGTTTGAATCCTAAACGGAGTTATGGTACGTTTGAATTGGTCTTCAATCGTATTTGATAGCTAAATTTCTTAAGGAGCAACTGATGCCGGTCACTGATCCTCTCCAAGAACTTTACGATTCTGTAGATCCATCTGTCTTTGAAAGCAACTATCCTTCCAGTGAACGTCAAAAAGCCGATATGCTCTGGGTCCGTACCCACCGAGAGGAACTTGCGCAATATGAGGGCAAATGGATTGCGGTCTATAACCAACAGGTCATTGCTTCTGGAAAAAATGGAGCTAACGTTCAAAAACGAGCCCTTCAAAAAATTGGCTATGATGTGCCAGATTTATACCTCCGCTTCTTGGAACACTCTACTTGTGTTTACTGATTTTCCATAAGTATGTCACATATTAAAATATCTATTGAAGTTGAACAGCTTTTTTTAGAAACAGAAAAAGCGTCTCAAGGGGTTCCTCATACTCAAATTCGACTAATGAGTAGTGTAGTATTTGTTAATCAAAACAAACGCACCCTTTCCAAACCTTACAGTGGGATTCTGGATACAGGTGCTCCCATTACTGTTATTCCCCATTCCATCTGGAAAGATATCTATGTCAGAAAATTGACCAAACGTTATTTATCCGGAATCAATCCAGAAAAACAATGTAAAATTTTATGTGATATTGGTGGTATTCTTCTCCAATTGGTTGATGAAAATGATAATCGTTCTTCCACATTTCCCTGTTTAGCATACCTTGTTCCCGCTCAATATGACACAGTTCCTTTGATTCTTGGGGTGGACCGTTGCTTGGATCGCTTCAAGTTAGAAGTAAACTTTGTGACCCAACACGCCTATTTGATTTATCTCTCTGCATAATCATTTCTCAAAAGAAGCGTGAGCAGGTTACACCACAACAGAACAAAACAAAGCATGAAAGACATTTACAACAGAGCCCAGATTGTAGATGAGAATTTCACAAACCGGGTCCGTCACAAGCAACTTCCTACCACCTCTACTGACTACAAGCCAGAAGAAGTCGGTTTAGACCGAAACAGCTGCCTCGATTTGTTTGAATCGCAGTGCATCAGCCGACATCTGGACCTACAGGCACGTTTACTGAGAAAACAAAATCAATCCTATTACACCATCGGCAGCAGTGGTCATGAAGGAAACGTCGTCCTGGGAAAGGTCTTTCGGTACACCGACATGGCTTTTCTCCACTACCGAAGCTGCGCCATGATGGTACAACGGGCAAAGCAGCAACCCAACTCAACACCCATCCAAGACCACTTGCTGGCATTTGTCGCTTCGGCAGACGACCCCATCGCAGGAGGACGGCATAAAGTTTTTGGCAGTGCCCCTCTTTTTGTTCCACCACAAACCAGCACCATTGCCTCCCATTTGCCAAAATCCGTAGGAGCCGCCTTTTCTTTGCACCGGGCCAAGGAGTTGAAAACCAGTGCGGTGCTCCCTCTCGACAGCATCATTCTATGCAGCTTTGGTGATGCCTCGGTGAATCATTCCACCGCACAGGGAGCTTTCAATGCCGCACAATGGATTGCCTTTCATAAATTCCCATTCCCTCTGATTTTTATCTGTGAAGACAATGGCCTGGGAATCTCTGTAGAAACGCCATCCTCCTGGATTGAAACGGTGTTTAGCAACCGTCCGGGCATCAAATACATGGCAGGCAACGGACTGGATCTACTGGATGCCTATCGGGTGGCAAAAGAAGCAGAAAGCTATGTGAGAAAAACCCGCAAACCAGTCTTTTTGCATCTAAAAATGGTGCGTTTGATGGGACATGCGGGTTCTGATATTGAATTGCAATACCGGACTTTGGAGCAGATTGAACAAACTGAAGAAAACGACCCACTGCTCCATTCTGCCCGAATATTGATAGAGCATGATTATTTGAGTGCAGAGGAAGTGATCGCCCTCTATGAATCGGTACGCAAGCAGGTCGCCGATTGTGCTCTCCAAGTCATTCAGCAGCCCAAGCTGCAAAGTGCTCAAGAAATCATGAGCTCGATTGTTCCCCCAATTAAGCAACACAAACGTGTGCCATTGCCATCAGAAAAAGAAAGAATTGCTGTATTTGATAAAGATTATAAGCGGCTTGAGCAAAAAGGCAGTTTGGCTGCTTTGCTCAATTTGGGATTGGCTGATATCATGCTACAATACCCCAACACTTTGATTTTTGGGGAGGATGTGGCGGCCAAAGGAGGAGTGTATCAGGTCACTGCTGGTTTGAGTGAAAAATTTGGTTTCAAGCGGATTTTCAATTCGATTCTGGATGAACAAACCATTTTGGGCATGGCCATTGGACTGGCACACAATGGCTTTTTACCAATTCCTGAAATTCA
>JANQHV010000655.1 GCA_028282505.1 SAR324 cluster bacterium | reverse complement strand
GGAATTTCCTTCCATCCAGCAAACGGTAAATGGCGTCACTGATTAAAATTTTTGCTTCATAATCCGTGGTGAGACTATCTAATCGAAAAGCCAGGTTGACGCTATCTCCCAGAGCAGTTGAATCCATACGACCCTCGGAACCCATCGTCCCCACAATGATTTCTCCGGTGTGCACACCAATGCCAATCTCAATGGGAAACAAACCTTGTTGTGTGCGATGAAGATTGTATTCATTCATGCTCTTTTGCATCCCAATAGCGGCTTGCACTGCATCTTGAGCATGAGCTTCACGTGTTTGATCAACCCGATCAAAGAGCGCCATGATGTGGGCTCCCATGAACTTGTCAATGAATCCATGGTGGTGATGGATCGATTGACTGATTTGTTGAGAATATGTATTGAGGAAATCCAGTAACTCCTGGGGAGTCATTGTTTCTGACAAACTGCTGAAAGAATGGATGCCTGCAAAGAGGATGGAGAGTTTTTCAGACTTTGCTTTTCCAAATTGAAGGTATTGCAAACCTTCTGGAGCAATGCGGCTTAAAAACTGTTTAGGGACGAATTTTTCAAAGACTGTCAGCAGTTCAAGATTGTTCTTTTCGAGGTCAAAACTTTCCAATGCTCGCTGAACAGTTACCTTTAAATCATCGGGGTCATAAGGCTTTGTGATAAATTTATAGATATGTCCCTCGTTGATCGAATCAATAATCGCATCTATATCAGTAAACCCTGTTAAGAGCATGCGGATTGTTTTGGGGATGATGGGGATCGTTTGTTTGAGAAACTCCACTCCTGTCAGGTTCGGCATACGCTGGTCTGAAATGATCAGATGGATAACAGAAGGATCGGGAGCATTTTTGACCAAGTCCAATGCCTCTTGACCATCTCTGGCTGTCAGGAGTTCATATTCTCTTTCCAACAATCTGCTGAGTGAGCGCAAATTGGGTTCATCGTCATCAACAATCAAAATAGTATGTTGCTTGTGAACCTCTTGTCTTTGTTTAAACTTTTCTCCAATCTTATCTTTACTAAAAAATGCCATAATGTTTTAAATGTGTTTTTTACTTTTGTGGAAACACTGCCAGCTTCTTATTTTCTCTGCGTCTCCATGCCTCCGTGACAATTTTTCGGTTTCAGCTATACCGCATCAAGTTAAAACCAAAGGTAAAAAGATGGTCAAGTTCGTACCAACCCCCGGAATGGAGTCGACTTGAATACGTCCCTGGTGTCTTTCAATGATTCCAAAAGAAATAGATAGTCCCATACCTGTGCCTTCTCCCACTTCTTTCGTCGTATAAAAAGGATCAAACATTTTGGATTGAACCTCTTCAGTCATCCCACAACCATCATCTTGAAAACTAATCACCAGTTGCCCATCATGCATGAAGGTCTTGATAGTGAGCGTGCCTGGCTCCACATCTCCCGTCTCTGCTTGTCTCTTGTTAATGGCTTGGCAGGCATTGACCATCATGTTCATAAAAACTTGATTCAATTGAGAAGGCCAGCATTCCATTTCAGGTTCCACAGAAAATTCACAGACAAAATGAACCGTTTTTTTATACTGAGGTTGAATCAGTCGCAAGGTTGAGCGTAACCCTTCCACAATATTGGCTTTTTTCTGTTCAGCTTCATCCAATCGAGAGAAAATTCTTAAATCATTCACAATGGTTTTGATTCGCGTCGTGCCTTCATAGATATCCACAAAACAATTACCGAAATGATCAAATTTTTCCTCGAACATTTGTGTGAATGTTTCATCAGCATCGTCTCCTGCCAGTTCAAAGATAAACGTTTTAAAGTCTTTTAAATCATTATCCAGGCTATGGACACTGGCATGGACAAAACTGGTAGGGTTGTTAATTTCGTGAGCGATTCCTGCAACAAGAGTTCCAAGCCCTACCATCTTTTCTGACTGGACTAATTGTGTCTGAGCAGCTTCGATGAGTTCTATTTTGTTTTTCAAATCTTTTGTGCGATGACGAACCTTCTCTTCTAAATCCAATGTATAATTGAGACTACTCAAGGTTATGGATAAAAATTGAATTAACGTATTGATATATTCCTGATGGATTTCTTCAATTGCAGCACGATTAATTCCTTGAATTTGAATGTAACCTTGCAGCTGCTCCTGATGCCAGAGCGTAATATTGATGTGATCGTCGACAATCGAACAACTGGTGGATTGGTTGGAGTTTTTCAGATGCTCTTCCACAAATGGAGGCTGGGTGTTTGCCAGCACATCACCTGTCATTTCAATATTTTCAATATCAGAATTCGCAATATCGTCTTTTGACATATCTACGGTTGTTTGAAAGGTCATGTATCCTGATTTTCCTTCCTCAAAGGTTTCCGGGTAACCAAAATGAAGTTGGTGAGACGATTTCGAGGACATACCTTGTAGAATAAATTTTGCTGTTTGAAAAATGGCATGGAGTTTGTCATGCATCATGGCAATGCGGTGAGACCCTTGCAATAATAGTTCTAGTCGTTGCTGACTGGCATTCAATTGTTCCCTGGACTGCAAAAGTTTTTGCACCATCGTATTGAATGCTTCTTCTAAAAGCTTCAGTTCATTTCTTGTGGAAACGTTGATATCCAATCGTGCGTGCTCCAAATTCTCCAACTTGAGTTTTTCCGTCTCAGATGTCAAAGCAGCAAGAGGACGACTCAAAATAAGGCGCCCAACCCATAAAAAAATAATCCATAAGGCGGCTGTTTTAATTATGGCATTGACCATGAGCAACACGAATCCCAATTGGACTCTCTGAAAAACTACCTTGGCATTGGAATAAAGTGTGATTTCTCCTACTTTTTTCGATTGACCTCTGTAATTATAAACAATTGGAGCTTGATACCAGAACAATTCTTCACGTTCCGTGGAAGGTTCAATTGCCTGATCCACATACACCGCCTTTCCGCTCTCATCGATAATGGCTCCTAGTGCTGCTGCCTGCTCTCCATATTCGTTCTTGATCTTAATTCCCACGACAATCGGAAGATTGATGGTGCCTTTGAGGATAGATTCCAATTGTTCCATATACTCATCCCACAGAGCATTGGCCAATCCAGATTCAATGGTGGTTTGCACGGTTTTGAGTTCCTCACGAATGGTATCTTTGACATGATAGTATTCAGCAACCATGTGGAAGGATGTTACTGTTAAAGCGACGACCAGATAAATACTGAAGACTATTTTTAAAAATTGTGTGGTTATGGAATTCTTCACTTCAACTAAGGGATATCTCTTCATCATTCTTTTTCTTGACGAGCTTCTTTCATGATTTGATCGATTCTTCCACGGTCCTTCAGTTGTTTTAGTCCTTTATTGAACAAAGCCAATCGATGCTTATTTTTGTCAATCTTTTTAGAGAAAATAACATGAAGTGGTTTGACATAAAGTGGTTTAGGATGGTGGGTAAACAGTTGCCGTTTTTCTGGTGGAAACGTCCGCTGAAGTTGATAATAACCAACCTCCAGGTTCATGGGAAAAATTTGAATTTTACCACGTAACAGCTTCTTCAGGTTGAGTTGATCTTTGGCAGCCCTTTGCACCTCAATTTTTCCAGTTTTTTCTGCATGCTCAAAGGCATCACCATAATGATAGGCTACTGTTGCTCCGATGGAAATCCCTTTCAAATCCTCTATACTCTCCCAATCCAATGGATATGTTTTCAAGTGAAAGAAATTTGTGATATCCTCTACGACCGGATTGCTATAGTAAAAATCTTTTTCCCGTTCGGGAGTGCGTGCCCATCCCACCGAACCATCCCATCTTCCTGCTTTGGCTTGATTATAAGTACGTTGCCATATAAAAAAACCATATTCCACCCGAATGCCCACCTCAGCAAAAGCTTCTGTGACAATACGAGACGCAAAACCCTTGTGTTCCAAACTTTCTGACAGGTAAGGAGGCCACTCTCCATTGGTCAGACGGATGATTTCTTGTGCATCAACACCAGGAGACAACAGCAATATAAACAAAAGACCGGCTCCTATTTTTTGTACCACCGTCATCTTTTATTCTCTATTTCTTATATTCGCCTCGAAGTGCCTCAGCAATATACTGGTCATATTTTTTACTGTCTTTTAAACGCTGTAACCCTTGATTGAACAACGAGCACATTTTCGCACCGTCTTTGTATTTTTTGGATAAAATGAGGTGATATGCTTGCTGACTCAACGGTTTGGAATGGTAAGTCAATTTTTGGATATCCTCTGGTTTAAACTGTTTTTGTAATAATTCAGTTGCGACTTCGGGCTCCATGGGAAAAATTTGAATTTTACCTCTCAGTAGTTTTCTAAAATTAATTTCATCTTTGGGCACACGCTGGACAGTAATCTTGCCTTCTTTTTCCGCGTTATCAAATGCCTCTCCATAGGTATACTTCAAAGTACCACCTATTACAACCCCTCGTAGATCATCAATGCTATTCCAATCAAACGGGTAATCTTTCAGATGATAGAAGACCCGCCTCTGTACCAACACGGGATCACAAAAATGATAAGTCTCTTCTCGTTCAGGAGTACGTATCCAAATAACAGAACCATCCCATTCTCCTTTTTCACCCAGTGTAAAAGCCCGTTTCCATGGGAAAAAACCATATTGGACCTCCACTCCTTCTGAGGAGAAAGCTTCTGTGACAATACGAGAGGCAGCTCCATAGTGCTTTAAATCTTCTGATAACCACGGTGGCCACTCTCCATTGGTCAGACGGATGGTTTTTTGGGCATAAACACTATGAGACATACTCAACATGAATAACATGCCAATTATTATTTTTTTCAACACCGTCATCATTGCTCCTTTTTACACTTCATCATTCGTAGACACTTGATCCAGAAAATAGTTATGTTTGATGAATTCACTCACCATGACATCTTGAGGAAAGATACTTAAACAATTTTTAAAACATTCAAGGGCCTGTTCATGTTCTGAGGCATAGAAGAATTGTCTTCCTTTTTCTAATTGTTCCCGAGAGGCCAGTTTTTTTTCCAGAATTTCCGGGGCATCGGCATCACAAACCTCGTAGACAACCGATTGCATTTTATTTTTGAGAGGAATGGTATCTATCTCACGGATGTGAAATTGTGTTTTATCCAGCAAATGGTAAATGGTGTCACTGATCAGAATTTTTGCTTTATAATTCTTAGTGAGGCTCTCTAAGCGAAAGGCCAGGTTCACACTGTCTCCCAAAGCAGTGGAATCCATGCGATCTTCAGAACCCACTGTTCCCACAATGACTTCTCCTGTATGCACCCCAATGCCAATCTCAATGGGCGGCAGACCATGACGTTTTCGACGAAGATTGTATTCACTCATGGTTACCTGCATGGCAATTGCGGCTTGTACCGCGTCTTGAGCATGAAATGCACGTCCTTGCTCCACCCGATCAAAGAGTGCCATGATGCCATCCCCAATGAACTTATCAATGAAACCATGATGGTGATGAATCACTTGACTGATTTGTTGGGAATACGTATTGAGAAAATCCAGCAACTCTTGAGGAACCATCGTCTCTGACAAACTGGTGAAGGAACGGATGTCCGCAAAGAGAATGGAAAGTTTTTCTGATTTTGCCTTTCCAAATTGGAGGTATTGCAATCCTTCTGGGGCAATTCGACCCAAGAACTGTTTGGGGACAAATTTCTCAAAAACTTGCAGGAGTTCCAGGTTGTTTTTTTCCAGCTCAAAGCTTTCCAGGGCGCGCTGGATGGTCACTTTGAGATCATTGGCATCAAATGGTTTGAGAATGAATTTATAGATTTGCCCTTTATTGATGGAGTCAATAATCGCATCCATGTCGGTAAACCCTGTTAAAATCATTCGGATCGTTTTGGGGATGATCGTGATGGTTTGCTTGAGAAATTCAACTCCTGTCAGGTTCGGCATCCGTTGATCGGTGATGATCAAGTGGATATGAGATGGATCGGGATCATTTTTTACCAGATCCAGTGCTTCCTGGCCATCTTTTGCCACCAAAA
>JANQHV010000651.1 GCA_028282505.1 SAR324 cluster bacterium | reverse complement strand
TATGACCACTAATTGAAAGTAAATCAATTTTTGCTGATTTCATGAGAAGAGGAATTTTAGTAAATGCTTGCACGGCATCCACATGAAAAATGACATTGGGGTACTTGCTTTTCAACATTGTCCCAATCTCTTTCAAGGGCTGCTCGGTTCCTATTTCATTATTAACCGCCATACAAGAAACCAGGCGTGTTTCCTCAGAAATCAACGATTCTAAATGATTTATGTCAATAAGACCGTCTGGTGACACACGGATCAAATCAGTTTGATACCCCTGTGTTTGCAATGATTCAACAGTCCTCAATACACAAGGGTGCTCGATACTGGAGGCAATGATATGATTTCCTTTCAAACGGGGAGAATGGGCAGCTCCCCATAAGGCCAAATGATTGGATTCGGTACCACTGCTGCAAAAAATAATATTCTCTTTAGGAACATGGAACAATTGGGACAGGGTTTCTCGTGCTGATTTTACGGCGCGAGCAGCGTTCATTCCCAGATGATGAATGGAAGAAGGGTTGCCAAAGGATTCATGTAAATAGGGTAGGCTTTTCTCAAGAGCAGCAGGCAAAATTGGAGTTGTTGCTGCATTATCCAGGTAAAACATTGGGCTATTTGGCTTAGGATTAAAAGCCACTAAGGACACTAAGAATCACTAAGAGTATATAAATGAGTTGTCCTCTTCGTGGTTGTTATGTTTGGAGAATTCATGTTGGGGATTTTTTCAAATGATTTTAATTCTAGGACACAAAGAATTTCTATTTTTTTATTTCTTGGTGTTCTTTATGGCTAATTTTAAACAAGTAGAATCATTCAACAATAGTTTTTAAATCCTGTTGTATACGAGGCCAGGTTAAATTTGGCATGGCACCATGGACTTGGCAAGTAATCAAATGGGGTTTGATTTTAAGACGCATTGTTGTGAATTCTGCAAACTCCCCAGGTTTGCCTTCTTCATCACACAATCCATAAAAAAGGGATTGATCGACTAACTCCAAAACCCTGGGCTCTAATTTACGACGTCCCAGACTAGGAGGAGTGGGATCAATAAAAATCAAAGTATGAGTGCGGTCCAGACAATCAAGATTATGCTGTAAAAATTGTATAATGCCTTCCCCACCCAATGAATATCCTGTCAGCAGAAACTTCACATCTTTCTTTTGAGAAAAATGCTGATATATTGCTTTTAACTGAGAAACATAGACAGAAATTGAAGCCTCTGGTGGGGTTTCCAATTTTTCAGCATGGGGATTCAAGACAATCAGACCTATTTGTTTTGGAATCTTTTGGAAATAACATTCCATGGAAGTTTTTTGCAAGGATTCCGTGTCTGCCATGCTTGCTTCAAGCAAGGTATAGGACCATACTCCAGCATGTTCTGGATATCCTGAGCAAACCAACATGATGTATGCGGCATTTTCCACATGGATGGAAGCAGGTAGCTGTATATTTAACCCTGGAATGGAGATGTACTTAGCTAAACCTTTCCTGACACATGCTTGTAGGATTTGATCAGCCTTGGTATTCAACTGTTCTAAGTTCCACTCTTCTGAAAACATAATTAAAAAATGACCTGTGGTTTTGCTTGTTCAACGGCTTCTTGAATGGCTTGACGAAAACATTCCCGATTTGGAAAACCTCCTGTAGAGTATTGTTCTGCGGTGAATTCCTGTTGATATTCTCTTTTTTTTCTCGTTACTTTCATGTTTTCACTCTCCCCACGTCCTAATGATTTCATCTTAAAAGCATACCGTATTTCCATTTTGTTGTCATGAATTCGTAACAAGCATAAGACATGATCAAGAGTTGGGAAATCTTTAGAGTCTGGAGGCGTGAGCTTGACTTCCGTATATTCGTTTTTTGATTTTTCATAATTGATTTTAAAGCGAAACTGGGTTTCAAAAGTTTGAAGAAAACTTTGCAAGATGGACAAGAGTTTCACCCGTAGATCAATTTTCCCTTGTGAGACAGTATTTTCTCCTCCATACAACAAAAACAAACTGCCTGCTTTATCAGTTATCTGGCAATCTGTTGGTAAATCGAACTCCCAACGGTATTGCTGTTCTTGCTGAGGAGACAGCGTAACATTTTCAGCGAGGGTCTGGGATTTTACTTCCGTCCAGGCATCGGCTTCCTTTGCTTTGATCTTCTTATAAACGCCATATGCTAAGACAATCTGGAATAATTCTGCGGTAATAGGATCACCTCCCGCGTTTTTTATACGCAATGTTCCCTGTAATTTGCTCCCTTGTTCCCATTCTTCTTCATTCGTTTCCAAATGATATTCCAAAGGCCGTTCAAAAAAAAATCCTTTCATACGCAATAACTGGTCAAAGAGTTGAATATTAAGCAGGAACCCAGACAGCAGTCAATACCATATCCTGGCTAATCTGATAAGTGCCTTGATGTTGAAATCCTTTGCGAAATTCTGAGCCGCATGTTTTCAATAATGTAAATTCAAAATAAGAAGAATCTCCACCAAATTCTATGTGGGCATCTTGAAAATGGAGATATACCTGAGAAAGAGGATAAAAGCACTTAAAAATAGATTCTTTCGCAGAAAAAATGATTTTTAGGTATTTTAATAGTTCATCAGATGGTAGTCGAGCCAACCATTCTTTCTCCTGGGGCAGGCAAACATGACGTTGAATGTTTGGGTTGATGGAACGCTCTAAATCTTCTATATCAATGCCAATTCCCTGAATCTCTGTTCGTTTGCCGGCGCAGGCAACTGCTTTCTGTTGGGTATGAGCAATACTCCCTATCACTGTTTCTGGCCAAATGGGGGCATTATTTTGATCTCGTAGAATTGGTGAATCTGATAGTTGAAAAGCTGACAAAGCTTGGTGAGCACAAGCACGTCCCAATAAAAATTCGACTCTACGCTGTTTTGCCTTTATTGATTGGGTATACGCTTCTTCTTCTGGATGTATAACACAAGATGATAAATCGGAGGCTTCTAAATAGCAAAACTGAATAAATTCAGGAAATGGATTTGAGAACATTACAAGGCAATCGTCATTCCAATAGTAGTCAGTCCTCCTGATAAATCAACCGTTTCTTTGACACCACTGATTTCTGTGTCACTACCGTCTACCAGTTTGATTTCACCAGTACTGACAAAATGATAGCCGATATGAAAATCAAAAAAATGGAAAAACGGAAGACCAAATCGGACAAACCCTTCCCCAATAGGAGTAGAAACCTCAATTGTCTCAACGCGTCCTATATTGGTAATGATATCAGTTTTTGTCGTGAGATTACCCCCTCCTGCCCCTAGGCTCAGGGTAAAAATGGGAACAGGAATATTGTAGAATAAGTTTCCTGTAGCTGCCTGCACTTTGGTGGCTAAGGTGATTCCCTCCGATCCTTCATTACGCCGCTCAAAAAAAAAGCCCATACCACCAATGTTGGGAACAAATGGAATGGGATGAGTGATTCCAAAACTACTTCCTGAAATTCCGTCTTCATTTGCAGAATACGCAATTGCACTATCTGCACTGAATCCAAAAAACTGGGCCTGTGCTGTTGTCATGAACCAGAAAAAGCATCCTAAACTAATCAGTACACACCGTATGATTTTGTTGATAGTCCCTCTCATCATATACTATTTACCTTTGGGTAGAAAATTCAATCTGTTTTGATTTTTTCTTCTCACTCCATCTGAGCCTGTGCCTTCTCTTCTGGTTCATTCATTTTCTCGCTTTCTTCCATTCTGGTGCGCCAGTTATGAAACTGTCCAAGGGGTCGGTGAAATGTGAATAAATAAGGATCCACTACTAGAGAATCCCAGGCAGTTTCTACGTCAGTAAATATGGTAAAAGGCAAACTCACCACAAATACAGCACCACCAACTATAGTAACAGCTACCCCTATGATGCGTACAGGGACTGCATCAAGAGCAACGACGGCACCATTGGGCCGATCCTGTTGCCTTTCAAAGGCTTCGACGGTGTAGGTACTTCCTACTATCCCCATTATCAGTAAAGAAATAAACAATGTTTTCCAAATATTCATGAACTCCTTCCTATTCATTGCACAAAAATTTTATGTATAACACCTTATTTTAAAAGAGCTTCTACTGTCTATGATTTTTATTTAAGGTGAGGAACTTAGCGCAATAAGTCAATTTAATAATATTATAGAGAGGGAATTTAGTATAATTTTTATTTTTGGAAAAAATAGAAAGGGCGGAAGCTGGGAAACGATATTGTGGAGAATAGAGAAAGAATGACTAGATCTGTGTCAATTGTACTCAGCTTTGAGCTTTTCTACACAGGCTCTAGTCAAATCAAATATGAATGATTACGTTCTAGGTTCTTCTTTTTTAGGTGGATCACCTTCTGAAGCTGGTTGTCCTTCCCCCTGAGCAGTTGGTTGGGAGGATTGCTCTGAAGTATTTTCGCTTGTAGTTGCTTGTTCATCAGATTCTGCCTTTGCTGCTGTTTCTTCCCCAACAGCGTTTTCTGTTGCTTTCTCACTGGAATCTTCAGACTCTGCTTTTGTAGTTGTTTCTTCGCTGGTGGTTTCCTCTGTACCTTTGTCTGTGGAAAGCTCTTGACTCATTTCGTCGAGAACGGTTTCTTTAGGAGCCGACTTGGCTTTTTTAGCAGTCGATTTCTCTTTTAAATCAGAAAGCACATCTTCAGCACTATCAATCAACTGAATGATTGCCATTTCAGCACCATCTCCGAGTCTGCGTTTGCCAAGCTTAATAATCCGAGAATACCCTCCATTACGATCTTTATAGCGTTCAGCCAATTCTCCAAACAATGCTTCCATGGCGGCTTTGGATTTAATAAATTTCAAAGCTTGCCTGCGTGCATGGAGATTTCCTCGTTTTCCCAGAGTAATCATTTTATCTAGAGGTTTTCTCATTTCTTTTGCACGAGTCAACGTACATGTAATTTGCTCATGTTCAATAAGAGAGGTGACCAAATTTCTCATCATGGCTCGGCGATGGGAGGTAGTGACCCCCAGTCTTTTGCCTGCTTTTAAATGACGCATAGTAACTTATCAATTAATAGAATTCAGAATAATTTCAACTGGCTTTTTTCTTTTCATAGGGATTGTTCGTGGGATCAAAATTTTCTAGTTTCATACCCAGTGTCAATCCCATCGAAGCAAGGATGGTTTTGATTTCATTCAAAGATTTCCGACCAAAATTTTTAGTTTTCAACATTTCCTGCTCGGTTTTTTGAACCAAATCGCCAATAGATTCAATTTTTGCGTTTTGCAAACAATTGATGGAGCGTACGGAAAGTTCTAACTCACTGACACTTCGATAAAGGTTTTCGTTAAATTTTGGAATGTCTTCTTCTTCTTCGGGTTCTGGTTCTACGGCTTTCTCATCAAAGTTGATGAAGATATCCATATGCTCTTTTAAGATTTTTGCAGCATAGGCAATCGCATCATCTGGGGTGACAGAACCATTACTCCATAATTCAAAAATCAACTTATCATATTCTGTCTGTTGACCAACCCTGGCATTTTGGACTTCATAATTAATGCGGGTGATCGGAGAATGATTGGAATCCAGATAAATCAAGTTCACCGGCAACTCGTCTTCTTGATTATCCTCTGAAGTCACAAATCCTTTGTTTTGCCTGACGTAAAGAATCATGCTCAATTTGGCATCTTCATTCAAAGTTGCCAGCTTCAACTCTGGATTCAATACTTCTACCTTACCAAAGGTAGATATATCGGCTCCTGTCAGTGTACAGGCACCTTCACCTATCAACTCCAATTCAACGATTTCTTCATCAAATTGTTTGAGCTGTAGTTCTTTCAAGTTCAAGATGATTTCCACGACATCTTCCACAACTCCAGGAATATGAGTAAACTCATGCGCCACTCCTTCTATCTGGACAGCAAAAACAGCGCTTCCCCAAATAGAAGACAATAAAATTCTACGTAACGCATGTCCTATGGTCACCCCATATCCAGGCTCCAGAGGCTCTATGATAAATTTTGCATAGGAGTCGCTAAAGGTGCTTGGTTCAACTTGTAGACGCTTTGGTTTGGCTATA
>JANQHV010000643.1 GCA_028282505.1 SAR324 cluster bacterium | reverse complement strand
TGGCATGACACCGCTTGTAATGATTGTGAACCGCAACGGATAGTACCTTCTTTGCTTTCTCCTGCCCAACCACATAATTATCCAAAACTCCCTTAATTTCTTTAGGAGCCATTAAATTTTGTTTCCGGTCAAAAACGCGATCCTTGTGCCATTCCTCTTCCATGATATCATTGCATAACTCAATGCATTCATCACAAATGTAGACTGTGGGCCCTGCAATAATTTTTTTTACTTCATCTTGAGTTTTCCCACAAAACGAACAGCGCAATGGAACGTCTTTTTGATTCGTCATAGGTCACTTCTCCTTTTCCTAAGGTGATTTCCAGCAAAAAATTTACCAGTCTTGTTCGCAAACCATGACAACGGCATACCGACCCATCTTTTTTAGATCTTTAGCCTGATCACTCCGGTTGCATAGCCAGCCATGTTCCCTGAGCAATGTCCGGAAGCTCTAAAAAAATCTGGCGCAATCCTGATAAATTCATTCTTGGAAATCACCTAACGGCACGATTGAACAAATTTACTGAAATTTGTTGATTTCACATTTATTTGGAAAAATCTTCCACTGGAAGGTCTCGACTCAACATCACTGCATCGACAATACCATACTCCCTGGCTTCTTCACTAGAAAAATAATAGTCGCGTTGGGTATCTTGCTCTATTTTTTCCATATCCTTTCCGGTATGTTTGGCCAGCACTTCATTCAATGTCCGTTTCAAGCGAATCATTTCTTTGGCCTGGATATCAATATCCTCTGCCTGTCCAGAGAACCCTCCGGTCAATTGATGAATCATAATTCGCGCATGAGGCAGTGCATAGCGTTTGCCTGGTGTCCCGGCAGACAGCAAAATAGCCCCCATGCTGGATGCTTGTCCAATACAAATCGTCTGAATATCTGGTTTAAGATATTGCATTGTGTCATAAATCGCAAGCCCAGCAGTGACTAAACCGCCAGGACAGTTGATATAGAGAGAAATATTGCTTTCTGGGTCTTCTGCTTCCAGAAACAAGAGCTGAGCAATCATCAAATTTGAAATATTGTCATCGATGGGACTGCCCAAAAAAATAATACGGTCTTTTAGCAACCGAGAATAAATATCGTAGGCACGCTCCCCACGATTGGTTTGTTCAACCACCATTGGAACAAGGGGCATAACAGATTTTCCTTTTTATCTAAATGGTTTCTCAAATCATTCTGCTTCTGCAGGAGCAGGCTCTTCGGTCTCTCCCAAAATCTGGTCAATGACATAATCCAGCACTGTTTCTTCCGATACCTGGCGGACAACTTGCCGGTAAAACACGGGACCAAACTGACTCTGCATCAACTGGCTCGGTTCTTGTCCATACAAACTGGCCATGGAAGTAAAACGCTCAAAAATGGCTTCCTGTGACGGAACCAGTGATTTGGTTGCAGCAATTTGCTGTAAAATGTACTCGATTCGCAAAGTCTTTTTATAATTTTCCAGCCGTTCTGATTTCTGTTTTTCCAATTCTTCCTGAGAGATATCTTCCTGGGCTTTTTTGATATCAGTTTCTGCTTGCTTTTCCTGCTCTTCCAGGAGTGTCTCGGGCAAATCAAATTCCTCATAACAATCCAGAATTTGATCCCTTACACTCTGATGATAGGACATCCGAGATTGCCATTTTTTTTGATCAATCACGTTCTCCTCTGCAAATTTTCGAAACTCTTCTTCCGTTTTTATCTCTTCATTGAAAGTCTGAAAAAAGGCTTCATTGAGTTCTGGCAAAGCCGATTCATCCAGTCCCCGCAAATTCAAATGAATGTGGACCGTCTCACCAACATGCCCTGGATCATATTTTTCTGTCGCGGTGAATGAAAAATCTTTCGTTTCTCCAACTTTCATTCCGATGATATTGGATTTGATCTCCTCTGGCATATTGGCATCCAAATACATGTGCTTTTCGTTCTCATCGAAAGTTTCTTCTCCAACCGTGCGTTTATAATCCACGAATACCCGATCTCCTTCTGCAACAAGACTCCCTTCTGATTTGGGCTGAAAAGTAGACTGGCTTTTCCGTAAATTGTCGATCATGTCTTCTATCTCTTCCGCACTTGCCGTCTCTTCCTGTTTTTCCAGATTGATTTTTTGATAATCAGGAAGCTCCAATTCAGGCTGAACTTCAAAAGTTAGTTTGAATTTTAAAGGTTTTTTCTTATCAAACTCCAAATCCTCAATCATGGCCTGAGTCGCTGGCCTGATCCCCATTTTTTCTACGATTTCATTAAAGCGATCCGGAATCACACGTTCTGTGGCTTCGTGCGCCATAGCTTCCTTGAATCGTTTCTCCAACCATCCTTTAGGAAATTTTCCGGGGCGAAAACCACGCATGCGGTGAGATTTGAGGTGCATGAAAACATGGTCGTAGGTTGATTTGATGTCTTCCAAGGGGATTTCTACTTCCAAAGAACGTTTGAGTTTTCCTAAATCTTCCAGTGTTTGTGTCATAATACTTAGCTTCTATTCAATGCATCCATTTTGTGTTGCTGCAAAACATTTGCAACTGGACAAATAATCAGAACAAAAGTACAAACATAACATGATTTCTTTCAAACTTCCAAACCTAACTGCACCTGTTTTTATTTTTCTTCAATTGCATCATGAATCCATTTTTCTGTTTCCTGATTCAAATACTCCTGTACTAATCGACGAGATGTATTTCGATCCAATTTTTTGAGAATTTTGGCAGCCGCTATTCTCAAATGGGCATCTGAATGTTGTAAAAATTCGCCAGATATTTTTTCCACTCGATCTGGAGACGTTGAAGCAAATGCACTTGCATAACTTTCCAGTGCACGGCGTAAATGAGGGGAAGAATCATTTTCGGTTAAATACTTTTCTAAAAAGTTGGCAACGCGGGAATTGGGATAAAGCCGTAATGCTGTCAACCCACGAAATTGGTAGTAGTTTGGACGGAGTTCCGTGTCTTTCACAATTGCCATCAATGCTAAATCACTATTGTCTGGCAACTGTTCAAAACGCTCTGCTTCCAGTTTCCATTCGTATCCCTCCAGCAACGGGCGTACTCGTTCTGTATTCGTGGTTGAGGTGCAGGCGACCTGCATTAACATTCCCAATCCAAGTAAGCCGATACTCAGCATGATTTGTCGTGTTGTCTTCATATTTTCCTCATTTTATGTTTCCATTGTACCCTGAAATCAAGTTTCGCTTTGTAGAAGTTATTTTTGGCTATCAACTTATTCCGGGACAAAACTTTTCCTGATCCTCCTTAAAAACTAGAAAAGAAACTATCTCCTCCCCTTTCCAAGAGGAGGTAGGGAGGGGTTCGGTAAGACTTTGATTTTATTAAGCATCCCACCTTAAATAGATAGCCTTATTTTTCAAATATTCCATCTATATACCAAAACAGCCCCATGCCAATCAAAGACAAAGCCTTTCAATTTGCCAAAAAACAACTGACTAAATACGTGGGTCGTCCAGATCCTTTGCACGACCATCCTGTTCCAGTCAATCCCAAACAGGTTTTTGAAAAACAACGCCAGCAGGTGCCTGACAAAGAACAAATGCTGAAGATGATCCGTGCCTTTAAGAATCCACCATTACTCAGCATTGTGATGCCTGTCTACAATCCTCCCATTCCTGTCTTTCGGCAAACCCTGGATTCAGTACTGTCCCAGGTGTATCCCCATTGGGAATTGAGCATTGCCAATGATAAGTCCACTGATCCTGAAATTGAAACAACTTTGGCAGAATATCAAGGCAAAGATAAACGTATTCGAGTGGTGCATCTTCCCAAAAACCTGGGAATTGCTGGTGCTTCCAACCAGGCCCTTGCTTTGGCCAAAGGAGAGTATGTCTGTTTGGTGGACAGTGACGATTTGATTTTACCAGACACACTCTTTGAGTTTGCCACACGTCTTCATGACAATCCAGAAATTGATTATTTGTATTCAGATTCAGCACTTATTGAGATGAATAATGAAGTCTGTGGCTATTTTTACAAGCCAGATTTTAATTTGGAGATGATTTTGTGTCATAACTGGATTGGGCAGCTCTCTACATTTCGCAGAAGCATTGTGAATGAGATAGGAGGGTGGAGACCAGGATTGGAAGGCCAGGATTATGACCTGTTCATTCGTTGTCTCGAAAAAAGCCGTATGGTGGCACACATCCACAAAATCCTTTATTTGTGGCGGAAGTCGCCCGCTTCCATTTCCGTTTCTCCCGAAAATAAACCCCGTGTTCAAGAAGATCAACGGAGTACTGTACAAGGTTATTATGACCGGCATGGTATCGAGGGAACGGTGGTTGATATCCAACCCTTCATGTTCCGCTTGCGCCGTCCTTTTGAAAAAAAACGGGTTTCTTTCATTGTGTGCCCTGTTGTTTCCTCCTCTTCCCCACAAGATTTTTTAGAATTGCTGCAAAAACAAATCAACTACCCCAATCACGAAATCCTGTTCCTCGGAGATTCTGCTCTGTCCACTACCTCCGATTTGGCCTGCAAATGGGTGTCTTATCAAAAAGATACTTCTTTGACACAGAATTTAAATCAAACCATTGCTCAGGCAGACGGAGACTTTTATTGCTTCCTCTTTCAAGAATTTGAAGCACTGTCCGCAGAGTGGCTGGAAAGTTTGCTGGAGCAAGCACAGCGACCCGAAATCGGCATGGTTGGTGGAAAAATACTGAATAACTTGGGGCGTATCGAAACAGCGGGTGTGGTATTGTCCAATCAAGGCCCTTTCAGTATTTATAAAGGAGCCGCACCTGATGAACGTGGAGATACCAACAGCTTATTGGCTCCCAGGAGTTATCAATTGCTCAGTGGAAACTTAGCCATGATTTCCAAACAAGCATTCAATGCTGTGGGAGGGTTTGATATGAAGTTTGATCACAGTTATTTTGACTATGATCTGGCCATGAGACTGGATCAGCAAGGACTCACGAATCTCTATACGCCATTTGCTGTCTTTCGACTCACACACTCTGATAATTTTTACCTGGATAAAACCTGGAATACTCCTGATTTCCAGCATTTCCAACAAAAATGGCAAGCAGCGTTTGGTAAAGATGGTAACCTGAATTTTGCTATCCAAGAAGAAATGCTAGAGTCGATTGAAGCCACCAAACAGATCGCTTATCTCAAAGAATATCTCAAATGAAGTGAAAGCATTCACATTTATTGACGTGAATTGACACTACGACGCAATTCGATGCCCTATCTCACATGATTGTAGGGGGGATGAAAAGATCTGTCAGTCAATCAGGCAGATACGTTTTATCTGACACTGCCATCAAAAGTATTCCACAAAATCTGTACCACCTCCCAAACTTCTGACGATTTGGACGAATCCAAAGAGTGCTTGCCCAGCTTCAGACGATTTGTCACGATAACAAGATCGACATGCGAAAAGCTTCAGAGTAGATTTTTCACTAAACATCAGTCTCATGATATCTGAGGAGTCAGAAAAACATCACTCCGGCCAATCCCGTGGAAGCCCATCAGGCAAGGTGGACCACGGCAAGGATGCCTACTTTCACGGGAATGGTTAGCTTCTTGCCCTGTGTCTGCGCCCTTCGAGCCTTGCATGAAATTGAGAAATTCTTTCATAAAGACTGATCACCTTTAGCAAAATTCGTACACGTACCATGAGTGTATGACAGAAAAAAATTGCATTTATTCGTGATTTTTTGGAAGATTTGGGACAGGACATAAGGTAAATTGAAAAAAGTCGAATGAGTCTTGATAATCACCACTCACTGTTCCTAATCGAAAGGAAAGCCATTGTTTCACTTGACGAAAGAGGCAATCAAAAAAGCAAATGCAGCTCGAAAGGCCGATAAAGAACATACCATCTTACTGGTTGACGATGAGGAAGCCAATTTGAGAACATTAGTCGATTTATTGGAAGATGACTACCATCTATTAGTTGCCAACAGTGGCTATGAGGCATTGGATCTGATAAAAAACGATCCCAATCCCGAACGTATCCATCTCATCATCTCCGATCAGCGTATGCCTCGTATGACGGGTGTTGAGTTCTTAAAACAAACCATTCCCATTATCCCTAAAACCATCCGTATGATTCTCACAGGGTTTATTGATCTGGACGCTACTCTCAGTGCCATCAATGAAGGAAAAATCTATAAGTTTTTCACCAAGCCCTTGGAGCCTCAAGACATGTTGATCACGATTAAACGGGCATTGGATGTTTACAATTTAGAAAAGAAAATGATCCAAACTCAGAAGACTTTGGAGAAGTTTGTTCCCGAACAATTCTTAAAGCGCATTGTCGGAAAAGGAGTTACTGAGATTGAATTAGGACAGGCAAAACGAGAAACCATTACGATTTTGTTTACAGATATCAGGTCCTTCACCTCCTTATCAGAACAGACCCCTCCCCAGGAATTGCTCAGTTTACTCAACCGGTATTTCAAACACATGAGCCAGTCCATTCATCAGCATCATGGATTCATTGACAAATTTATTGGTGATGCCATCATGGCTTTGTTCGATCGCCATGAAAAAAGCTATCTGATCCAGGTAGAGGATGCCATTCATGCAGCCATTGATATGCAAAAACAACTGGTCGCATTGAACCGAGGCAAAGAAGCCACTCAGCCTGAGATTCGGGCAGGAAACGGTATCCATACAGGAGAAGTGATTTTAGGCACTGTCGGTTCAGAAGATCGTATGGATTCAACTGTTTTGGGGGATTCGGTGAATCTGGCAGCACGGTTGGAAAAATTAACAAAGGTCTATGGGGTCAATATCATCATTAGTGAAAATTTGGTCCGTTTATTAGAAAATCCTGCGACCTTCTGTCTACGCCCTGTCGACTGGGTGCTGGTGAAAGGAAAAAAGGACATAACAGAAATTTATGAAGTGTTTGATCATGATCCCGATGATTTAAAAAAGATCAAACAGGAGACCGCGTTACATTTATTGGAAGGGCTGACGCATCGACGCTGTCAAAACTGGAGAAAAGCATTGGAATCGTTCCAAGCAATTCTTGATCAAAATCCACAAGACACTGTCGCTCAATTTCATTTTCAATACTGTTTGTATTTAAAAGAAAACTCCCCTCCCTACGATTGGAGTGGAGCCACCAAACCCGATATTGATATTTTGGATGTTGGCAAAGAAATACATCAGATGGTTGAATGGCATTCTGATTACGCAATAGGCATTGAAAAGATCGATTCTCAACATCGTGAATTGTTTGTTCGCATCAATCAGCTGGTGAAGGCAATACAGCAAGGCATGATTAAAGAAGGCATAGTGGATGCTATCCAGTTCCTAAAAGTGTACGTAGAGCAGCATTTCCAGGAAGAACAAGAATTCATGAAAAGTATCAACTATCCTGAATATGAGTCTCATCTCGAAATGCATCGTTACTTTGTGATCGTTGTCCAACAATTACGAGAGGATTATGAATATGACGGGATTAGCCTGGATCTTGCCTTCAAAATACAAAATAAAGTCATTGACTGGGTTGTTGATCATGTTTGCAAAGAAGATAGCAAAATAGCTCACTGGCACAGAAGTCAATTGAAAGAGAACGCTCTCAACAGTGATTTCAACTCTTCTTGATGCCAGTAATCTCCTTGATAATACTACTATTGCTCAAAGAGAAGACTCTGGCAATCGATGGAATAGGGTAAATCATGAACCTCAATTGGCAAAAAAAAGATATTTTTTCTGGAAAGATGGTACTACGTACCTTAGACACCCATACGGCTGGTGAACCACTTCGCATTATCATTGGTGGGATGCCAGAAATACCAGGTCAGACAATCCTGGAAAAGCGGCGATACTTGCAAACGGATCTCGATTATATCCGCCAGGCCTTGATTTTTGAACCACGAGGACATTTTGACATGTATGGTTGTATTGTCATACCACCTGTCACTGAACAAGCCGATTTGGGGGTTCTGTTTTTACACAATGAAGGATACAGCACCATGTGTGGCCACGGCATTATTGGCCTGGTTACTGCTTTGCTGGAAACGGGTGCCATTTCATCACAGGAAATTGAGACGATTATTAACTTGGATACACCGGCTGGGCTGGTTCGTGCTACGGCACATTTGAATCCACAAGGAGGGGTAAAAACCGTTTCTTTTCTCAATGTTCCTTCTTTTTTATACAAGCGGGATCTTCAATTGGATATTGCCGAATATGGCACGGTCTCCTTCGACATTGCCTTTGGTGGTGCATTCTACGCAATTCTGCCTGTTGACCAGTTTGGGATTGCTGTCACCTCAATCCATAAAGCAGAGTTAATCTCCATTGCTGCTCGCCTCAAAGCGGCAATCCATACTTCGATACCCATTGAACACCCTTTTGAAAACGATTTAGGATTCTTGTATGGCTGCATTTTTACAGGCCTTCCAGAAAACCCTGACCACCATAGTCGTAATGTCTGCGTTTTTGCGGCGTCTGAAGTGGATCGTTCTCCAACAGGAACAGGGGTCTCGGCCCGTGTAGCACTTCATCATGCAAAAGGTGAAATTCACATAGGAGAGTCGATTGCCATCGAAAGTATTTTAGGAAGCAGCAGTGTGTTCACCGGAAAAGCCGCAGAATCCATTTCATATGGTCCCCATAATGCTATCGTCCCTGAAATTACAGGCAGTGCTTCTATCACGGGGGTCCATCAATTCATCATTGATCCAGAAGATTCTCTAAAAACTGGATTTTTGATTTAACTGTCTCTCATTATTGTGTTTGATCCGCAAATCAAAATTTTGAAGCATGACTGACACTCGAAAGGAGGAGATCTATGAAACGTTTATTTGCTTTTGGGCTCTTTTTTTTACTGACGTTGCCTTTACTGGCCGAAGAGATCAGCACCATTCATGTGGTGAGTGAAGAATGGGAAGATGCCACCAATAAAGATGGAACCGGGATGTATTGGGATCTGTTCCGAGCCATATACACCCCTCATGACATCAAAGTGACCATACAGACTGTGCCTTATGCCCGCTCCATCACGCTAGTCCAGCAGAAAAAAGCAGATGTGTTTGTTGCCTCTTATCAAGATGAAGTGACAGGTGTTCTTTATTCAAAATGGCATTTTGATGCTGACGATGTTAGTGCCTTATTTTTAAAGGGAAAAATAAAAGATTGGAAAGGCCAGGAAACCCTCAGTGGAAAGCGGGTGGGGTGGGTCCATAAATATAAATATGATCAATATCTCTCTGTTCAAGTGAAAAAGCGAGAGGTCAAATACAGGAAACAGGCACTCTCGATGCTCCAAAAAAACCGACTGGATTTTTTCATTGATGCAGCAGCGGATTTGGAAGATGAATTGGAGAAGAGTAAAATAGCCGGCCAGTTTGAAATGAAATCGGTGATGTCACTCAATCTTTACATGTGTTTTGCGCAGACGAAAAAAGGGGAGCGACTACGGGATTTGTTTGATCAAGGAGTAGAAAAATTGTTGAAATCTGGTGAGCTGAAAGCACTGTATGATAAATGGGAGTGGGGCGATCTGCCTTTTAATAATTGATACGATGGGCAAATTCTACATTCTTTTCAAAACTAACCCATTGGGGAAATTAAACGTTTCGATGTAGCAGGGGGATATCATGTCTCAATATTCGGTTGATATTAAAAATTCCATCATGGTCAAACTGATTACTGCCGTTTTTTCCATTTACTTTCTGGTGACCATGACAGTGACACTCATTCATATGGTGGCAGAATATCGGAATACGAAAGATAGTATTATTCAGGATTTAGCCACGTTTCAACAGACGTTTGAACTGGGGTTAGCAACTGCCATTTGGTATGCCGACGAGACACAATTGAAGTCAACAGTTGCAGGTATGCTCAAATTACCAACCATTGTTGGCATCGAAGTTAAAGATGAAACAGGAAAAATGGTGGATGAGGCAGGGATTCACAGTAATAACGACTCTGGAATGGTTGATCACACAGGAAAACCGATTCCCGTCAGTGAAACAGGAATTTTTTCAAAGCTGTTTGGATATACCTTTCCCATCTATTATACCGAGGAAGGGCAGCGGATTGAAGTTGGTCAGGCGACCTTATATTCCAGTACCTCCATTGTCTTGCAAAGAGTGCAATATGGATTTTTGTTTATCATTATCAACTCAATCATCAAAACTTTAGCACTTTGGATTATCTTTGTATGGATGGGGCGTAAGCTTCTGAGTCGGCCACTGGCCATTTTGACAACAGCAACAACACAACTGAATTATGATAATTTGAAGAACCTTGAAATCGATATCCAGATCTCTGGCAGGAATGAATTGAAGGTTCTCGAAGAAGCCTTCAAATCCATGATTGGAAAATTGATGCATGCGCAACAGAAACTCCGGGATTATGCCACACAATTGGAAGGAATCAATAAAGCGTATAATCGATTTGTGCCCCATAAATTTCTGGATCTGCTGGAACAGCAAAGCATCACTGATGTGAAATTAGGAGACCATGTGAAAAAAGAGATGTCGATTCTATTTTCGGACATCCGTTCTT
>JANQHV010000612.1 GCA_028282505.1 SAR324 cluster bacterium | reverse complement strand
CAATCGGTGCCGCTTTAGTTTCTGCATAACCGCGTTCCAAATAGAGACAATCTTCCCTGTTATTGGTTGGCACATCCTCTATCAGGGCAAATTCCTGCTGTCCACTGAAGGCAATGACGTCGTCGTCGTCCAGTACAGTGATTGCTGTGGGAGTCACAACACCATCTTGGAGAATACCGGCACAAATGGTTCGATCCTCTGCGCTGTAAGCGGTAGCTGTGACCAAGCCTGTGTTGACCAAAGTTTTGCTGCTCTCCTGAAATTCATCTTCCGCTTTCTCTTCATCGGATTCGTTAGAACAGGCAATCAAGGCAAGGCTCAGCAAAAAATATAATAAGAGTTTACTCAATAGATGCATATCTTTTTCCTTTCCATTAAAAATAAATTGAAGGCGCAATCCCTAGCAAAAACCTGAAGGAATAACAAGTAAATTTGGTTATTGTTTCTTCTGAGGATCATAGAATTTATGATGAGTTTCCAGCAGGAATTGAGGAATCGGTAATTTTTCAGGACAACGTGGCAAACAATCCCCACATTCCGTACATTTATGAGCATACTGGCCAGGAAACCAATCACTGTGTGCTTCCAGCATATTGTAGCGGTAACTGACAAAAGTCTGCATGTCGTAAGCTTTCCACATGTTTCGAAATCGCAACACTTCTGGAATATTGATAGATTCAGGACAGGGCAGGCACTCGTGACAGACGGTACAATACTGTTTGCCTTGTTTTTGAAAGGTGACTGCTGACTGGTCCACTCGATTTTTAATTTGGTCAAAGAGAGAGTTTGTTTTTCCATCATCTTCCATATCTGCAGACAGGGAGGAGAGATGGCTGTCAATTTGATCGGGATGATTAGCTCCCAGGCTGAGTGTATGAATCTCCGGATGACTTAAGCAGAATCGATCATTGAAGTTCATGGGAGACAAGGGGGCTGTTAAACGGATCAATTTTTCAGAGGGATTGAAGAGTTGTCCTCCTTTATCATTAGGAGAAATGATGAAGACTCCCATGTCTTTTTCAGCGGCTCGCTGGACTGCGGGTAAGTTGCGTTGGAAAAAATAATAATAGTGGAGATTCAAGGACTCAAAAACATCAGTATCGATTAATTTTAATATCAGAGCAAGGTCTCCATGTGTGCTAAAGCCCAAATGCTTGATCAATCCTTCTTTCATGGCATCTTCCACTGCTTTCAAGCATCCGTTTTTTTGAAAGGTGCGTTCATATTTTTCTTCATTATTGATGCCGTGGATATCGAAATTGTCAATCACGTCAATTTGTAGACGTTCCAGTGAATCGTCAATTGCTGCTCGCATTTTATCATATGTTGGGAGCGGGGCAATTTTAGTCGTGAATATAATACGCTCTCTGAGTTGACTTTTTGTTTCTGAAGGCTTTTTGAGCTGAGGCCATATTTTGCCATAGGCTCGCTCACTGCGCCCATAGTCTCGTGCTGTTTCAAAATGGTTGATCCCGGCATCTAATGCATATTGAGCCACCTCAAAAACATTTTGTACTGTTTCATCAGGAACAACCTCGTGGGGCCCTGTCCAACCTTCCACAAAGCGCATGCCTCCTAAGGTGAAGACGGGTAATTGTAATTCTGTTTTTCCAAATCGTCGATATAACATCATTTGACTATTGATTGGCGCTTATTTCTCTTGAAAACCTTTGGCAACGGAAGAGGGAAAGTATATGAAATATCCAAAAATTGAAATTAATCCCTTATAATAAAAGAATGTCTGCAAAGTACAAGTCCAGAACGGTTGAAGTTGTTCTCGCGTTCTGCATGAAAACATGGATTTCGACCATTCTCCGATCAAAACAGAATGCAGATCAACGGAACAGTGAAATAAAAATCAAGCAAAAATATCATTTTTTCATTTTTTAAATATTTGAATTCATTGACTAAAAAAATATCCCCGGAAAATTGGGTACTTCGTCCCCATAGACAAAAATATTTTATTTTGCTAAAGCACTGCAAAAATTTTACGGATTTCGTGAAGACAGGAAGTCGATACACTGTAATTTGAGAAAAAGCACTTCGATTTTGCCATTACAATCGAGGAAAAGCGAATCTTAACTGTTAAAAGTGACTGTGCTAATGTTCGGGGGGAACGTGAAAAAAAGAGCACTATTGGTCTTTGTTTTTGTCACGCAAATCATAGGGTCTGTTTATGCCCAGGAAACGCAGAAACTGGATGAGCATTGTACCATCAATATTCTCAATCGCACCATTCAAGTGCGTCCTGATGTAGGATGGGCTCTGCCCAATATTCCTGCTAAGTCCCTGTTCCTTCCGCACTCGCCTTTGTACCTCCAGGCTCCACAACCTTGGATAACACCGGGATAATCTTTCTTTGCAAGTTCTGGCAACCTACTCGGATGGAAGTATCGAAGACGTTACCAATTTTGAATCGGGTATCAATTATTTTTCCACCAATCCTATCACAGCCACTGTCAGTCCAGATGGAATAGTTAGCGCTGTTGATGTAGGCAGTGTCTTGATCACGACCCGTAAGGATGGAACCGTTGTCGTCAAACAAATCACCATTACGGCCAGTGGGAACACGGATCAGGATGGATTGCCAAACGATTATGAAATTGCCAATGGGCTCAATCCTCAAGACTCTGTAGATGCCTTTGAAGACTGAGATGGGGATAGGCTGACGGCATTGGAGGAATTTGAGCAGGGTGCCGGTCCTCAGAATGAGGACATGGGTAATGATGGTTTATTCGATGGTGAAGAGATCAAAGGGTTGAAGGTCGGAAGTTACCATATCATGACAATTAGTTACAAAATCTCTTGATTTCCGCTTCACTTCGAGGGTATCAATGACTTCCCCTAAATCCATTATAATCAGAGATTTTCCAAATCATTAACATTCAATTAAAAAACGACCATGAAACTTAAAAAAACGACAGTAATTTCAATGATGGGAATCCTATTTTTTCTGTTCGGCTGTAGTTACGGCAAAATATCATCTGATTACGTTATTGAAAAAAACAGCGATAAGGGGGTAGCGATCATGTCGTTTACCATATCAGGAACTCGAGACGTTCCCATCTCGTTACGTTATCGGCAATTGAAACGAAATCTTGGTACTTCGTTCGGAGCCATTCCGTTTTTTGAATTTTCCGAAGAATTGGATTGGAAATATCCAAAAAAAATATCAAGAATTCCGCGTGGCGAATTTGAGGGACGGCTGGTCGTGTTCCAGTTGCCCCCCGGTGATTATGAGTTTCACAGCCTTTCTCTACCGGATGGTTTTGACGAAGCCTATTGGCGGTTTCCCGACGCGTTTTCTTTTAAATTCAAGATTCTTCCTCAAAAAGCGCACTACATTGGTAACGTACATCTGTGGATCGATTATGGGCATCGGTCGCTTTGGTACGAATTGTTTCATACCAACGAAGCAGAAAGAGACCTGGCCCTCTTTCACAAAAAATATCCTCTCATTAAAAAAGACGAAGTGGTATTTCAAACTCCTGAAGCCCAAATGGAACAGTTTTTGTTGGATCCGTTACCCGAAGATATACCCGAACACGTCAAAGAGTCCCTCAAACTGAAACCAGAGGACGCGCAGGCTCATAGCAACCGGGCTTTTCTTTACATTCAAATGAAACTTCACAAACAGGCTTTGGCACATATCAACGAAGCTTTGAAATTAGAACCTGAAATGGCCGAAGCATACGCTCGCCGAGGTCTCATATTCAGCCGTGCCAATCGTTCTCAGGAAGCGTGGAAGGATTTTATGATGGCCATCCAACTGGATCCTGACTTAGCAGAAGTCTACACCTATCGGGGAGAACTTTTAATCAGGCAAGGACACTTTGATGATGCTGTTAAAGATTTGAACAGAGCAATCGGATTGGAGCCTGGCAATTATATCAATTATTTCATCAGGGGCGCTCTCAACATAAAAAGAATAAAACTGGAAGAAGCGTTCCAGGATGTTGAGAAAATAATTGACCTTAATTCTGCATCGGCACATGGATACATTCTCCGAGGAGCGATTCATAGGGCTCGCTTGAATGATACTTTGATGTGTAGCGATTTGAAAAAAGCCTGCGATCTGGGCGAATGTAAACCTTATAATAACATGAAGGAGGATGAAAAATGTACCGAGTAAGGCTTTCGCAATTCTTAATGAAGTCAGTTTTGTTGATTTTTTTGGTGGGCCTGGCAGTCTCCTGTGCTTCATCTGCAACTGCTCCCAAACCTTATCCCGTTGAATTTTCGTTGGACAATGAAGTCAGGGATTACGCCAGGATAACATTACCCGTAAAAATAAAGGGGGTTGAAGAATGGTTTCTGCTGGACACGGGAGCCTCAGCCACAATATTGGACAGCTCTTACGACATTCCGGCCAAACAGCATACCAATATGGCTTATGTCGCAACACCTGGGGATCCGATTCTGATTTCGACTTTTCGACTCTCGGACGCTTTCCTTGACCGATTTCCAATTCCCGAAGAACCAGTTTACCGGGTAAAAGTTTTTGATGAGCGGGGCAGAAATATAAAGGGTGTGATTGGGATGAATTTTTTGAAAAAATATATCGTCCAAATCGATTTTTACAAAAATACACTCGCGATTTTAGATCCGGCTTCAAAACCCCAGACGGATTGGGGGATGGAAATTCCTTTATATTTCAACGAAGGAGGAATACCTTATGTTAAAGCGAGTCTCCCCGGTCATCCCAATATTGAGATGATGGTAGATACCGGAGCCTCCTCGAGTTCACTATCAAGCGCTATTTTTAACGCTTACACGGCTAGAAATAAAATTCGCACTTTAGGTTATTACGTAATGACCGCCTCCGGTACCTATTTGACCAAGCGAGGATGGATCAATGGCTTAACGGTGGGGCCTTATGAATACAACAGAGTCGATATGACCCGGACGGCTATGGCTCATCTAGGTCTCAAATTTCTTTCACAACATAGGGTTACTTTTGATTTCCCAAATTCCAAATTATATCTCAAGCGATGAGGATTTAAAAATTAAACTTTCCATCCAAAATGTCCTGATATCGTTTTTCTGTGAGTTCGACATATTGTTTGGCATTAGGTAACAACACATACAAAGGATCTTCTATTTGGTAACGATCATAACCTTGTTCTTTGAGTTCCATTTTCCGATGTTTGAAGGTTCCTGTTACTTGCAACTCTGATTGAATTCTGACAAAGACAGGGATGGCATAGTGGGGTAAATAATGGTGCAAATGGTCTGTCAAACCAATCGCATCAAACTGTTGAGGGGGGATGTTGCTAACAAGAGAAATCATGCCTGCACGGCCTTCCGTTTTTGGTATCTGGACACCATAAGTTGTGCTCTCTTCGACCTGTGGAAATTTGTTGGTCACTTCTTCGACTTCTGTGGTAGAAACATTTTCTCCTTTCCAGCGGAACGTGTCTCCTAAACGGTCAATAAACTGGGCATGTCGAAATCCGAGGTTCTTGAGCAAATCACCAGTATTGAACCAGAGATCGCCTTTTTTCAGGACATCACGCATTAATTTTCGCTCATTGGCTTCCTTGTTGGTGTAACCATCAAAGGGGGTTTTTTCGGTGACCTTTGCCAGCATCAAGCCGATTTCTCCTCTTTTGGCGGGGATGCAAAAGCCATTTTTGTCTCTCAGTGTGGCATTGGCTGCAATGTCATATGTGGCAAGCATGTAAGGAAGTGGAGAAATTCCAACGGTGCAGTCTAAATTGAAGAGATTGACAAACGCGTTATTGCCTTCACTGGCGGCATAGAATTCATAGACCTCCGAGATACCAAAGCGTTTTTTAAAATCTTTCCAAATATCCAGACGAAGTCCATTGCCAATAATCTTATAAACAGGATTGTCGGCATCATTAGATTCGGGAGAATGATTCATGAGGTAGCGACATAATTCACCGATGTAGCAAAATGCGGTGGCATGGAATTTACGAGTGTCTTCCCAAAAACGGCTCACACTGAATTTTCTGCTAATGGCAACGGTGGACCCTCTGGCAGCTGCAGACGACCAGGCTACGGTGATGGCATTGTTGTGATAAAATGGTAACGCAACGTATATCACATCCTCAGGCGTCATGTTGAGGGCCAGCATGCCGAATCCTGCAGAGGCTTTAATCCAGCGAAAGTGCGTCATGATGGCAGCCTTGGGCAGTCCCGTCGTACCTGAAGTGTAGACATAGAAGCAGGGATCTTTTAATTTAACGGAAGTGGTGGAGGGTGGATTTTGAAATGAAATATTCTTTGTCGCTTCTGCCAGATTTATATATCCTTTAGGGGGACGAGATTGATTGGTATCGGGTAGGAAATAAAGAGGTTCATCCTCTGGGTTCAGTTTAGACTGAATTTCTTGAAAAGAATCCATCAATTCTTCACCAATCACGTAAGCTTTGGGATTGCAGAGAAGCAGGCTGTGTAATAACGCATCTCCATGTTGTTGGGTGTGGATCAGTGCGGCAATTGCTCCTAATTTGGCTAGTGCTCCAGCGCAAACTAAGATTTCGGGTCGATTCTCCAGTAGAATGGCCACTGCATCGCCGTGTTTTATTCCCTGCATCGTGAAATAGTTGGCATAACGGTTGATCCATTCATTGAATTGTCGGTGGGTGTAACAAGAGTCTTCGTATAGAATGGCAGGAAGCGATGGATATTTTTCTGCATTGCGTTCCAGGTAAGTTCCAATGGAGAGTGCCTCATTTTTATCTTTTTTTCTGATATATTTTAATCCCTCAACAATGGAAGGAATTTTACGAATGAGCAGTCGGGCACATGAATTGATTTGAGATAGGTTGATAAGAGAAGTTGACTCTGCCATTGGATACTCCTTTTGAAGAGGGATGATCTTTAAATTGAGTTTTTGCTGGAAAAAAGTTAGCCTGCAACATTTTCCCTGATTAATCTCTTGACGAAAGACAGAATATAAATGGACGAATAGACTTCGTTTGGATAAAAAGAAATGTCCTGGATGTCAATGTCTTTTTCAAAAAAATATGAAAGAAATATTCCAACTCCGAGATTCATGAGTAGAAATCAGGAGCTTTGTTTTTAATCAATTCCAGTTTTCATAAAAGATTTTGCAAAAGAATTTTCAAGAAATACTCGATGTTATTTTAGAAAGACAGCGATCAGGAGGAGAAGGATCGTATGTTGCTTCTTTGATGGGAAAAGGG
>JANQHV010000583.1 GCA_028282505.1 SAR324 cluster bacterium | reverse complement strand
AGGTTGCTCAAGCACTAAACCACTGCTCCAGAAACATCAACGTATTGGGACATTCTTTCTTTTGATACTCCAGCTCTTCAGGAAGTTGTTGGAGTTCATGATACCACTGAGCCAGATCTTCACTGGTATCCATATCAATTTCTTCAGGCAATAATTGGTATGTCACCGATTGATCCTGACACCGTTGGATCACTTCGTTACGGTCGGTTCCTTGTCCCCAAATGATGTCTTCTTCCATCAAACCCAGTGGTTGCGAGTATCCCACTAAATACATTCCTCCGTCATTATCAGGCCCAATGACCATTGACACTTCGTCTAAATAGCGAAATACTTGACGAATACACTCTACTTTGAGTTGTGGGACATCACTACCAATCAGAGCCATTTTCTGGTACCCCTTCTCAGCACAATGCACAAAACTCTGTTCCATCAATTTCCCTAAATCTTTGACATCAGAAGGCAACAATTCTACCTGCGAAGGATGCAATGCAAACTGCTGCTCAAATTGCGATTTTTCCTCCAGAGTCGCCTCTCCCAGCATCACCAACAAATCGAAATCTTCTGTTGAATCATGCACTGCCGCTTGAAAACGTGAAAGCAAGTCCTTTAAAAAGAAATAGTATAATATCGATGCCTGCTCAATGGATAAAGGGTGGGGAGAATATTCTGAGTTCGTCATTCTGGTTTTCACCCTTCCTAATCTAGGGTAGCGGGCAAACATTATCAGTACACGATCAGACATAAATTAACAAACCGTTAAGCGTGAAGTGTCCCACCTCTTCTTGAAAAAAAGAATGATAGCGAGAAGAATTAAAGGTACTGTCACTTTTTTAAAAGCAACTTTATATAGTGCCGTGAATTAGGTTTTGTTTGGTATCCTCTTTGCCCATGAGACAATCTCCCGAAAACTGTCATGTTGAGCGTAGTCGAAGCATCTCAGAGACCCTTCGACTACGCTCAGGGTGACATAGCATTCAATGTGCCAAACAAAACCAAAATCTCACTACTATATTAGATGATCTAAACTGTTTCATACAGTACTAGAAAATACACGTTTTTTTTCAAAAACAACATGTTTCTTAAGTATACCTCCTGGATGTTTTGACTTCAAACACATCTTTCAAAATAAGGCATCTGGTTCTCCATGGCCCAGCATTTTGTTGCCAACTCTCTCTTTCCTATGAATTTTCTTCATTTTTCATATCTTCCTAAGTTATTGAAATTATTATTGTATAAATTCTCCCCGAAAAAATGAGTAGTCCTTCCCCATAGACAAAAAACGTTTTTTTTGCTATTTGGGAAAACATATTTTTCCAGAGATAGTTGAATAAGATTGTAAGAACTATTGCTCGTGATCAGGATAACAAATTGAATAAAGAGAATTTGCCATGTGGATAGCAGTTGGTTCGTGGTCAATTGGTTTTGTGTTTGGCTACATCATTGGGTTGTCGAAATCCCCGAATAACATTGCCAAGTTTGTTGGAATTATAGTAGCAGGACTGATAGGATGTGTTGCGGCCTGGTGGGCAGCAGGAGACCCAATGGGAATACATCTCACTTGTCTAGCTATCGGTTTTGCTCTTGGCTTAATGCTTGGTACCATCATTAAGAGAAACGGAATGTGGGATGTTCATGATCCTAATATTGCCAAATTCATGCACGAAAAAGCAGCATCCTGGCAAGTGGCTGTTGTGAAAACAATATATGTCGGCATACCAACTGGATTACTTTTCGTTTGGTCCATCACTCGTTTCATTTAACTCATATACGTTTACGAATCTTAGAACCTGTTTGAAAAACCTGATTCTACTGTAAAACCGCCTCATTGGCGTCTGTTTTGAGAAAATTTTCGTTAAATAGGCCGACTATTCGCCTTAAATTTTCTCAAA
>JANQHV010000556.1 GCA_028282505.1 SAR324 cluster bacterium | reverse complement strand
TAAAGCATCCCTTAACATCAAACGGCAATCTTCTATATCTTTGCCTTCGGTGATCACTTCCGGCCATTCTAACAGTTGTCCCATGTAACCAGAATCAATCTTGACATAATGGGCAGTGTAATTACGTAGCATCGAAACTCCTCTTTAATTAGCCTTGCATCATTTGCCTAAATGGACTTCGTTTAACATAGGCATCTAGCAAATCAATAATTGTTTTTTGCTCCTCTTGGGGCAATTGATCAATTTCTTCCACTTTTTTTAATAAGTCCTGATTTTGAATCTCGATAGTGCTTTTTCTATCCCTATTGAGTAGATAATCTACACTAACATCAAAAATATTTGCTATTTTTAGCATCATATCCGTAGCAGGACAAAATAATCCACGCTCATACTCTGATATACGACGAGTATCGGTACCCAGTTTAATTGCTAATTGCCCTTGAGATCAGCCAAAACCTTGTCGAAGCTGCTTGAGACTCTTAGGGAATTCTTTAGGAATTGTTGATTGTTTTCTGTTCATATTTCCTCCATTTACTTGATTTATTCCCTCAAATTATTCCAGTATCTCCTGGATAATCAACTCAAAATAAATTTAAATTTACTTTTATTAGAAAATAATTTTCTATTAATAGGTATACTTTTTTATAAGGAGAATCCAATGCATGAGATTGAGACAAAAGACATTTTCCGTGAAGCCTACCTTTTATGTGTGGGTGGAACGCTTCACGAAACGAAGCTTGTCGATAGTCGGCAAGTAATTTTTGTAATTGAAGGGAAAGGATTAGAGTAAAAGGATATCCAGTATCGTACTGGTCATGCTCTGGTCAATCCGATTCAATTGCGTGAAACCTTGAACTTATTGAGAGATTTGATCTTTGAGATGCGGAACGCCGCCCGAAGGAGACAAGATGACAAGAAGAATATCAGACACAGAACTGGAGCGAATCAAAGGCAGCCTTGACTTGGTGGCGGAAGTCAGGAAACGAGGCATTGAACTCAAACTGAAAGGCCAGGAATTGGTTGGTCTGTGCACCTTTCATGACGAAAAAACACCTTCCTTTAGTGTCAACGAAGCCAAACAGGTGTGGAAATGCTTTGGCTGTGGCAAAGGAGGCGACGCGCTTCAATTTATCATGGAATACGAGAAAGAAGGCTTCCTGGATGCTTTGGCGAGGATCGAAGGAAGCCCAACAGTAAAAACGGTTAACAAGCGGAATGCGGCCCAACCAGATATTGAAAAAAATACCAGAACTCCCCAGTGCAGTCAAAAGATAATATCCGATGTGCTGGAGTATTACCACCAGACCTTAAAAAATACCGTCAAAGATCCCAAAAGCGGGGAGTTTAAAGTCCAAAACAAGTGTGCCAAAGGTGGTCCTTGTGCCATTCTGCTGACCACTACATCCCTACTCACACTTTTTATCAAGGAACATCTCTAAATTGTTTTAACCGTTGTAAACGATCTTTTAATTTAAGCCTTTCTTGGTCAATCTCTTCCTCTAAATCATTCAATTCTTCAATCCAATCACTGATCTTGTGTTTGGTTTGCGTATATAAGGTGAGTTTTTTCTGTTGGGGATGATATTGAAGTAAAATATTGAGAAAATCTTTTAGATCGGACTCAATGCGTTTTAAAAGTCCATATTCTTGATTGAAGGTTGTGAGCTTTTCTTGAGCTTTTTTTCTGAGGCGAGCTACATCTTCTGGCATAACTCCCTTAGTTCCTGAATACCTTGTTTCACTTCTTGGCTTAAATGATCCAGTTGAGCCATTTCATTTTCTACTTCTTCCATGAACTGATCATCAGAGGCAAGTTTCCTCAATGTTTCTTCAGAAGCATTTTCAAAGAGATCATCAGAAGATAGAATGTTTTTTGGTGTAGCTGGAATCTCCACATTTTTTTTCATAACATTCTCACTCAATTGTTTGGACGTTTTCCGTCTATTTGCTACCTGCTTGAATGGTAGTTTTTGGTAAAAAGCATTCAAGTTTTTGATTATAATCGTTTGATGCTTATCTGGCAATCTATTGCTATGCTTGCATCAATTTTTCACATTTTCGCCGTTTGATAAATGAATCAACCAAGACAGCTAAGATATGCTGATCTTCACTAGACAGACTTCCCACTTCTTCCAAGCATTGGCTCAACATGGAATCTTTAATCTTTCGAGTATCAAACTCTTCTTGTCCGCACATCAAATAATGTGTGTTCCCACTTTTTTAGCTAATTGCCCTTGCGACGAGCTTCTATTTTGTCTGAGTTGTTTTAGAGGCTGCAAAACCAGAAAGCATAGAACGAATAAATGAAGTTCGGATATCAAAAGTGGGCTGACTAAGCCAGTGCGTTTTAACACTTTCTCAATTCGATTTGTATTTAGAATAGCTTCGTAGACATCCCTTTTATGCAAATGACTCATTTTTACTTGACCACGACACTGGTTGTGCT
>JANQHV010000540.1 GCA_028282505.1 SAR324 cluster bacterium | reverse complement strand
TTATAGGGCTTTAAATCCTGGAGCGTTTTATATGAAATGGAACTGTCTTTTCGTTTATAAAGCACCAATGGTCCGTCGAGAAAAGAATCGGAAATGGCGTATAGCGTCGCTCTTTCTGCCGAATAGTAAGCTGGAAAGCCGGCATCGAATTTTCCAAGTTTCACTTGAGACAATACTCGTTTCCAAGGCATGAACTTAATTTTAACTTGATACCCTGCCCGTTTAAACGCCTCAGAAACAATCTCGGCAGTAAACCCATGGTTTTCTAATGTTTTTCCAACATACGGAGCCCAGTTCGAAGTAGCCAATGAGATGTCTTTATTTTCTGCCATGCCTACGGTTGAAATAAATAGTATTGCCCATGATATTATCCAACATTTCAATTGCATATTACCTCTTTAGAAATCAAAGACTGTGTAGGAAAATTGGGAAAATTTTCGTTGAATAGACTCACTATTCACCTTAAATTTTCTCAAAAGTCCTCTCAATGAGATCGATTTTTCGCAACGAGCTATCTTTTGCAAATAGGTTCTTAATATTATCTAACTCAAAAGTATAGCTTTTGCAACCCAAGATTAATTTTTATGGTAGCATTTCTCTTTCCAATGACTTGATGAACAGAACCATATTTGATTCAGGAGTTCATTTTCCTGTTCAGCCTTTAGGAATCGCTAAGGAAGGCGACAGAAATAACTTACACAAATTTGCGCAGGATTTTTTTCGATTTTCAAGCGGTCCGTCGATACGGCGATGGATCGTCTGCGTAGTCGAACTAAGTGGGCGATGCATCAACGCAGGAAATCGGAATAAAAGACAAGTAAATGTGTAAGTTATTTTTGGAACATTCCTAATGTGATGTCGGGAGGGTTTGTCATTTGCGCCGCATGTACCAGGTTCCGTCCCAGTCAGTAGGTGGGGGAGACTGTTGGTTATGAGCACAGCGGTTGAAATACAACCGAGCCAATGGGTCGTCTGGGTTTTGCTGCTGGTAGGCTTTGATCTCTTCCATGGCCAGATTCCAATCTTGGTGACGGTAGGCGGCAATCGCCTTTTTCAATCCCTCTTGATTGGTCGATTTTTTTTGACGTGCTTCGGTTGGTTCGGCATTGAGAACCTCATAGATATACATCGGTTCCAGGCCGGCGATTTTGATATAATCCACTTCACGGAAGAGGAATGGATGGCCAGGTGACAACAAATCGACCGTTTTTTCGGAAACCAGCAAGGAAGAACCGTACATCAGGGCTAATTTGGTCAAACGCTCTCCAATTTCCATCGCTTCCCCAACGATCATGGGCTCCATATGCAACGCCCCACCAACAGTGCCGATGCCTAATTTTCCACTATGAATCCCAATATGGATTTCTATTTTTCCTATGTTTTTCGTAGACAAGTTGCTGTTGAAATTTTCAATACCCCGCAACATGTCCAAGGCTGCATAAATAGCATACATGGCTTCATGGGCATCGCTGTCTAAATCAAACAAGGCCAGCAGCGTTTCGCCTGTGAATTTGTCAATGAATCCTCCATTTCGTTCAATGGGTTCTTCTAAATGCTGCACGCAGTTGTTGAGAAATGTGAACACTTCTGTTGAATCGGCCAACAGAAGCGGAGGATCGGCAACCAAAGTGCTGTAGAGCACACTGAGATCATCGTCCATAATTTTTCCCAGTTTGATCGAGTGGATTCCATCATTGGCAGCATGAGCAAGAAATTGTTTAGGAACGAATTTTTCAAACGTGTCCATCACCTGGGAGAGAAATTGTTTCTCTTCCACTAATTTGTTGACCATCCGATTAAACGCCACTTCTAATAACTTGATTTCGTTGTTTCCTTTGGTCCCAATATTGATTTTTGAGGCGGTCAGATTATCTAAGTTCAAATGACCGACCGCATTGCCTAAAATAGAAAGAGGGCGTGTGAGGACATAACGACTCACTATCAAAAAAATGATCCACAAAGCCAGGGTTTTCAACGCCGCATTGACTAAGATCACCAGAAACCCGTCTTTGACCTGGTCGAACACAACACTTGTGCTTGAATAGAGCGTGATCGTTCCAGCTACTATCCCTTCTCCTTCTTCCTCAAAAATGACTTCTGTGGAATAAAAAAAGATCTCTTTCAACAAATCAGAACGGATTTGCTCGTTTGTTTCTTCATTCTCGTGACGAATGAGTTGTCCTTCGGCATCCAAAGCGATTCCGCCACTCTCTTCCCAATCTCCGGCAGCCTGTTCCACTTTCATGCCAATGATACCAGGAAAATTCAAAGCGCCCTGAATCATAGATGAAACTTGTTCTTGATCTTCATGCCATAAAGCCAGGCCGACCCCATCATTGAAAACTTCTGCCCCCTTCTTCAAATCCTCCATGATCGAATCTTTGGCAGAACGATATTCAAACAACATGTGGGAGAGTGTCAACGCAATTGTGATAATACAATAGATAGAAAACACAATTCTGAGTAATCGAGCAGCTATCGAATTGGTAATGCTGACTTGCATGGTGTCATTGGTTTTCTCCTGAGACAACCGTTGGTATTCTTGGGCAAACTTCATCTTCGCCTGTTCCAGTTGTTGCTTTTCCTGCTGATATTTGTCTCTTAATTGTGTGTCGTTCAAGCGGTAGTTCTTTTCCAGATCGCTCAACTGCGTCTCTACGGACAATTGTGCTTCTTTACTGTGGGTTGAGGACAGGATAGAAATCGGGACTAAAAACTTGACAGAACATTTTCGGCAAATGATCATATTTTTAGAGTAATCAGCATTAATGGAGTGGGAGGTATGGCACTCCGGACATTGAATTTGTATAGAATCTTGCATGCGTCAAGTGAAGATAAGGTCTCTCTCAACTACGATAGTGAGAAAGAACAATGATTCCGTCAGCTTCTGTCAAATTAAAAATTTCATTTTTATAAGGCGAAAGGTGAGCCCCATACTCTTTATCTTGTGAGTCAGTTTGAGCTTTCATCACGCCAAAGCATGTTTCCCCACGCATCATGGCGACTTTCATGCAATGAGCATAGGAGGTCAAAATGGGTAAATTTTCAAAGTAGAGAGAGGCTGATTTGACATAAATGTCACACCCCCTGGCATCAAACAATTCATAATACACACGAAGGACATCAGGTTCTTGAGAGGTTTGAGCAATGATTTTGGAGATGAATTGAAAAGGAACGAGATAATCCTTGACCTCCATTTCCATCAATAGCTCGACATGTTCGGAGTTCATAATTTCGGTCACCAACTTTGTTTTGACTTTGGTTTGATGTTCATGTTCCAAACGTCGAAAGTAGCTGCGCAATTCCAGTAGTATGGAAATAGTTTGAGAATCCACGTCATTGCTCTGTGCCTGGTCTGCCGCCAAAATGATCACACTGTCATAGTGTGCGGGTTGTAGCTGATCCAGCATCCCTGGTACAAGGACATTTCCCTTCATGAAATCAAATTTGATATGCGGATATGCCTGTTGTAAAGTCGTGAAGACCGCTTGCATTTCTTCAGAAATAATTGGGGCCAGGATGGTGATACTGGAGCCTTCCAGCAAATGTTTTGTATATTCCTGGATCAGAGAAGGAATTTTAGCACTCCACCCAATGATAATTTGATTTTCGATGCCCAGGGTGGCTTTTTTGATGAAAAATGTGGGACGATCCACCAAAATGACAGGCCTTTCATAAAAACGGATATCCGAATCATCCTCAGCAATCAGAATGCCATCATAAGAATTTTCAGGAATGAAGTCTTTGGGAGGATTGAGGATAATCCTGCCATCTGCGGTACGAAACCCGATCAGGGAACTGCGAATGAAATGAAAAATTAATTGACCGTAGGGGTAACGCAACCATCCGTGAGAGGGGCGGAAGAAATAGATTTCCTGATTTTCAAAACCGATCAGTTTGCTGTACACCAGGGCTAAACCAGTATACAATGAGGTTTGGGCTAGAACACGGGATAATACGTCACTGGCATCGATGATGGTGATCGAGTCTGGAGCAATATTATGAGCCAAACGGCGGTTGACTGGAGAATGGAGATGGGTTACCACCGGAGGCATGTGGACCTCTCCAATGATGGAAACAATCGCCATCAGTGACTTGATGATACGAAAGTCTGCCTCGTTTCTTTCCTCCTCCGAAGCTGAAGGCAGGCTATAATTGGTAACAATGATGGACCTGGCATGGGTGATGCTGACTTTATTTAAATCGGTGATGGAGGAATTATTGCCATGCCTTACGACAATTCTTGTGGTCTTGGTATCGGAAATGTTGTTGTGGATGGTATCGTCGATGAGCTCTTTGTCAGTTTCGGAAAGGATCACCACCACTGCTTTTTTTTCTGATTCGTTGGCAATGATCAATTCTTGCAGTATTTCCAGAACATGTTCATTGAAGCCTAAGATCACCGTGTGCCCTTCTTCAATGACGGTACTCGTCCCCTTCCGTAAGCTACGGATTTTTTCATTGAACACGGCATTGATAAAAGCCACCATACTGGAAAAAAGTACCATGCCCAGGGCCACTGTCAAAATGGCCACTGTTTTGTGCAATGGGTGACTTAGGTTATCGTGGTGGATTCCGGTCAAACCCATTTGAACCGTGACCCTCCATAGGTAATCGGTCAGGGCGGGCAGCGTTTCATCAGGCCAAAACCAGTTCAACAGGATGCGTGAGGCGCTCATGAATAAAAAGCCACAGAAGAATAAAAACATTAAGGACAGGAAGATGGTGAAACCACCTTTGGCCATCAAATTGTCAAACTGGTATTGAATCTTCGCCTTCAATCTTGGTTCGGATCTTTTGAAAGAGCGCATAAAGAATTATCGTTCTGTTTATAGATTGTGCCGTTCTACAATCATTTTCAGCGTGCCATCTTGTATGATGGCTTTGAGCCCTTGATTGAAGGCTGCTACTCTTGCTTCATACTCTTTGCTTTCTTTGGAAAAGATCACATGGAGTGTTTTGAGCTGGAGAGGAGGGGCTATGAAGTCCAAAGCTCCTTTGCCTTGTGAAAAACTGGTGTTGAGAATGTGAGCGGCTGTGAATTGATCAATGATCGTTAAATCAATCTTTTCTTTAAATAGTTTTTTCAAATTTGCTTCATCACTGTTTGCCAGTTTTTTTTGGAGAAAATCCGCTGAGTCAAACTCTGGTGTATTGACATAGCCTCGGACGATACCAATTTTATAGGGTTTTAAATCCTCAAGGGTTTTATATGAAATGGATTTGTCTTTTCGTTTGTAAAAAACCAATGGTCCATCGATGAAAGAATCGGAAACTGCGTATAGCTTCGCTCTTTCTTCTGAATAGTAAGCTGGAAAGCCCGCATCAAATTTTCCGAGTTTCACTTGAGACAATACGCGTTTCCAAGGCATGAATTTAATTTCGACTTGATACCCTGCTCGTTTAAATGCCTCAGAAACAATCTCGGCCGTGAATCCATGGTTTTCTAGTTTTTTTCCAACATATGGAGCCCAGTTCAAAGTGGCCAATGAAACTTCTTTATTTTCTGCCATTCCCACGGTTGCAACCAACAGCATTGCCCATGATATCATCCAACATTTCAATCTCATATTTTCTCCTCAGTACAGCTAAGAAGCTGTGTTAAAAATATTGATCCTACTGCAAATCCGTCAAAACGGCTCATTTTTTGGGAAATTTTTGTTAAATATTCCCGATATTCGCCTCAAA
>JANQHV010000515.1 GCA_028282505.1 SAR324 cluster bacterium | reverse complement strand
CCCAGTGGAATCCAAGAAATGATATATTCCGTATCTCCATATTTTTTTCCCCACAGTTTGGGAGGAAAACCAATGGAAAATGTTTGAACATGGACTCCTGTATGACGAGCCGCCAAGTAATGTCCCATTTCGTGAATGAAAATAAGAAAACCTAAAATGACAATAAAAGAAATAACAGAAATCATAGCCTTGTCTCAGTTGATTAATGATTGAGCTTCTAAACGGCCCCAGTTGTCTGCCTTCAGTGCATCATCGATTGTTTGAATGTGATGCAAAAACGGATAATGGTTTTCCTGACTTTTCTGGGAGAGGCACAATTGTTCCAGTACTTTTTTTAATATACCAGCAATTTCCAAAAAGTGAATCCGTTCCTCTAAATAGGCAGCAACTACTGCCTCATTGGCACCATTCAGTACAGCCGGTGCAGCCCCCCCCAGGTTGGCTGCAGAAATTGCCATCTCTAAACATGGAAACTTTTCCCAAACAACCGGTTCAAAATGTAACTTTCCTAATTCGGCCATTTTCATTTTTTCACTTCGTAAAGGCAATCGTGCTGGATAGGCAAGGCAAAATGCGATTGGAATACGCATATCTGGCAAACCAAGCTGAGCAATAAAAGACCCGTCGGTATACTCAACTAATGAATGCACAATGCTCTCTCGGTGAATGACTACTTCAATCTGCGAAACAGGGATATCGAATAACCATCGTGCTTCAATGACCTCCAACCCCTTATTCATCATTGTTGCAGAATCAATGGTAATTTTGTTACCCATATTCCAATTGGGGTGATTCAGGGCATCTTGCAGGGTAATCTGGTGAAACTGTGAAAGTGGTGTATCGCGAAATGGCCCACCGGATGCTGTCAAAATAATTTTTTCGATATCTGATTGCTGATGCCCCACCAGTGATTGAAAAATCGCATTATGTTCACTATCTACAGGAAAAATAGTACTACCGGTCTCCTGAGCTTTCGTTACCATCAATTCCCCTGACAGGACCATCGTTTCTTTATTGGCCAGGGCGATATCATATCCTCTTTCAATGGCGGCATAAGTCGAACGCAACCCGGCAGAACCGACAATTCCTGCAACAACCAAATCTACCTTAGTTTCCGCAGTCAGTTGAATCAGCCCTTCATCTCCATACACAATAGTCAAATCTTTTGCTGCAAATTGTTTTTGCAACCAGTCTGCCTGCTCTTCTGAACCAACACATACAATGTCGGGATGGAATTCACGGATTTGCTCTGCCAACTGTTGGACTCGACTGTGGCAGGACAATGCACATACATCAAAATGGTTGGGGAATTGGCGAACAATATCCAATGTACTGGTACCAATGGATCCTGTAGAACCAAGAATCGTCAAGCGTTTTTTTGTCATTGAACCCCTGCTATCGGTTGATCCAGTACACGAGATAACAGAAAAAAGGAGCTGCGGTTAAAAAACTATCCACACGGTCCAGTACACCTCCATGACCTGGAAAAATGTGACCGGAATCTTTGACATTGCAGAGACGTTTTATTTTTGATTCAATCAGATCCCCTACCTGCCCAATTGCCGCAATGAACACACCAATCAGAAGACCGGTGATTCCTCCTATCGATTCTACAAAAAAGAACGAGTAACCTGCTGCAATGACTCCACTTGCCAGTATTCCACAAATGCTGCCTTCAATCGTCTTATTCGGGCTAATGCCAGGAGCCAGTGGGAGACGACCAAACGTTTTTCCCCCAAAATATGCAGCAATGTCACTCACCCAAATGATAAACACCAGCAGTAACAATAATGATGTGCCTTCCTGGAAATCTTTGATCAATGTGATGTGGCTTAAAGACCAGGGAATCCAGATAATTCCAAATAAACAAATGCCCAGTGATTGCAAGTCAGCAGTAGATGGTGGTGGGTCGATGATCAAGAGATGAAAAAATAAACCCGTACACGTCAATAACAATGCCGTCGTCAAACCGATGATACCACCAAAAATGGCTCCAACCGTCAGCAGGAAAGTGCCTCCCAAGATGGGGATCAACCTCAGACGCACTTGATTGCTGCCAAACATATTATCAAATTCAAAAATACCCACAACAGCAAACATCAAAACCACGCTTCCTACTATATAAACAGGAGTATAGGAGAGGATGCCCAAAATCAGGATTGCAGCAGGAATTCCTGTTTTGATACGGGTAGACAAATCGTTTTTCTTATCAGCAGTTAAGTTGTCAGTCTCTAGCATATAATATAGTTGGATGAATAATTTGGTGGAACCAGAACGCCGGATTAGAGCCTTTGTCGCTCCTAATCACCGGTACGGAAGTTGTGGTATGCCCGGCAGGCGTTCGGTGTTACCACAATTTTATTCTCTGGAAGTCTTTAATTTTCAAGGCAATGAGTGTTATGTTCCTCCCATACGACGTTGTCGTTGTTGAAACTCAAGCAAGGCTTTATAAAAATCTTCTTTGGTGAAATCCGGCCACAAAACATCTGTAAAATAAAATTCAGAATAAGCCGATTGCCAGAGAAGGAAATTCGAGATGCGCTGTTCTCCGCTGGTACGAATAATCAAATCGGGATCTGGGAGATCTGACGTATACATAAAACTGGAGACCAGCTTTTCATCAATTTGATCAGGCAATACCGATTTTTCCTGTACCCCTTTCATAATCAATTGAATGGCCCGGATGATTTCTGCACGTCCTCCATAATTCAAGGCCAGGTTCAAGACCATCCCTGTGTTGTTGGCGGTTGACTGAAAGGTATGTTGCAAGTGTTTTTGTACAAAATCGGGCAATTTTGCGTAATCTCCGATGGCCCGAAAACGAATATTGTTCTCGTTCATCGTATCCAGTTCTTTTTGAAGGTATTCCACCAGTAAATCCATCAATACCGAGATCTCTTTTGGAGGGCGTTTCCAATTTTCTGTAGAAAAGGCATAGAGGGTTAAAGACGTCAGATGTAATTCTGCTGCCGTTGTTATCGTCGTTCTGACCGCATTGATGGCATTCCGATGACCTTGGAATCTTTGCAGAAAACGTTTTTTGGCCCATCGTCCATTGCCGTCCATAATGACAGCAACATGACGAGGCAATCGATTTAAATCCAATTGATCTAACATTTGTTGTGTACTGATACTCAATAAAAAACAGGTATAAAATTCATATTTAGAGGCTCATGTTAGCACAAGATATGTCAACATTTTACTAAAAAATCTAATTTAGTCTGCCCGTATTGCTTGGATTTGATTCTTTCTAAATTATTTTTAAGAGGAACGTGATCAGAAATTGAAGATTCGACAACCAATATGGAATTCTGAAGGATTGCAGGAATTTCACTGATTCGCAAAAGAACTTCTTCATATTCCTGAGACTGGTAAGGAGGGTCAATGAAAATAAGATACAATGCTTCCTCAATAACAGCCTGAGTGAGCCAGCGATTAGCAAATTGACAGATGACAATGGCTTGCTTCTTTTCAATCGGCAACGAACGGACATTTTTTTGTAAAATTTTGAAAACTTTGGAAGACTTTTCCACAAAAAAAGCTTGTGGCACTCCACGACTGAGAGCTTCCAATCCCATCGCACCTGAGCCCGCATAAAGGTCTAATGCGACCATGTCTGGGAAGCAAACTAAATTTTGCAAGATATTGAAGATGGCCTCCCTCGTCTGATTCAAAGTAGGGCGGACCTCTTCTCCTTGAGGAACTTGAATTTTTTTTCCTCGAAATTTTCCACCAACAATTGTGATCATAACGTACTCATCGATATCAATGAAGCACCTGACACCAGATTAATCAAATGCAGGACAGATTCTTTTATCACATGCAATACGTGACTGCAATCTGTCTATTGGAATGGTTTTGTGGTCAAGTGGGATTGACACATCCTGAACACTATTTCTGAAGGGAATAATAATGATAGAGCATTTGTTTGGCTGTGATTTCATTCGAAAAATTTTTTTCAACCCATGCACGTGTTTGGGAGATGGCTTGGTGTAACATATCGGGATTGTGCAGAATCTCATGTATTGTTTTTGTCCAGTCGGATGCCGTCCTTGGTAAAACCCAGCCAACTTTTCCTGCTTTAATTTCATTGGAAAGACCAACTCGATCAGAGATCAGTACCGGTGTTCCACAAGCCAGTGACTCTATCACAACATTACCAAAATTTTCGTGTCGACTGGGTAAAACAAATAAATTTGCAGCCGAATAGATTGTCGGTAATAAATCAGGAGAACACATATCAAGAAAGCGAACCTGTCCAGACAGACCATCAGCTTGAAATTGTTTTTCTAAGACGGACTTTGTTCCATCATCGTCTTTTCCCAAAAATACCATCTGCCAGTTCATGCCTGCTAAAGATTTTAAGGCTTCTGACAGTAGATCGAGCCCTTTTTTATGATGCAAACGTCCAACATTGAGAATGAACAGGGTATCGGCTTCAATTC
>JANQHV010000513.1 GCA_028282505.1 SAR324 cluster bacterium | reverse complement strand
TGATCCATTTTTAACATCTCCTTCTCCGATACTGAATGGTTGATCATTGTTATTCAGTATCGGAAATTGACATCAACTGGTCAATTTTCGATGGTCACGACTATGAAAAACTGATCAATTTTAGGCTAGCACAACTAGTCTGTGATAGAAATTAAGAAAAATCAGAAATTTTTGCAAACAATCAATCACATTCACACAGACCTGGAACCCTGCGCGTTTCAATCAAAGTTCTGTAGTAACTTGAACATTCATCTCTTTTGCATAAATTTTCGTAGGGGCAAGTGGTCGCTGACTTTGGCTTTATATCTAAACACTTCAAAAATTAATATTGAAAAATTCAAATGAATGAGTCCCGAAAATACTGTAGAAGTTTACATGCAAAAATAAGCTTGGGTTCTACATCTGATGATCGTTTCATGCCTGATGGTTATTTAAAATCTTTTGCAGAAATGGAGGGATTGATTTTAACAGAAAAACTTGATGGGCAGAACAATTGCTTTAGCAAACGCGGAGTATTTGCTCGATCTCATACCTCACCTACTAATCATCCCTGGGATAAGCCTATGAGAGAAAGGTGGGAATTAATAAAACATGATTTAGGAAATATTGAGATTTTTGGTGAAAATATGTATGGGATTCATTCAATAGCGTATAAAAATTTAGACTCCTATTTCTATCTTTTTGCCGTGAGAGAGGGTGACCTATGGTTGTCATGGGAGGAGGTAAAATTTTATGCTGAAATTTTTGAGTTCCCAACCGTTCCTGAAATACCCATTAAAAAATTTTTGAAAGAAATGTTTAATGAACAAACCGATGAAAACGAAATTCTAGAAAAATGGTTATTTGAAAACCTTGGAATGAAATGGACAGAGAGCGTCGAAACTCCTGGAAAACTAGGAGGATATTCTCCTGAAACTGGTAAAGACTGTTCAGAAGGGTTTGTTATTAGAAATAAAAATGCTTTCAAAACAAATGATGGCAATATTCCAGTGGCTGAGAATGAATTCAATAATTTATTCAAACTTGTTAGAAAATCTCATGTCCAAACTGATATACATTGGACGAAAACATGGAAACCTGCAAAGTTAATTGATTACTCAAAGTATAAATGGTTTGGTTATGAGTATTTAGGACAAAAATGACTTGGAAATTCCCTACGTTTCATCCGAATTCAGAAATTGACTGGAGCCTGGTCGAGGATACATTCAACTGGTTTGCAGACTTGAAAGGTGTGCCACAAGATCCGAAGTGGCATGCAGAAGGTGATGTATTTATCCATACCAAATTGGTTGTGGATTCACTCATTTCTTTGCCAGAATTTAAGGAAGAAAAAGATTTAGATCAAAATATTTTATATGCATCTGCGTTACTTCACGACATTGAAAAACGTTCAACAACTACAACTGAGACAATTGATGGAGTCACTTCTATTATCTCACCAAAACATTCAAAAAGAGGTGAAGCCACCACCAGAGAATTGTTGTATAAAGAAATACCAACCCCGTTTATCGTAAGGGAAAAAATAGCAAAATTAGTCCGGCACCACGGCTTACCCTTATGGGTAATTGACAAAGAAAATCCTCAAAAAGAAGTCATAAAAGTCAGTTTAGTTTTAAATACGAGGCACCTGTATATATTAGCAAAAGCCGATGTTTTAGGCCGAGAATGCATTGACAAAGAAGATGTTCTCCTCAAGATTGAATTGTTCAAAACACTCTGTGAAGAAAATAACTGCTTTGGGAAAAATAGATTATTCAATTCTAATCTCGCACGATATCTGTATTTGAATAAACCTGAAATGGCCTTAGAATATGAACCATTCGATAATTTAGAATATTCAGTTTACATGATGTCGGCTCTCCCTGGAACAGGTAAAGACACCTATATAAATAAGAATTTAGACTACCCAGTACTTTCCTTGGATGAAATTAGAAGGGAGAATCGCATTTCACCAACTGATAAAAAGGGAAATGGAAAGGTAATCCAATTAGGCAAAGAGAAGGCAAAAGAATTCCTTCGTCAGAAACAATCATTTGTTTTTAATGCAACCAATTTAACTAGGGATATAAGAAATAAATGGACTTCGCTTTTTAACGATTATAAGGCGCGAATAAAAATTATTTATTTAGAAGTCCCATATAACCAATTATTGACACAAAACCAGAACCGAGATTATTCAGTCCCAAATCATGTTGTTGACAAGTTAATTAAGAAATGGCAAATCCCAGAGTACGAAGAAGCTCATGAGATTGAGTACATAACTGAGTCTGATATATAAAAGAAAAGAATAGATAGGAAGGCAGTGAAGTGGTTAGATATAACAATGCAATTGTACCAGACCTGTCAGAACAAGATTGCCAGATTTCTGGCTGATGCCAATTTAGAAATCTGGCAAATCTAAGAAATGGTAAATGCTTAAATTATAAAGTTAGGAATATAGGGGAAATCAGTACCACATTATGCTCATGGTCAGAAGAATGAACATCATAGAGAATAATTAATGTTTTCAGCAGTTTTGAGAAGAATTCAACAGAAAATAAACAAAGAAATGTATCAATTGACACAGCATGCAATCAAAGAACTCAACGATGATGATTTCTTTGTAGAGGATATCGAACGAGGCATCTTAAGTGGTAGAATTACAGAACGTCAAAAAGATATGGTAACAGGGGAATGGAAATATGTTATCATTGGAAATTCAACTCAGAAAACCAAGAAAATTGGTATAGTGGTTAAAGAAAAAAAGAATGTAATCATCATAACAGTCTTTTGGGAGGTTTGATATGATTTGTCCAAATTGCAATCGGGATACGGCTCATTTAGATAAAACAACTCAAGCAGTAAAAGTGTTAGGTAAAGACGAGTATATTCTCATGCAGGATATCCCCGTAACGAAATGTAATTCATGTCATGAAACTTTATTCGATGCTAAAGTTGCAAAACAACTGGATGAATTTAGAAAAAATCCAGAACTAGCAGCAGAACAACTTGTGAAAGTTGCTAAATTTCCCAAAGTGGCATAAATCCAAGTCAACAACACAACTATCATTTCCCAAAAAGTTGCTCCAGTTGACTGCCACCTTGCCGCTTCGTCTCCAAAAACAGGACATTCAACCTCAAAAAGCATGGAGCATCTGGCAATTGAAACAAAATATGATTCTGCATATTGTCGCTGAGCAAGCTCACCACAATGCTTGGAAACATTTTAAGAAAGCGGCTTAAGCCCTATCAATCTTAAACTCGATCAACATTGCCTGTCGAGTTTGTGTATATACTCATGTAAAATTTCAAGGGACATCAGCTGCATTCGTACAAACTTATTTGTATCTTTCTGGAACATTTCTCTTGACAAAGTCATAGATGCCATGAAGAACCATCTTCATTTTAAAAATTAAGCCATACTTACATTCTAAACCACAGCTTAGTTTATTGTAGAGATACCATTGGGTTCTGCACTCTGCACTCCCTCCTCTTTCACGAACATCGAAATCATCTCACCAACACTCTTATCATCAGGAATATCTACAAGATACAACACCAGTTGACCCAATGTAGTAGGTTTATCTTTGATGGTGCAACCAAGCAAACGGATTGTTTTCTGCGCATCTTCAACCTTGGTGTTTTCAAATGCAACTAGAACTTCATCAATATTATAATTCGAGTTTTTAGGAGTCAGACGATAGTTAATCCCTGAAGTAATTTTACCTGCCTCCACTATAATTTCACCCCAACGGTTTGCAATGTATTTTTCTTTTGATTCGCCTTGAAGAAAGAAAAGCAAGTCATACGTTCCAGGAGATAGTTTTTCAATGCTGAACTCTCCTCCTGTGGCTAGTGTGATTTCTCCTTTTATATTATCCTCAATTTGATAGTCAGTACCTGATTTTTTTGCAATGATTCGGATTGAGATGTCATCTGGAGAAACCCGACCGTTAATGGTTCCCGTATTCTTGGCCTTTGTCTCTTCAAAACACCCGTAAACCAAGAATAACACACACACAATACATAAGATAACAGCTAAATATTTTCCCATAAATATTTCCAATTTTTGTTATTGACTAGTCCAAGTTTAACGCTTCATTAATGACTCTGCCAATACCACCACAGAGGATGGGTTGTTTGAGGACAGTAATCAGTGGTTTATTGCAGGAGTTTCCACGACAGGGGCACCTACAGGGATTTCTAAATAAACCACGGTTCCCTGATCTTCTTGACTTTCCATAGTGATTGTTCCTTGATGCAGTTCAATGATTTTTTTACACAAGGCCAACCCCAGTCCAACGCCCTGACTCCGTGTTGTAAAAAAACATTCAAACACGCGAGGTAATAGTTCTGTCGCAATTCCTTTGCCATGATCTTGAATAACAATGGTTTGCCTATCCTGCATCGAAAGAAGGCGGCACTCTATTGTTTGTCCAGCAGAAGAAGCTTCCATCGCATTACTCAAGACAATCAAAATAGCCTCTTCCAGTAATGAAGGATCAATAAAGACAGGTTCGATTGTTTCAGGCAGGTCTGTCTGCAATTGGATTCCCTCCTCTTCGGCCTTCCATTTGAGGCTTGTCACCGCATTGGTGATAAGATCGGCTAAATGAGAAGATTGGGTATTCAAATCAAAGGGTCGAATGAAATTGAGCAAATCATTGAGGCGCTTAGACAAGCGATCCACTTCCTGCAAGATGTCTTCAGTAATTTCCTCTCGTTTTTCTGTTGATAACGAAAGCGTCCCCAACAGTTGCACTGCTGAACGTACACTGGAAATTGGGTTTTTCAAGCCATGAGCCACTGCTCCACAAACTTCTCCAATTGCCGATAGCCTCTCTTTTTGCAATAACTCTTTCTGGGTTTTTTGCAACTCTTCATTCACCAATTTCAAAGATTCTGCCGTGCTGGACAATTGGCTATGCTGATTCCTGATCACTCTGGCTGCCGGAATAATAATGCACATCAACACCAGATACAGTCCGGTACCAAAGGCAGCACAAAACCAATACACTTCTGTTTTTAAAGTCTCCACTTGTTTTTGCAATTGGAGGTTATTGCGATGAATCTCAAAAATTCCAACAACTTCCTGATTATGAATGATGGGAACATACAAACCTGTATCTGATTCCCAGTCTCTCGATTTTCCTGTAGAAGAAGTCAAAGCAGTATGATCTTCATCTCGAAATTCAATTGCACTTTTTCCTTCCAGAACCTGAGCAAGAAGTTCTGTATTTCTTTCTGTCCCTAACTTTTCTGGATCTGTGGACCACAAAACATTTCCTGAAGTATCCAGGATTTCAATTCCCTTCGTGCCAGGGATCATCAGGAGTTCTTCTAGAATATGGTCTCGGGCTTCCGCATCTTGATGAATGGCAGAAAAAGGCACTCCTTCATCCAGTTCCTCTTGCACTTCCTGCTGAATTGCGGCTGCTATCAAAACCTGGTCTCTTGCCAACAAACGTGATTCGAGTCGGTTGCCCAGCAGCCAACTGAGGCTAACCATCAAAATCACGATAGCAACTAGGCTTGTCAGAGAAAAGGTCAATACCAAATTAAATGGTTTTTTCATAAAATACTCCATCGATGAAGAAGGTTATCTCATTCTAATATCTCAAATCTGATTTCTTTTCAATAATTGGGTGAAATCCCACACTCCATTCCCCAATTTCCTCCCCATTTTTTTTATTGTGCCCTTTGATTTTACTGTCACTATATGCCAGCTTTTCCCATAAGACACTGAAATAAAATGGCTTTTTCAATTCATTTTCACTGGCCAAATTATTGCTGTATCCATTATTAAGCAAAAAGCGGTGCTATCTGAAAATTAGTAAAAATTTTAATTGACTTATAAAGGAGTTACACTATGAAAGCAATAATTAGGTTCATGCAATTGTTGATTGGATTCGGTATTTTCGCAATCACCATCGTAGGCTATGGTGCTGTCGCTGACGCATCAGAGCCCGAAACCGAAAACATGGTACTATCTTCCGACTCTTCCGATACCAGCGATGACGACAGAGACGACGAGGAAGATGACAATCATGAAGGAGACGATGACGAAGACAGTGACAATGATGAAGAAGACGATGATGATAGTGATTATGACAATGAAGGAGACGATGATGAAGACAGTGAGGATGAAGGAGATGAGGACGATAACGATGATTAAAAAATGAACATACTATTTTTCTTTCACGTTCCTAACTTTTAACAAAATGGATATTGCAAAGTCAGGAAAGGGTGTTTATTATCACTCCCTGACATCTTAATTTACCAAGCTGTGTTTAAAAAGAAACAAATCTTTTTAAATGCAACTTGGTACAAGTCCATCAAATATATTCCCCATACGAATAGACATGCAACCACAAATTCAACATAAATTGTTCATCTTTGCTATTCTCGTTTCCTTTCTACTTTTGCTACCAATCGGCCTTCGGGCAGACGATGATGATGAGAAATATCGTGGAAGCAGAGAACACGTCATGGAAGAAGTCAGCGAAAGCTTGGGCACTATCAGTTTATGGGGATTGATCCTTTTCAATGGACTGTATTACTATTGCATGGCTTTCAAGCGTGTCCCCAAAGGGTTCAGAACCCATGCTCCAGAAATTGCCAAACAACCCCTCAAATGGAAAACAAAATTTCGCAAATTCCATTACTGGGGAAATCCTGTTGTCATTGCACTGGCCTTCCTGCATGGATGGTGGGCAGAAAAAACTCACCCTGTTCTGTGGTGGGGGTGGGGAATTCTGGTATTTTTGATGATAAGTGGCATCATCATGAAACTACAAAAAGCCGATCAACCTGGCGCAAAAGTCAATCGTTTGATTCATACTCAGCATTTCTTTTCGATTGCGATGCTTGTCTTGTTGTTAGTGGGTCATGGTTTGGTGGATTGATTGTTAAGAACTATGGTCAGAGAATTTTTTTTGGATTTCAATTTTGACGAGGAGGTGCTTATATTACCAATAAAATTGATATCAAGTATAAGATCACAGAAGAGGCAAAACATCTTTATAGGAAGGAAAACACAATGACTAATTATGGGATAATCATTTCTGATTTCGTGATTTTTATGGTGATCATAACACTTTCCTTCCTGTTGGCCAACCTGTTTCCTGGTAAATTTCGAGAATCGTCGCTGAATAAAGGAGGCGTCACTCGTCTTCAAACACAAACCATTTTTAGGCGATTGATGCAGTGTGTCTATATTTTGGGAATGAGTGTTCTTTTGGAACTCGGAGTGACGGCCTTATTACAAACAAAATCTTTACCAGAAAAATACATTCCTTATTTTGCAGTGGAAGAACTTCACTATGATGCCTGGTTAATTTTCTGGGCAGCAGCATCCATCCTGTATCTCATCGAACATCGTTTTCGAGCCTATTATTTAAAAAACGAGCAAACCGCACCGATCTCTCCACTACTATCCCTTATCTTAAGAACGGTTGCTCTTGTGGGGATAACGCTCTGGATTGCTAAATATGTTTTGGATTGGCACAGCACCCACATCTTAATTTCAGCAACCGCTATTACTGCCGTAGTGGGATTTACTCTGCGAGGAATTATGGTGGATTTGCTGGCAGGAATATCATTACACATATCGCATGCTGTCATTCCCTCCCAATGGATTCAAATTCCCCGTTTGTTTATTGAAGGAGAAGTGATTTTGACCAATTGGCGTGAAACTCGATTACGCACCAATAGTGGACACATTCATATCGTTCCCAATTCGACACTGGCACGCGAACATTTCCATAACATGAGCTGGCCGGATAAGCTCAGACGCCACAATCTGAATTTTATTGTCAGCCATCAAAATGATCCTCAAGATATTGAAGAGGCTTTGTTACAGGCCATCGAAGGAAATCCCAAGGTCGTTTTCTCCCCCAAAGCTCCTTCAGTGACCATTAAAGCTTACTTGGAATTTGGAATCCACTACCAGCTCAAAGTGTGGACTCAAGCCTATTATGAGCGAGGTCCTTTAGAAAAGAGCATCTACAAAACCGCCTGGTACGAATTTAAAAAACGACAAATCAAATTTTTAAGCATCTCTCCTAATATGGTACTGAAGCGAAAAGCAGAAGAAAATCGCTAAACACTGATAAAAAAACATACTGTGAGTAAACTATGACGCTTGTACGTATCTCGAATTGGGGAATGGCTGGCATTTTTTTTCTTTGTCTCATTGTTCAATACAATGATCCTGATCCATTGCTTTGGATGGTCATCTACGGTGCTGCCGTGATGTCCTGTCTTCTCTTTCTACTGAATAAGCCATTTCTTATATGTTCTACATTAACTGGAATTGTGGCGACAGTTTGGGCGACTTTTTTATTTTTTGAATTGCAGCAAGCACTCGATCCGATCATATGGGCAGATGTGTTCGGCCATGCCGATATGAAAACAGAAGCCGTTGAGTTAGTAAGAGAAATCGGAGGGTTATTGATTGTTTCTTTATGGATGGGCAGTCAAACGATTTTCCAGAGAAATCAAGAAAAGTAAGATCCAGGGCACATCTCATGAAAGTTTTGGAACAATTCTAAAATCCTTAACAAAACCTGCCTACTCCCATTCTGATTTCAGAAACAACCAATCAACAACTTTCTGATTCTACAAAATTCCAGCGTCTCCAGGCTGCTAAACTCAAAGGAAAAAACCAACAGGTCATCATTTATGGGATACCAGAAACTTTCAAAGTTCGTTTTGCTGACTATCCCATGTCAACAAATTAGTCGCTGTTGCGAAATTAAGAATTAGGGAAAGGCACCAAAAGGTCTTCGAGAAAAAATGCGGAAAATTCAGCCCTCCCACTCACACCAGATTTTTTATATATTTCTAATGCTTGCTGTCTCACCGTCCGTTCACTCGTCAAACGAATCTGAGCAATGCGAATATGGCGTTCTAAGAAGAGAAACTACTCAACAGGCCAAAAGATGCAAAGCAGTCAACACACCTTATACAACAAGAAATATAATTGGGAAGAAGACTATGAAGATGATGATCATGATGATTGATTATTATCTGATTTTCTTTTATCCTGCGGAATTATTTTTGCTTTTCTTAAGAACCTGTTTGAAAAACCTGATTCTGCTGCAAAACTGCCTCATTGGCGTCTGTTTTGAGAAAATTTTCGTTAAATAGGCTGGCTATTCGCCTTAAATTTTCCCAAAAATCCGCTCAATGAGGTCGGTTTTTCGCGACGAACCATCTTTTCCAAACAGGTTCTAAACAATAGTTTTGAGTGTGTTAATAGTTTCTATATCATCAACAAATTCTATACACGATTTTAGAAATCCATTAAATCTGCGTTTATCTGCATCCCAAAACTGTTTGAAGTATTGTTAAATAAAACTCCCAATTTTTCATCATTTTTTCAGTAGCCGGGAAGCAATGGAAAAATCAGTTTCATCCAGACAAATACTTTCTTTGATATCCTTTGCTGGCTCCTTGTTCATGCTCATCGCAGCCCTTTTTGCAGCATACTTTCTGTTGCTGTACGACCCCACCGACCCCCAGAATTTTCATCGAGATGACCGGCAGTATGCTGATTGTGGGGAGTGTCATTTTGGGAAAAATTTTGCAGTTAAAAAAGAAGTGAAGAGTCCTGAAGTTCTGGCAAAAGAAAGAGCCGTCCAGATGGCCCACTGGCACCTGATGCTCACCCACTTTCCAGTCATTGGTATGTTCTTTGGGATTGGATTCCTGGGTGCCAGTCTGTGGCGTCGCAGCGATGAACTGGCAAAGGCCAGCCTGTTTCTCTTGATTTTTACAGGCATCTTGGCTGTAGCGGCTTATCAGACGGGAAAAGAAGCCGAAACCATCACAAACCATCAGCCAGGATTTTCTCAAAATTTCATGAAGAGTCACGAAAGAGCTGCTGATCTGGCAACCATCAGCACCCTTGCTTTGGGAGTGCTCGCGCTAGGAGGATTTGTCTTTTTTATGCGGAAACAACTCCCCATTTCTCGTCCATTCCTCCTGCTTTTATTAATACTGACCATGTTAAACAGTGGTATTATGGGCTATACTGCCAATCTGGGAGGCAAGATCAAACACAATGAGCTGATACCTGTTATTGACCAGATATATAGTGAGTAAATCATGGCCTGCACATATATTAGATTGGCAATGAAAACTTAGACAAGTATTCACAATAAAGTACACAAATTCTTAATCTTTTTCTTAATCTTAATCCTATCAATCTCGAAAAAGTAAGATTAAGATTAGGATTAAGATTAAGACTGTAACAACAGGAATTTGAATACTTATTTCTGATTAGCGGTATTTAGGACGTTTCAGTTTTCACATTCAGTAATGATTCTGAAACCACTTCTCTGCGTTGTTTTACTTTCTGCCTTCGTTTGAGAAACGGGACAATAAACATATACATGCCTGTAACCCAAAGCACTAAGAGAATCACTGCTGAAGGTAAAAAGAGCCACAGTTTCGCATGCTCATGGAAAAATGAGCCATCATGGATCGCTTCAATTAAATCAGATCGCCTGTATTCGACTTGCAGAATAATTCCAGTTTGGTGGTCTATCTGGATTTCCCATTTATTATTGGCCTGCAGTTTGATCACCCCTTTGCCGGGTCTCACATCAAGACGGTCAACATCCTTCCAGTCTTTGATTTTTGCTTCCGGTACTGTTTTTGCGGTTTCTAAAATTTTCTCAAAGGACATGGTTGGTATTTTTCCGACACCTTTCATTGTTTTTGGCTGGACCCAGGGCACTTGCTTTTTAA
>JANQHV010000457.1 GCA_028282505.1 SAR324 cluster bacterium | reverse complement strand
CTTGATCTTCTGCTTCTCCAAGAGAAGAAAAAAAGATGATCACTGTGTTCATATCATACTTGCGGATCTCCCGGCACAATTCAATTCCAGTCTTTCCTGGCATCATTCGATCCAACAGCAATATGTCGGGCTGAAATGTCTCAATGGTTTGATGTAAATGCTCCCCTGATGTTAATGTTTGTGCAATGATATTGGTATCTTCAAATACTTCTGTTACTAAATCGAGAGTGAATTGTTCGTCGTCTACTACCAAAAGTTTCCCTTTTTCAGTCATGATGGTCTCTTTCTGTTCAATGATCAATTGTGAATGAGCGGTTTATTGAATATTGTGGTATCCCTTCTCTGCAAGAACTGGAATCATATTAAAATACCGCAAAGAGAATGTCAGGACAAACCAAAATTACACCATTAGAGCAATTGGAAGCCGGGAAGGTTTATTTTGATTTATAAACGTGTTCCCTGAACTGGTCGAGGAGGATACACTGGTTTTTGAGGTTGAAAAAACAACCTTTTGTGCTACATTTAGCTAAGTTAGTCAATAACAAATGGGAGGTAGGCAATGCAAGTGAACATGCATGAAGCAAAAACCCAATTATCTGCATTGGGGAAAAAAGTATGGGAAGGAGAGAAAGTCATTATTGCAAAAGCAGGTAAACCCTATTTAATACTTTCTCCGTACAAAGAAACTCAGGAAAAACGCAAACCAGGAGGTTACGAGAGACAGATTGTAATTTCAGAGGATTTTGATCAAACCCCAGAAGAATTGATTGCTGCATTTGAAGGATCAGAATGAAACGGTTCTTATTAGATACCCATATTTTCCTTTGGTGGCTTACTAATGATTCGAAAATTCCAAAAGAAGTGGCAGAAGAAATTGCAAATCCTGTGAATGAAGTTTATGTCAGTGCTGCATCTTGTTGGGAAATTTCTATCAAAAAAACTCTCGGAAAATTGCAGACGCCCGATTACATAGCAGGGATTGTGGAGGAAAAAGGATTTCTCCCTTTGCCGATAGGTTTATTTCATAGTGATCAGGTAGGACAATTACCCTTCATCAATCAGCATAAAGATCCTTTTGATCGCATGTTGATTGCTCAGGCTCAGGCAGAGGGGTTGACCATTATCACTCATGATGAACAGTTTGCAAGTTATGGAATTCGCATCCTCAAAATATAGTTTTCATTTCATGGTATCGAATGATGATAGCAAAAATATGGTGAACCTGTTTGAAAAAACTGATTCTGTTGCAAAAATTTTTTGCGACGAACCATCTTTTCCAAACAGGTTCTGAACTTAAATACCAGGTAAGGAGCATGTTTTATGAAGTATCGTAGAATGGGCCGAAGTGGTCTGAAGGTATCCGAAATATGCCTGGGTACCATGACATTTGGTCATGGCACTGAGGAGGCTGAGGCAAAACGGATGGTGGATTTGTGTGTTGATATTGGTATCAACTTTTTTGACACGGCCAACAACTATTCTAATGGCGAGTCAGAGAAAATGTTGGGTAAAACGCTCAAGGGAAAACGCCGAGATGCCATTGTGGCTACTAAATTTTTTAACCCAATGGGGACAGGTCCTAATGATTCAGGAATGTCACGGATTCATATCATGAATGCGATTGAAGATAGCCTTCGGCGTTTGCAAATGGATTATGTGGATATTTATTATGTCCATCATGTTGATGTTCAAACTCCCTTAGAAGAAATGCTTCGTGCCCTTGATGATTTGGTACACCAGGGAAAAGTCCGCTATGTAGCTTGTAGCAACTATGAAGCCTGGAGATTATCTGAAGCACTTTGGATCAGCGATATCAACAATCTAGTCCGGTTTGAATGTTACCAACCCCAGTATAGTTTGGTGGTACGCGACATCGAAGAGGAGTTGATTCCCCTGTGTCAACTAAAGGACCTGGGAGTCGTTGTATGGAGTCCTTTGGCTGGAGGATTTCTGACAGGTAAATACAAACCAGGACAAACAACACTGGCGGGTACACGCTCAGAAGAAAAATGGGTTTTTCCAAGACCATACTTGGCCCCAAATGCTGATGAAACTCTGCAAGTCCTTTTAGAAATATCAGAGAATCTGGGGCAACATCCTGCTCCCATCGCACTTCGCTGGGTTTTGGAGCAGCCGGCAATCACTTCTGCCATTGTCGGGGCACGAACTACCACACAATTGAAAGAAAACCTGAAAGTACTCGATTGCTCTTTGGAAGATAGTATTCTTCAGAATCTGACAGATATTTCTCACCTCCCGGAACGCTATCCCAAGAGTATGGAAAAACACATGCGTGCACGACGAGACAATGCCATAAAACAGGATCAATATGCCTAAAATGAATGAGAAAGAATTACAGGAGTTTTTAGAAAATGAATTTGTGCAGTGCCCTATCTTGGTAGAGAAGGTAGAACCGATGGGAGCGACGATACGTCAGCCAATCACTGATGCGTATTTGCGTCCTGGAGGTACCGTCTCTGGTCCAGCATTAATGCTGGCTGCCGATGCGGCTTTATACATTGCCATTCTTGCAGAAATTGGTCCGGTTGCCCTGGCTGTGACCACAAACTTCAATATCAATTTTCTGAGGAAACCAGCACCCAATGATATCATTGCGGAAGCAAAAATACACAAGTTGGGAGGAAGGCTTGCAGTAGGAGAGATTACTTTGTTTTCAGAAGGAAATCCAGATCCGGTAGCTCATGCAACGGCAACTTATTCTATTCCGCCAGCACAGTAAAATCCTAAATGTCAGGCTCATCTGGTTCTTCTAAATATTTCACCATCCGGATGGTATTGCCTGACTCATTCCAGGTGACTTCATCCATGAATGAACGAATCAAAAAAATGCCTCTGCCACTCAACGCCATGCTGAACAAATCATCGGCTTCAGGCAATTTGGAAAGATCGAACCCGTTTCCTTGATCCTCTATGACAAATTCAAACTTTTCTGCAGTGACATCATAAGAGAATAACACAGGACGATCCGAATACTCTGGCAAAGCTTCCCTTTCTTTGACCATTTCATTGAATCGTTGCCAGGATTCTTCTTTCACGGAAGAATCCACTTCTAGATTTCCGTGGATGACGGCGTTGGTCAATGCTTCGATCAAAGACAGACCAATTTTTTTAACATTCATTTTATGATGATCACAAATGTCTTTAAAGTGCTTCTGAAAATGAGTGACCAGCATATAGATATATCTAGTGCGGCTGGGGATGGCAAAATTCATTCGTGCTGTATGATATGGCAATATTTCAGCCAGTTCCTGTTTGGGGAGTGCCAGTGATTCAATTTTGGCTAGGGCAATTTCTAACGTTTCAAACTCAAAAGGCTTTTGGATGAAGTCAAGGGCTCCCAACTGCAAGGCTTTGATGGTGTACTCCAACTCGGCATATGCTGTCATGATGACAATGGGAACATCAAAATCATTTTTTCGCACAAGGTTACAAAACGCCAATCCATCCATGACGGGCATTTTGATATCTGATAAAATGGCATCAAATGATTCGGGCGTAGAAGAAAAAAGATCCCATCCTGCTTGACCATTTACAGCATGTTCGACTTGATGGCCTTGTCGGGATAAATAACGTTTTAACATGGTGCTGACTTGCTGGTCATCTTCGACCACTAAAATATTCATAGATCTCCTGGCGGTAAGCTGCTATCAATTAAATAATTAATCCCCCAGCTAATTTTTAGGATGGAATAGAGCAGGTGTCAAGAAAAAGAGACAAAGATTATCCATTGTATCAAAGAATTTATGAAATTGTTTGCCTGATTCCCCGTGGGCAAGTGGCCACTTATGGTCAAATTGCTAACATGGTGGGAGGGTGTACTGCCAGGATGGTTGGTTACGCCATGGCGGCTACTCCTGAAGGTCGGGACATTCCATGGCAGAGAGTGGTCAATAGCCAGGGAAAAGTCAGCCTCAGGAGTCATGGGGATGGAGATTTGCTCCAGCGTCATCTCCTGGAAGCTGAAGGGGTTGTTTTTGATGCTCGGGAACGAATCGACTTGAAAAAATTTGGTTGGACTGGATAGTTTTGGCGGTATCATGTGCTCACGAGTAAATAAATTGCGAAGCCGATCATGATTCCTCCTGCTAAGCGGTTGATCCACTGCAATCCTTTTCTGGTGATTTTCCGACGAACCAGTACCACAGCTGTACTTAAAAATCCCCACCACAGGATGGAGCCAAGAAATACGCCAAAAACCAGTAAAGCTGCTAAAAAAGGGCTTTGCTGTTGAACAATATTCAGGCTGGTGAAAATTGCGGCAAAGGAAAGAATCGTGACGGGATTGGTGAGAGTCAGCATGAACGTGGAGACAAAACTGGAAAAAATTTGACTACTTTGGGTTGTTGGTATCTCCTGTTGAGGCACTTTGGACAACACACTACTGATTCCCAGGTATATTAAGAATAAGCTTCCTATCCAATGTAACCACTCTTGTTGAGCTATTAGTTAGTTGGTGACTATAGCCAATCCAAAAGCTGCCAAAAAACCATACACTCCATCTGCAAATGCGGCTCCCAAACCAGTGGCCAAGCCCACTTTGAACCCCTGATTCATTGTTCGTTTGATACACAGTAAGCCAATAGGTCCGACCGGTGCGGCAATCAAAAAGCCCATTCCAATTCCTTTATACAACAGTTCTAACGACATTTAGACGATCCTTTAATTTTAGAGGGGCAACTCACTACTTTCCTTAGGACTGGACAAAACAATATTCGTACGAGTCCTGCTCACTCCTTTCAAGGATTTGATCCGATTGATCACTTGTTCCTCCAACTCTTTGGTTCCCTGACAGCGTACTTTCAGTTGGTAGTCATCATCCCCCGTCACATGATGACATTCCTGAATTTGAGTCATGTCTGATACCAAGTTGAGAAAGCTTTCTCTCCCTTCAGGATGCGATAACGTCACAGCAATCAGAGCCGTCAAGGCACAGCCTACCTTGCTTGGTTCCAACTGCACACTGAAACCTTTGATAATTCCAGCCTCTTCCATCTTTCTCACTCTTTCTGCAATGGCTGGGGAAGAAAGGCTCAACTGATGTGCTAATTCTGACCATGTGGTTCTTCCTTGAGACATAAGAGTGATTAATATCTCTCGATCAATGGAATCCATCATTTTATTATTTAATGAATAATAGTGATAAAAATTTAAAATAAAAATAATATTTCATTTTTTTACTTAATATTCAAACTATTTTTTATAAATTAATTTAATTATTAAATTTATCTTATCTTGGGTTCTCTCATGGAAAAGGGGAAGAGACAAAGATATTGCTACATTTTATACGAAGTTGCGTTTAAAAGTATACAATATGTCATCCTGACGGTACGCCGAAGC
>JANQHV010000456.1 GCA_028282505.1 SAR324 cluster bacterium | reverse complement strand
AAATCGATCTCTTTGAGCGGATTTTTGAGAAAATTTAAGGCGAATAGTCGGCCTATTTAACGAAAATTTTCTCAAAACAGACGCCAATGAGGCGGTTTTGCAGCGGAATCAGGTTTTTCAAACAGGTTCTTACTTCTATAGACGGAATTAAACATGAAAAAGTTTGCATTCAGCAACTAATAATTTAAATTAATTTCCCCCAACACAATTTCGTAGTTTATCGCCTCAAGCATTTATATCAAGCAGAAAAACAAAACTTTAAATGATCATCGACAAATGCCATAATTACTGCTCTTTCGAAACCGCTGCAATTCTTTCAATTTTGGCGTGATGATCTACGCAAGAAATGCGCAGCAGAGTTCATAATTTCAGATAATAATCAACCATGAGCTTAGAAACACGAAAAACCATTTGCCCATTAGATTGTCCAGATGCCTGTGGAATGATCGCCACACTGGAGAATGGAACCATTACCAAAGTAACTGGAAACCCAGATCATCCCATTACCCAGGGTTTTTTATGCCATAAAGTACAAACTTACCACCACCGAGTTCAGTCTCCTGACCGCATTTTACACCCACAACGCAGAATTGGAAAAAAAGGAGAAGGAAAATTTGAACAAATTTCCTGGGACGAAGCATGGGATATTCTGGTAGAACAACTGACCGACATCAAACAAAAATATGGAGGAGAAGCACTCTTGCCCTATTCTTATGCTGGTAACATGGGATTGATCAACCGTCCTGCCGGCTATCCCTTCTTTCATAAGTATGGAGCTTCTCAATTATTGCAAACCATTTGTTCTGCTGCAGCCAAAGAAGGCTGGAACCTTCATTATGGTGCCAGGCCAGGCAGCCCTCCAGAAAAAGCGGCTGATTCGGACTTGATCATTGCCTGGGGAATCAGTGCCAAAGTCACCAACATTCACTTCATGCCTTTTGTTCAACAGGCAAAACGCCGTGGAGCCAAGTTTATTGTGATTGATCCGTACCTCAACTCTACTGCAAAATCTGCCGATGCTTATTATCCAGTAACCCCAGGAGGAGATACTGCGCTGGCACTAGGCATGTTGAAGTATTCCCTCGAAAAGGGGTTGATTGATCAAAGTTTTATTGAACAGTATACCGAGGGTTTTGAGGAATTGGCGGCTTATCTCAAAGCAAAACAACTGGAAGAATTTGCAAAGATTTCAGGAATCACGGTGGCACAAATTCAAGAGTTGGCGACTATGATTGGACAAACAGAAAAAACGTTCATTCGCATTGGCATTGGTCTGACGAGAAATACGCAAGGGGCCATGTCGGTTCGTGCCATTACCTGTTTTTCTGCGGCAATGGGATTGTTCAATGGGGCAGAAGGACAAGGCGCATTACTGATGAGTAATTCGTTTTCTGGAGATTCAGGCCTATTGAGTTATCCATCCCTCATGACAACTCCAACCAGGAGTGTGAACATGGTACAGTTGGGGCATGCCTTGACGGAACTGTCCCCGCCCGTTAAAGGTTTGTTTGTTTATAGCAGTAATCCCTTGAGTGTTGCGCCAGATACCACGAGAGTCAAAGCAGGATTGGAACGGGAAGACCTCTTTACTGTCGTTCATGAACAATTTTTGACACCGACGGCACGATATGCTGATTTGCTCTTGCCAGCCACTACTTCTTTTGAAAATCATGATCTCTATATAGGTTATGGACATTTTTATATGGGGAGAGTGGAACCTGTGATTCCTGCGCAAGGAGAGGCTGTCAGTAATTTTGACTTGTTCCAGACGTTAGCGCAAAAAATGGGTTACAGCGATCCTCCTTTTCTCCAAACCATTGAAGAACGAATAAATAACTATCTTACCAGTGTTCAAGAATTGCCTGAACAACAAAAGAAAGAAAGCCTGCTTCCTGGGGAAATTGTTCCCTCTCGCTTGATAGATACTGGAGGAGATTTTTCTAAATTTGAGCAATACCGCTTCCGCTTTTCTGCTAATTCTGGAGATCCGAATACTCCTCATATTCCTTGTTTATTGCCCAGGGAAGAAGTGGACGATCCAAACCTAAAAAGCCGCTACCCTTTTCTTTTGATCACGCCACCGATGAAAGATATGCTCAATTCTACCTTTGGAGAGCGTTATCAAGATAAGGCGGGTGTGTTAATGATCCATCCACAGGATGCTGAAGCACAAAATATCCAGGAAGGGATGCGTGTCGAAATTTTCAATGGACGTGGAAAAAATATCCGCACTGCCACGATTTCTGAAAATACACAACCGGGTTTACTGGTATTGGAAGGAATTTACTGGGAAAATGAATTCTCACAGATGACCAGTGTCAATGAGTTGACTTCTCAAAAAACTACTGATTTGGGGGGAGGTGGCACTTTTCATGAAGTGCGTGTCAATATTCGAGCCGTTTAGTCACCATACCATAGGGACAATCTAATGAAAGCATTATTTCACAGAATGGTACAGGCTATGGGAGTGGAAGGATTAACAATTCCGACCACTCTGGTCAAATTTTATAAAAAAGGAGAGGAAATTCCCCAGGAAGTGTTGGAGTATCACACAGACCATATCACACTCACCAGTTGCCAAACCACAAAACAGGCTTCTCTTGGAGATGCAATCTGCTTGACTCGACAAAACATAGGATGTGTTGCTGCAGCAATCAGTCTTGGGCTGGTGGATCAAAACGATCAAAAACCTTTTGAAGGACCCAGGGTTTATACAGAAATCATGCGGGAACATACTGACAATCAAGCAAAGTTCACTCCTCCTACCCCTCATGACTTTACGGAAGGGGTTGTTTATAGCTGTAAAGATGCCGGACGGCCTGAATTTGGATTGTTTGGCAAAGAAGATGTTGGCAGATACAAAGAGGTTGCCATTGCTAAAAATGCTGTGGCAGAAATGATAGCCATCCAACCCGCCGTGATGGAAGCGGTCTTCTTTTATTCTCCCGAATTCGAAGAATTAGAATTGATCCCAGATGTGATTATATGCAGTATCCGTCCTGTCGAATTGACCCGAATCATTCAAGCTTATCAGTACAACACGGGAAAACGGATAGAAGCCAGCATGGGAGGACTGCGGGCCGTCAACTCTGATTTGATCGCACGTCCTTATCTGACCCAAAAAATCAACATTTCTCCTTACTGCCTTGGTGCTCGCCTGATTGCTCAGTTTGAAGCCAATCGACTGGGTATTGGCATTCCATATGCCGCATTTGAAGAAATCGTTCAGGGAATGGAAGACTCCAAAACAGGATTTCCCTTTCATTTGTATCCTGGTGCTGCTGAATAGGGCCGTTTTCCGATGAATAATTTTGTAAAAACGATGATATATCAAATGTCTCGCAGAACTGGAACAGTTCTGACCCAACGGCATTTAGAAATCCTTGAATTTGCAAACGAATACTACTACAAACACAAAGTAGGTCCCCTCCATCATATTTTAAAAACCAAATTGGGAGCTACCAAACAGGAATTGAAGCAACTCTTTCCCAGTGATTTGTATTCGGTCTACACCTGGATTGGTATCCCTATCCAATCTCCTCAGGAACTGTGCAAACCTGTTGCGGCCATTGAAGTGGAGAATCCACGAGAAGTTTATTTTGACCACAATGCGACCACCTATATCCGGGAAGAAGTCCAAACCGTGCTGGTTGATTATTTTGCAGGAAAACATGGTTATGGCAACCCCAGCAGCAGTACCACACCCGGCAAAGAAGCCTATGAAAAAATATTCGATGCCCGTGCACAAATCGCTAAAATTCTCAACGTCTCTTCCACAGAGCTTGTTTTTACCAGTTGTGGCACCGAATCCAACAACCTGGCCATTAAAGGAATTGCGTTTCGCCATCTGGAACACAAAGGACATATCATTAGCAGTAAGACTGAACATCCCTCTGTTTTACAGGTTCTCTCCTGGCTCGAACAAATCGGTTTTCAAGTCACTCTGCTGGATGTCGAGAAAAATGGAATTGTGTCTCCTGTTGCAGTAAAAAGTGCCATACAGGACAATACCATTCTTGTGATCATCATGGCTGTGAACAATGAAATTGGTACGATCAATCCCATTGAAAAAATCGGAGAAATTTGTGCCACCGAAAAGATTCCTTTCATGGTCGATGGCGTGCAGGCTTTTGGTAAAATCCCTTTAGATCCCAAAAAGCTGGGAATTTCTCTGCTATCCCTTTCCAGTCATAAAATCTATGGGCCCAAAGGCATCGGGGCTTTGTTTGTTGATGAGAATGTAAAATTGTTTCCCATGCTGCATGGAGGAGGACAAGAATTGAACATGCGTGCGGGAACAGAAAATGTGGGTTTTATTATGGCATTGGGACGTGCTGCTACGATCATGCATGAGGAAATGAAAAAAGAACAGGAGCGACTCAGAAAATTAAGGGATGTTTTTCTAGACAAACTGGAAGTTGCTGTGCCTGGATATCTTCTTAATGGCGATTTGGAGCAGAGAGTGCCCAATAATCTCAATATTGGTTTTCCCCATATAGACAGTGGGGCCCTGTTACTGAGCCTCAATCAAATTGGCATCTATGTTTCTTCAGGTTCTGCCTGTAGTGCCGGCAGTAAAGAATCGTCTCATGTGATTCATGCCCTGGGAGTGAACACGGATCAATATGGTATCATTCGTTTCAGCTTTGGCCTACACAATACTCTGGAAGATGTCGAGTACCTCTTTGCCTACCTCCCGGAAATTCTCAAACAATTGAAAGATGTTTGAATCACATCTCAATTGTCCAAACTAATTAAGAACTTGTTAGAGAATTCGTTTTTTTACGATTTTTCGCAACGAACCATCTTTTCCAAACAGGTTCTAAGCATGTGGTATTGAAAAATCATGAATCATGGTCACACAAACAACATCATAATTACCAGGAGTCCAAACAATACGATATCCTACATATGCTCCTTCCGGCAGCATCAATGGATCTAGAATAGTATCGTAAAGTACGGGATTCGAACAAATCAAATTAGCATTAGGGCCTGGATATAAACCTCGCTTGATACGATCTAGAATCACTTCTACATGATCACGATGATGTTCTTTGAGATTTTTTAAATACTTAGCAACTTCAGGATCAAATTTTACCTCTTGCGGCATGGCTATTCTCGTAAGGCTTGTTCCAGTTCCTCCATGCTTACTGTTTCAGAGTTTCCTTGGTGGAAATGTTTAGCACGTTCGGCAGCCTGATGATCAAGATCTTTTTGCCATGCTTGATACATTTCACGATATCTCTGGAAAGGGACTAATACCGAAACTAATTTTCCATTCCTGGATATAACTACAGGTTCCTCCGATGCAATAAGCTGGTTGAATTGTCTTTTAACCTCAGAGACAGTTTGTTGCATACTTACCTTTTCATGGAAACATCAAAAGTATTAAACGAATATTTTCAATCAGTATACTGTCATATTTTTAACTCTTTAAAAGAGTTAAAAAAAAGATCTAAATTAAAATCTATAGAAGAATTCAATTTTTGTCAAACTTTTCATTCAAAGATAAATTAAGTGATTTGACTTGCGAGAAAAAAAATTCCTGGCACAAAGAGAATGAACTCAATTGCAATTCATCATTCAAACAAAAGAGGAAACTATGGCAGATAAGATCACAATCAAGGCAGGACATTTAAAAATTACGGATCATTTGATACTCGGAATCACTAAAGATAAAGTAGAGAAGGGCACGGAAAATTTGCAGTATTCTCAGTTGGAAACAGTTCCTTTCATGGGCTGGAATCAAATTACAGAAGCCCTGGCCAATAAAGAAATTGATATTGCGTTCATGCTGGCCCCCACAGCAATGGATTTATATACGGCTGACCCCAACATTCGTTTGATTTTATTTGCCCACAAAACAGGCAGCATCTTCATCAAAAATAAAGCTGCTGACATTCAATCTGTTGCTGACCTCAAAGGAAAGATCATTGCGATTCCTTTCCAGCTTTCGGTTCATCACATGCTCTTGCATCAATTATTAACAGAAAATGGATTAACGCCTGGGGCAGGAAAAGACGTCCTGCTCGAAGTGATGGCTCCCATGCAAATGCCACAAGCCATTCAATATGATGACGTTGGAGAAATGGCAGGATACATCGTGGCAGAACCATTTGGGAGTCAGGCTGTCAACGAAGGATATGGAGAGGAGTTCTATCTTTCTAAGGATTTATGGCCCAACCATCCCTGTTGTGTTGTCATCGCCAGAAACGAATTGATTGAAAGTAATCCAGATGCGGTTCATGAGTTGACCAACAGCCTGGTTGCTTCAGGGAATTCTGTTCAGGCAAATATTGATGCTTCTGTTGGGATTGGAGCCTCCTTTTTAGGCCAGAAGGAGGAAGTCATCCGGCATGTACTGACAGAGCCCAATGATCGCGTACTGACTGGAGAGCATATGCCGATTATGGAGGACCTGTATCAAATTCAGGACTACATGTGTGACAAGATGGGAATCCTCAAAAGCAAAATTGACCTGGAAAAGTTTGTGGATCTCCGTTTTGCCCAAGAGGCCGATGCTTAAAACACCCCAAGATCCTGGAGTTTTTTGATTTCATCTTGAGAATATCCATGTTCCTGGAGAATTTCTTCATTATGTTCTCCAGGAACAGGGGCCACATGTTTGTAAACAGGAGAAGATTTAGAGAATTTTACAGGATGAGCCAGTTGTTTTTGAGTGGTTCCATCAGGCTTCTTCATTTGAATAATCATGTTTCTGGCCTGAACCTGGGGATGTTGCTCCACTTCTTCCATAGTCAAAACAGGTTCCACACAAGCATCCAGTGGTTCAAAGATAGTCATCCATTCTTTTAGCGTTTTGGCTGCAATTTTTTGACGAACCAAGTCCCTGAATGCAATTTGATCCGTAATTTCAAAGGACTCTGGCAATTCCAATACTTTCAAAAGTATCTTAAAAAATTTTGGTTCTATTGCAGCAATGGCCAGGTATCTTCCATCTTTGGTGCGGTAATTATTGTAGTAGGACCCTCCATTCAAGAGTCCCGTCTCATAGTCTGGGTTTTGCTGATCCACCAACCATTCGACTGCAGATACTAAGGTTTGGGCCATGGTGCCATCCAGCATGGATACATCTACATGTTGGCCTTCTCCTGTTTTTTCACGGTGGATAACAGCCGACAATATACCGATTACACTAAACATCGATCCCCCTGCCACATCGCCTACTTGAATTCCCAACACAGGAGGTCCTTGTTCCTGTGTTCCACTGAAGGAGTTCATGCCACTGAGTGCCATGAAATTTAAGTCATGTCCCGCACGGTTTGCCAAGGGCCCATTTTGTCCATATCCTGTTAAGGAACAGTAAATCAAACGGGGATTTTCTTGTTGCAGGGTTTCGTAATCCAATCCCAGGGACTTCATGACGCCTGGTCGAAATTGTTCGATGATGATGTCATATTTTTGAATCAAACGTTTAACCACCTCTATTGCTGCAGGAATTTTTAAATTCAAATGGATGCAGCGTTTGTTTCGATTGAGTGCTTCATACGCACCAATATGAGCTTCTCTTAGCAAATCAGACCGTGTTGGTGCCTCAATCCGCAAAATATCGGCCCCAAGATCCCCCAAAATCATGGTAGCATAAGGCCCAGGAAGTAGAGTGGAAAAATCCAATATTTTTAAATCATTTAAAGGAGGAATTGACATGATGTACTTCACTCAAAGATTTCATTATTTTTTGCCTTTTCTAACAATAAGGCAGGAGGAGAGAAACGAGGACCATAGTTTTTTGTCAAACGCCTGGCCTCTTTCACAAAGTTTTCGATGCCATAATCATTGATATATTGCAAAGTTCCTCCTCGAAAGGAGGGAAATCCCCACCCCAACAAACTGCCAATATTGGCATCAGCAACTGTCGTGACTACATTTTCTTCCAAACATCGTACAGCTTCTATGGCCTGTGCAAACAACATGCGAGTGATCAGTTCATTTTGGGGAAGATCTTTTTTGGAAGGAAAATGATCTTGTAAACCAGACCATAAATATTTTTTTTGGAATTTTGGATACTCATAAAAGCCTTTCAGGTTTTTCTTACCACACCGATTCAGTTCGTTGACCATCAATTCAAGCACCTGGATTCCCGGCATCTCTGGAAGTGAATTTTCTTCTTGTGCTAACTTTGCAAGAAATTGCTCCACCCCTTGCAGCACTAAGCTCAGACTGACTTCATCAGTTAAAGCCAATGGACCAACTGGCATTCCAGCCTTTGTTCCAGCAGATTCGATAGTGCGAGGATAATTTCCTTCTGCCAGTAATGTCATGCCTTCCAATACATAAGCCAAAAACACCCGGGATGTGTAAGCCCCCCGACCATCATTGATGACAATAGGAATCTTTCCAATACGCCTTACATAATCAAAGGCCCTTGCCAGGGCTAGCGGACTTGTTTTCTCTCCAACGATAATTTCTACCAAACGCATCTTATCCACGGGGGACAGGAAGTGGATGCCAATGAAATTCTCAGGCCGGCAAGAATGTTTGGCCAAATCATCAATGGAGAGAGCAGAAGTACCCGTAGCAAAGACGGTGGAGCTTTGCATGTTTGTTTCGACTTCCTGTAATGCCTGAATTTTCAAATCACGTTGCTCAAATATAGTCTCAATCACTAAATCACATTCTTTCAAATCTTCGATCCGGTCTGTAGGAAAGATCCGGGACAATACTTCTACTTTCTTGGCATTGTCGATTCGGTTGAAGCTGATTTGTTCTTCCAGACTATCTGCGGAATACATTTTACTTGCTTCCGCTATCTCTTTGTGAAGATCCTTTAAGACCACTTCGATACCAGAAATGGCAGAGATATAAGCGATGCCGCTTCCCATCATACCAGCTCCTAATACACCAATCCTTTGGATGGTAGATGGTGGAATCTCTGCCGGACGTTGTTCCCCTTTTCGGATATTATTGAGTTGAAACCAAAACGCACGGATCATATTCTTTGCGACTGGACCAATCACACAGTTCGTAAAATAGCGGCTTTCAATGCGACAGGCCGTATCAAAATCAACCAGTGATCCCTCGTAAACGCATGCTAGAATTTTCATGGGAGCGGGATAATTTCCACAGATTTTTTGATTCATTGCAGAAGGTGCAATAGACCAAAATTTGCTAATTTCAGATGTCTTGGGACTCCCAATAATACCAGGCCATTGAAATCGATCACTATCCCAGGGTTGTGTTGCGAAAGAATTGCTGAAAATCCAATTTTTTGTTTTCTGCACCATATCTTCCAGATCATTCGCCAATTCATCCACCAAGCCTTTGGTCAGTGCCATTTGTGGAGAAAATTTATTGCCTTCTAAAAGCAACCACAGGGCTTCTTGAATCCCCAATAGCCTGGGAAGTCTTTGGGTGCCTCCTCCCCCTGGAATCAAACCAAGTTTGATTCCGGGAAAACCCAATTTCAATTTAGGATCGTTGAGAGCGACACGATAATGGCAACTCAAGGCAATTTCCAGTCCTCCTCCTAGAGCAGACCCATTCAATGCCGCAACAGTTGGCTTTTTCAGTGTCTCCAATCGTCTCATCATCCGCTTGAAACGTTCTGCCATGCCATAAACAGAGTCTGGATCAGAAGCACGCAAGCACCAATTTAAATCAGTCCCTACCAAAAAGTCACGTTTGGCTGATGTAATGATGACCCCTTCTATTTCTTGATCTGCTGTAATTTTTTCTACAGCATCCTCAAATGCATCGAGAAGCGTGTTGTTCAGGATATTTGTAGGAGCATCTTTCAGGTCAATGGATAAAATGACGATACGGTCACTGTCTTTTTCAAAATGGATGGACATCGCTTTCTTCATTCATTTTACGGAGGACATTCGTATATCCCTATTTTAGAATAATTTCTGGAATAATTGCTCATTCCATAGGCAATATGGAGTGTGCAGTGTTGCCAGGAGACCTAATAAGTAGAGGGTTTTTTCTGGATTTTCAACAGAATTATTCGTAAACTGCAATGAGATTCGTTTTCATCAAACCCCTCATCCACATTTCAATTTCAAAACAGGAAAGGAAAAATGCCATCTTTGACGTTAATCATCGGAAACAAAAATTACTCATCATGGTCTCTCCGACCGTGGATATTCATGAAGCAAAACCAAGTGGAGTTCACAGAAAAACGAGTAGCGTTGTTTACTGAAACCACCAGTCAAGAACTCTCACCCTACCACTCTGACTTGAAAGTGCCTGTGTTGCAGGACGGGGATTTGGTGATATGGGATTCATTATCCATTCTCGAATATGTCTCTGAACAATACCTGGCATCCAATGGTTGGCCTCAAGATCCGAAAGCACGTGCAGTTGCCAGGTCCGTGAGTGCTGAGATGCATTCCAGCTTTGTCAATGTCAGAAATGAATTGCCAATGAACTGCCGTAAGAAATTCCAAAATATCAAACTATCATCCGGGGCTGAGCGAGAAATTGAAAGAATCAAAACACTTTGGACGAAATGCCGAACTGAATTTGGCGGAGAAGGAGAATGGCTGTTTGGAAAATATTCAATCGCTGATGCTATGTTTGCCCCTGTTGCTCTGCGTTTTGAAGGCTATAGTATTCCTCTTGGTACTGTTGAAACAAACTATGTCCAGAGTGTTTTGCAACAACCAGATGTCATCGAATGGATAGAGGCCGGAAAAGCCGAAAAAGAAATTATAGAAGCTGATGAGATAAAAATCTAAATTTTTTCACATAGTGATTTTAAAGTGTCAGTAGGCAATTCTTCCAGAAGTTTTTCAGGCTGGATTTCTTCTTTAATGTAAGAAAAAACTTGGGCTTGATCTATTTTTTCCTGGTTCAAGCCAATTCCAATGCCTACTGTCCCAACCAGGAGCATCAAAATCCAAAACAGCATGGAGAGTCCATGCTTCAAAATTTTAAAGCCAGCAAATACAATAAAGACACTTCCTGCTGCAATAGGAAGACTGGTCATCCAATCAATACTTTCCATCGTGTACTCTTTCTTGTTTTCTACTTATCCAGCTTATTCGAGATTTCCTGAAGAATCTTTCCGACATTATCGAAACCACCTTTCATAGTAGATTCGATGCTTTTTAAGGACGTTGAATGTTCTTTTAGAATAGACGAATGTTCTTTTAGAATAGACGAATGTTCTTTTAGAATAGTCGAATGAGTCTTAGATTGAAGGGTGAGTTCGTCCAAACGTCGGTTCATTCCCTGAAATCCTTCATGTGTCTCTTTCCTTAAGTGAAGAATCTCTTCAATCAGCCCCTGGTCTCGGACTGATTCTCGATTTTCCACTTCTTTTATTTTGACAATCAGTAATTTAATAATTTCAACAACTTCTTCCAGAGAAGAAATTTTCAAATTGTCCGTGTTGGGTAGTTCTTGCATATTGTCCTCCTGCAACAAATGTAGCAAAAATTCCAACAGAGGGCAAATTGCCTGGTTACAAATTAAAAATATTGAAAAATTTAATAAATAATCATTATTTTTCAGTTATTTAATTATTTTTTTATAATTTTTAAGAACAATATTGTTGTTATTTTTTGTAACATATGGAATATTATACTTTCATGCTTCATACGAAGTTGCGTTTAAAAGTATACAATATGTCATCCTGACGGTACGCCGAAGC
>JANQHV010000685.1 GCA_028282505.1 SAR324 cluster bacterium | reverse complement strand
AGATTTTGGTTTTGTTTGGCACATTGAATGCCATGTCACCCTGAGCGTAGTCGAAGGGTCTCTGAGATGCTTCGACTACGCTCAGCATGACAGTTTTCACGAGATTGTCTCATGGGCAAAGAGGATGCCAAACAAAACCTAATTCACGGCACTATCAATTTTTTTCTATGTCAAAGTGATGAACAAGCAAAAACGTTATTTAAAAAGCTCAATTGGAATGAAAAACAGTCTGATGGTCCTCGGATTTTTATTAGTTGTTGGAGCCTTGATTGGAGTTTCGATGATCGGACTATCCCAAATACAACAAGCTGTTGTTGATATGGAAGCCGCCAAAACAAAAGGAATTCAGTTAGAACAATTGAAGGTATTGGTCACCCAGGCAAGAGGGGCAGAAAGAGAATTTTTTCTTACCCAAGATGTTCAGCATGTCGAACAGGTCAAAAAACTGATTTCCCAAGGGAAAAGATTACTGACTGCATTGGAAAAAACTGGCAACACAAATACCCCTCAACAGTTAAACACCAAAACTGATCAACCACCCCAGAATACCAATAATCAAAAGCTGAATGAGAGTGCATCTAACAACCGAGAGGAAACCTCTGCCGCACTCGACGAAACAGCAGAACTCAATAATTCCTGGCTGGATGACGACAATCAAGGCGCCTTTGAAGATGAAGAAGAATCCAGTGAAGATAGTGAAACCGTAGCACTCAGTAATTCATGGCTCGATGACGACAATCAGGGTGCCTTTGAAGACGAAGAAGAGTCCAGTGAAAGTGGTGAAACCATAGCACTCAGTAATTCCTGGCTGGATGATGACAATCAAGGTGCCTTTGAAGAAGATGAGACAGAAAAATCTCATCAGGTCACCGTTGTTGTTCTGAAAAAAGAACCTTCCCAACCTGCTGTCAAAAAGGAAGTGGCTAACATTTCAGAAAATACTGACAAAACCATGAATCCAACTCCAATTGCCAAGAAGCAAACCATCAGCATCGAAATTTCTAAAACTTTGGATCAATATTTAAATTCCTTCGACAAAGTGGTCGCACTAGATGAAATCAAAGGATATTCCATCGATCAAGGATTTCAGGGGAAATTTCGAAAAAGCGGACAAGAAGTAGAAAAAATATTTTATGAAACGGAAAATTTGCTGCTATTGAGTGAGTTTCTCAGTGTTCGTAATCTGGAAAGCGATTATCTGGCGGGAATTATTAAAAAAACAGCGCCTATTCGTAATCGTGTGATTAATCTGCAGAAAACCATCCAGCAAACCGATCTTGCTGAAGCAGACAAACGCAAATTAGATGATTTACTGAACATCTATCTTTCTAATTTTGATCGAGTTGTGATTACCAATCTGGAAATCGAAGAAGCACGAAAACAATTCAATCACGACGTCCGGCAAATCGAACCGAAGTTAGCAAGAATGGCTGTGGTGATTTCACAGGAAATCGACAGTATCGTTCAGAAAACCAAACAAACACAGGCAAATGTAGCCAAGACCCTTTTACTGTTTGGCGGGGGCGGTATTGTGCTCTTTTGTATCTTTGGGTATTTCATGACAAAGGCAGTCACCCGGCCCATTCGAACGGTCATTCGCAGTTTTGATACCATTGCCAAAGGCGATTTATTGCATCAGGTCTCTATTAAAGCCAAAGACGAAACCGGTGATCTCAGTAACATGATGAACCATTTTATTGCTCAATTGAGAGACAGTATACAAAACATTGCCGAGAACGCAAATACGATCAATCACGAGGCAGAAGAACTGGAAACTTCAGCAGGAGAGGTCTCCGAAGGCATGCACAAGCTTGCCGATTCGGCCACCACTCAATCAGCAGCAGTCGAGCAAACAGCCGCGACTGTTCGTGAAATTCAATCCAATATTGCTCAAATTGCAAAAAGTACAAAAGAAGCCGACCAATTGGCTGAAGAATCGAATAAAGCCGCTCAAAAAGGACTACAAGCAGTTCATAATATGCAGCAGAGTATGCAAAATATTCAAGATACTGCCAAACAAGTTAACAATTTTGTCATTTCCATTAAAGAAATTGCTGAACAGACCAATTTGCTCTCTCTCAATGCTGCCATTGAAGCAGTCAAAGCAGGAGATCATGGAAAAGGATTTTCGGTGGTCGCCGATGAGGTTGGGCGTTTAGCTGAAAAATCAACTACTGCGGCTCGGGAAATCCAACAATTGATTCAAAAAAACAATATCGGTATCCGAGAAGGACAATCCAGTGTTGAGTTATTAGAAAAAAGTTTAACAGAAATTAATGAAAAAATTGCACAAACTGTCGAAAATGCACGGGAAATCCATACGGCCACACAAGAACAAACAGCCGCTATACAAGAAACTGATATTACTTTAGAAACCTTGTCACAGGGCAGTTTTGAGGTAGCTTCCATTGCCAGTGATATTGATCATACAACGGCTCAACAGTTACGGCTGGCAAATGCGACTTCCCAATATGTGACCAAGCTCTTAAAACAAATTCAACACTTTCGATATCAGGCATGAATTAGTTTAAGGTGTCCAGATAAATCGGTGCCAATCAAATCCAATTTCCAAAACTCCAGTTGTTTACTGGAACGAATGGTACAACAAAAACGAGATTATTTGAAAAAAACTTTTCTTGAGCAATATATAGGAGAACTTCATGGCAATATTTAAGTTTCGTGCAGTTTCAGCACAATCGGGCCTGCCACTAAGAGTAGAAATTTTTATGTCTAATAAACAGGGAAATACTCCTTCTGACCCTGAAGACAAGTATCATGGATTTACACCAGCAGATGCCAAACAATACCTGGAGTTCACAACAGAAGGCGATTCTGAGTTATTGTCCTGGTATGCCATGATTTGGAATTCCCGGATTGCCAGTGGAGAAGGGCTTGGAGGGACGTTTGAAATTCTGGTGGACGAAAAAGAAAATACAGTGGAAACTGTGGCAAAACTCCACAGTTGATTTTCCTGTTCAGCAAATATACATACTCATTTTCTGCATAAAAACTGTTTTGTCTGTAAAGGGTTCAATTATGAAGCTTACACACAAATTTGACAATAATATTCTGATTGTAAACCTCATTGGTAAGATAATGGTAGCAAATTCGGAATATAAAGAGAACTTGTTTGACATGCTGGACAGCTTATCGTTTGCTGGATGCATTCTGAACTTCCAACACGTAGAACATATTGATTCCTACGGTCTAGGTATCCTGATCTTACTCGAACGCAAGCTGAGACATCGAGGGGTTCCATTCAGTCTCTGTGAACTACCTCATCCCATCCAAAAAACTATTGAGATTACTAATCTGGAAACACTCCTGCACGTAGAAAAGAATGCAAAAAGTGCCAAGAATTACGTTGAAATGTTCATAGATGATGACATGTGAAATATGGTTCCCTCCCCCTGATTGCTAATACCATTCACACACTATTTGTTTTTAAATTTGTGTCTATCGTAATAATTCAATGCCTTTCGAATCACAGCAGCATTCTTGGGACGCTCTCCATCTTTTTCTTCAATGAGACCCGCTATTTTTTTGATCAGCGCTATATCTTTTTCGCTGATCATGACTTGACGAAATCCTTTCATACACCACCTGAAACAATATTATTTATAAATATAAATAATTTATCGATAATTTATAAATAAATAGTTTATGGTTTTTGGTCAAGCGATTTTTTGAATTTTTATTGTTTTCAAGGAGAGCGAGAATTTTTTGAAGAGCAAAGGACTCGTATTGATCACAAGTCCTTTGATAAAA
>JANQHV010000684.1 GCA_028282505.1 SAR324 cluster bacterium | reverse complement strand
CGCAACAGGGCCTCCAAACGCTCTTTCTCTTGCAAAGCTGCCTCTTTTTCTTGTAAGGCATCTTCCTTGGCTGCCCGTTCTTTCTCCAATTCTTGTTCTTTTTCTTTACGGGTCTTCAGTTCCCGCCGCAAAGCTTTTTCTTCTCGTTTGAGGGCTCGCTCTTTGGCTTGGCGTTCCGCTTCTTCTCTGGCCAAGGCTTCTTCTTCCCGCTTCAGTGCCGCTTCCAATTCTCGTTCTTTGACGACTCCCAGTCGGGCAACTTGCTTGATTTGCTGAGTGGCGTGTTCGAGGGCTTTCTTTTTGAGGGTCAACTCCGCATGGGGCAAGGTGTGGGTTTTCAAGTGTTCCAGATCGAGAAAGACTGGAGGCGGGGGATCATCCACCGGTTGTTCGGGGTAGATCTCATACAGTTTTTCCAGACAGGCATGATAAATCATGCGTTGCAGGGAACTCAATTTTTCCAGCAAGGCTTCGGCTTGTTGCTGGCTGACTCGGAAACTTTCCGGTTTGTAGCGCACACCCACATAAGCATCTTCCAGCAGTTGGAATAGTTCGACTTCTTCCAAAGTGCCATGATCAATCCACTGGAGAATGGGAGAATAGAAAGCGGTGGCCTCTCTGGTTAATTTTTCCAGTTCATGAGTACGGATTTTGTAATTGCTCCAGACCAAGTGCAAGGCATGGAGCAGGTGTTCGGCCATCTGGTGCAAATTGAGCAAGGCCAAGGGATACTCCCCGGTTTGATAATGATATTCTGCTCCATTTTTTAAGCCCGTGGCCAAGCGGTACCAGTCCCGAAAATACGCTTCAGCTTTGCGACGGCGCAGACGAGGCTGGAGGTGGACGGTTTCCACCAGAGGATGACCCCGATCCAGCAACAATCGTCCTTCTTTGATCACATCCATATAAAAGAAATCTCCTTCTCGCAAGGATTGATCGAAACATTCTGTACTTTCAAAAACCAGGTGGGGTTCGGTTTGGACATAAGGTGTGGCACGCAGGGAGTCGTATAAACGCCGAATGTTTTTGTAATTAATCCCTTCTTTTTCGACAATGAGCAGCAAGTCCATGTCCGAATTGTAGACTGAAATCACTCCATGCTCATCAACATTGCGGCGGTTGATGAAATCGCCACGGGAATAACTGCCAAACAACCACACCATCACAATTGGCATTTTGGAACGCTTGATGATCCTTAAGGCATAATGCAATTCGTCTTGGATGTTTTCGGGGAGATCGTTGATATCAGTGCGGGGAGAAGGAGATGTTTTCATTGTTTCATATGTTGGTATCTATGTGATATCTTTGTTTGTTCTAGTAGTATAATGGTAAGGTTCGCATAAGTAAATTGAGTAGTCATGTTTTTTTAAAGGAAAAGGAAAATTTTTGGAATTTTATCGGTAATTTTTTGTTTGCTGTTGATTAACTTATAATTTACTATACCATCAATTAAGTAATGCTGTGTTAAACATATAAAGTCTATGATTGAATCATTCAAATGTAAGGAAACTAAAAAAATCTGGAATAAACAGCGTTCCAAGAAATTTCCACAAAGTATTCAGCAACGAGTCTTAGAGAAAATGCAAAGAATCGATAGTGCCGAGCGGTTGGAAGATTTCTATTTTCCTCCTTCCAATCATTTTGAATCTCTAACAGGAAATCGCCAAGGACAGTATAGTATCAGAGTCAACCAACAGTGGAGACTTTGTTTTAACTTTGATGGAAATGTTCAGAATCTGGAACTTGTGGATTATCATTAAGGAGAAATCATGGGTGATTTAGAAAAATATCCATCTTTGAATTATACCCATCCTGGTATTTTACTCAAAGAAGATTTAGATGAAGTCGGTTTGACAGCCTACCGTGTGAGTAAAGAGACAGGGATCAGTCAAGTAAATTTAAGTAAAATATTACAGGGAAAACGATCTATAACCCCCGATACAGGTCTGAGGCTGGCAAAATTTTTGGGAATGTCAGAAAACTATTTTATCAATATGCAGACACAGTATGATACACAAAAAGCCAAAGAAGAAAACCAGGCCATTTATGATCAGATCACAACACACCCTCTCTTTTCACATAGCCATTAACCTTTAGTTTGGTTCTCATGATTCAGCGTCTTCGCATTGTTATCCGTGGTACAGTCCAGGGCATTGGTTTTCGTCCTTTTGTCTATAAACTGGCACATGACATGAAACTGCCAGGCTGGATAGAAAATACACCCGCAGGCGTATTCATTGAAGTGGAAGGTCCCCATCTCCATTTGGAAAAATTTCTCTTACGTCTGCAAAAGGAAAAACCCACCAAAGCCTTTATCCAAAGTCTTGAATTTTCTTATTTGGACTTCATTGGATTGACAAATTTTCAAATCAAAGAAAGTCGGCAAAAAGGACAGCCGACCGCTTTGATTCTTCCGGATATTGCGACTTGTCCAGAATGTCTGGCCGAAGTATTTGATCCAAACAATCGACGCCACCTGTATCCTTTTACCAATTGCACCAACTGCGGACCACGCTTCACCATCATCGAATCACTGCCTTATGATCGTCCCAGGACGACGATGAAGCATTTTACCCAATGCCAACAGTGTCAAGAGGAATATGAGAACCCACAAGATCGGCGTTTTCATGCACAACCAAATGCTTGCCCCGTCTGTGGTCCGCATGTGGAGTTGTGGAATCCTGCCGGTGAAGTGCTAGCCACTCATCATGACGCCATACAGCAGACCATCGACTGTTTAAAAGAAGGCAATGTTGTTGCCATTAAAGGAATCGGTGGTTTTCAATTGATGGTTGATGCACAAAATGAAGAGGCAGTCCAGTCCTTACGTCAACGCAAACATCGTGAAGAAAAACCGTTTGCCTTGATGATGGCAACCATCGCAGACATTCGTCAGCTATGCATGGTTTCTCCATTGGAAGAACGCTTATTGCGTTCTGCTGAAGCTCCCATTGTGTTACTCCAACAGATAAAGCCTGATTTCCAATGGAAAATCGCAAAATCAGTGGCTCCCAACAATCCATACCTGGGAGTGATGTTACCCTACAGTCCTTTGCACCATATCCTCTTGAAAAAAGCCAATATCCCATTGGTTGCTACCAGTGGGAATCGATCAGATGAACCCATCTGTATTTCTGAAAATGAGGCACTACTTCGCTTGAATAAGATTGCTGACGTTTTACTGGTGCACAACCGCCCTATTGTCAGGCATGTGGATGATTCCATTGCCCGTATCATTTTAGACCAGGAGCAGATCTTGAGACGCTCCAGAGGATACGCTCCTCTCCCAATCATGCTTCCCTTTGCTCCAGTTCCTTTACTGGCGGTTGGTGGGCAATTGAAAAATACCATTGCTATCAATCAAGGCTCCAATGTTTTTATCAGCCAGCATATTGGCAATTTGGAAACGTTAGAAGCCACCAGGGCCTTTGAGCGAGTAATTTTCGATTTTCAAAATATGTATAAAATTTTTCCCTACCACATCATTTCTGACCTGCATCCTGATTATATTTCTACAAAATTTGCTGCTAATTCTCAATTTACCCATCAGGGAATTCAACACCACTATGCGCATATTGCTGCCTGTATGGCAGAAAATGGTTTGAACCAAAGAACTCTAGGGATTTGTTGGGATGGAACAGGGTTTGGTACGGATGGAACAATCTGGGGAGGAGAATTTTTATTGATCACTCAACATTCTTTTGAGCGTTTCGCTTCGTTACGAACTTTTCCACTGCCTGGAGGCACAAAAGCCGTTAAAGAGCCCCGTAGAACCGCACTCGGCATGTTGTACCAAATCTTTCAGGATGAACTGTTGGAGCAAACAGAGCTGCTGCCTTATCAACAATTCACTCCTTCTGATTTAAAATTGCTTTGGCAGATGCTAAAAAAACAGATCAATTCTCCATCTACTTCCAGTATGGGAAGACTCTTTGATGCCGTCGCTTCTATCATCGGCCTGCGGCATGAAATTCATTTTGAAGGTCAAGCTGCTATGGAATTGGAATTTGTAACCGACTCGTCTGAAACCGATCAAACTTATTCTCTGGAATTTTCTTCTGAAATCGATTGGCAACCCATGATCTTGGAAATCATTCAGGATCAACAGCAAGGACTCACTTTATCGAAACTGGCCACTAAATTTCATAATACGTTAGTGGCTCTCATTGTAGAAGCTGCCAGGCAGTCGGGAGAACGGCAAATCATCCTGTCTGGGGGGGGCTTTCAGAATCGTTATTTGACAGAACACGCTGTACGACAACTCCGGTCCGCAGGCTTTCAACCGTACTGGCACCAACGCGTTCCTCCCAATGATGGAGGCATTGCCCTGGGTCAAATTTATGCTCATTTACGGGAAAAAACACATCGTGATGACTAAACCAATTAAGACAATGTATTAATTCACATCAACTCGACAGGTAATGTTGATTGAGCTTAAGAAGGAAAGTATTTAGATATTTACTGGATTTTGTCTGGAAGAGACGATAACTTTCCATTGCAATTGCTCAAAAAAGGGATAGAATTCATTATATTTTCAGATTAAAATATTAGGAGGATTTGATGGCAAAAAAAAAGTTTAAAGAATTAGAAAATGGAGAGCGATTTTTTGAGGATGGCGCCATATTTGAGAAGAAACGAGTTGGAATTGCAGAGATCGTTTCCAGTGCCAATCCAGATCTAAAGAAAGGTAAGACGCGCATATTTAACCCAGATGGAATAGTGGATACGATTTAAGGGAGAACATTCATGTCTGAAACAATCACTCTTGAGGTGTTTACCGATTTTATTTGACCATGGTGCTACCTGAGTACCGTGCGTATTGAAAAACTAGTAACCGATTATAACGTCGAACTCCGTTGGGTGTATTTTCCCCTTCACCCTGATACTCCTGACGAAGGGATGACATTGGAAGCGTTGTTTGCAGGACGTAATATTGACATCCCGGCCGTGCAAGCACATCTGAAAAATTTGATGGAGCAGGAAGGATTGCCTTTTTCCGACCGTACCATGACATTCAATAGCCGTCTTGCTCAAGAATTGGCTAAGTGGGCCGACAGCCAGCCTAATAGTAAAGACATGCATGCTGCTTTGTATCATGCCTATTTTGTGGAGGGCAAGAACATTGGAAAAATGGAAGAACTGCTCTCTATTACAGAAAAAGCAGGGTTCGATGCTCAAAAAGCCCGTGATGTTTTAGAAAATCGTCAATTTCGCAATCAAGTGGATCAGGACTGGATTCATGCTTACCAAACAAACATAACAGGAGTTCCTGCGTTTGTGGTCGGTCAATATATGGTGTCTGGTGCTCAACCTTATACAGTTCTCGAACAAATGATGCGGCATGCGGGTGTGTCCAGGCGCACATAACCTCTTTCAGCTTGATTCTTGCACCAGATTTTGTCAGATTTTAAATTTTTTTTACCCCCTGTTTTCTACATAGCCTATCAACTCTTTTGTGCTATTTTCTGTACAAACACCCATTCAAATCTAGTGTACTGTAATCCTATTTTGCTAACATTCAAACGAAAGTGTGCTTCTTGAAAACTTCTCAGCAAATCAGACAAGAATTTATTTCATTTTTTGAATCAAAAGAACATCGTTATGTTCGCAGTTCCCCTGTTGTTCCGTTGGATGACCCAACTCTGCTGTTCACCAATGCCGGCATGAATCAATTTAAAGATATTTTGTTAGGCACTGGAACTCGTGATTATAACCGTGCGGCCAATTCTCAGAAATGTATACGTGCCAGTGGAAAACACAATGATTTAGAAGATGTGGGACGAGACAATTATCACCATACTTTTTTTGAAATGTTGGGAAACTGGTCATTTGGTAACTATTTCAAGGAAGAAGCCATCAGTTGGGCATGGGAACTCTTTACGGAAAAGTGGGGACTGCCAGCAGATAAATTATGGGCAACTGTGTTTGAAGGCAGCCCTTCAGAAAATTTGGAACCGGATCTGGAAGCAGAAGAATTATGGAAATCCTGTACGTCAGTCCCTCATAATCAGATTTTAAAGTGCAATAAAAAGGATAATTTTTGGGAAATGGGAGATGTCGGGCCATGTGGACCATGCTCTGAAATTCATATTGATTTGGGAGAGGGGACTTGCCCCCATGCTGGTGTGCATCAGTGTGCTGTCAATGTCGATGGTTGCTGGCGCTTTGTGGAGTTGTGGAATTTGGTGTTTATCCAATTCAATCGATTGCCTACAGGGGATTTGGAAAAACTTCCTGCAAATCATGTGGACACAGGCATGGGATTGGAGCGTATTTGCCGTGTCTTGCAGAAAGTAGATTCGAATTATGATACGGATCTTTTCACTCCTATTTTAGAAGCAATTGCGCAAACAGTTGACAAGAAATACGAAGAAGGAGAGATTGGCGTTGCATTTCGAGTTGTTGCAGATCATTTGCGTGCGTTGACATTTGCCATTGCCGATGGTGCGATCCCTTCTAATGAAGGAAGGGGATATGTACTGCGGCGCATGCTGCGCAGAGCAACCCGTTTTGGCCGGGTACTTGGCATGAATCGGCCGTTCATTCATGAGTTGGTGCCAACTGTTGTTCAGGTGATGGGAGATGCCTTTCCTGAGATTGTGGCACAGGAAAACCATGTGACTGGTGTGATTGAAGCAGAAGAAGAAAGTTTTGGACAAACATTGGATCGAGGGCTGGAAATCTTTGAACAAATGATGCAACAGTCAGAAACCCAAAGCAACCATCAGCTTTCTGGAGAAAATGCATTCAAACTTTATGATACGTATGGATTCCCGGTTGATCTGACCAGGCTGATGTGTGAGGAACGACAATTTTCTGTGGATGAGCAGGGTTTTGAAACATGTATGGAGCAGCAGCGGACCAGGGCACGGGAAGCGGCTAAGTTTAAAGTAGTTGTCGATGAATGGCAAAGTATTTCCGAAGGAGAACACTCTCGTTTTGTCGGTTACGAGACTTTAATAACGACCTCTGTTGTGCGTAGATATTGTAAAAATGAAAAAGGACAATGGTTGATGATTTTGGATCAAACTCCATTTTATGCAGAATCAGGGGGGCAGGTAGCTGATCATGGCACTTTGATACAAGGAGATGTGCAATGGCAGGTGGTTGATGTTCAGAAGGATGGAGACGCCATACTGCACATTTGTCAAGGAGACGCAATGCCCACAGAGGCTCCTCTTCAAGCACAAGTCAATACAGAAGAGCGGTTGACAATCACCTATAATCATACAGCCACTCATTTGATGCATGCCGCTTTGAAAAAAGTACTGGGGCAACACGTCAATCAGGCAGGTTCAGTCGTACATCCTGGTTACCTGCGTTTTGACTTCACCCACTTTGAAAAATTGAGCGATGCTCAGTTGGAAGAAGTAGAAATCCTGGTGAATCAAAAGATCCGGGAAAATATTGCGCTTCGTATTTATGAAACAGAATATGATCAGGCAATTGAGAATGGAATAACGGCTCTGTTTGGAGAAAAATATGAAGACCAGGTTCGTGTTGTGCAAGCAGGTGATTATTCATCAGAATTGTGCGGGGGCTGTCATGTGAACGCAACCGGAGAAATTGGCCACTTTCGTATTCTCTCTGAGGCAGGAATTGCTTCAGGTGTTCGACGGATTACAGCAGTCACAGGACCAGAATTGGAGCGTTTGACACGCCAGGAAGGCAAAATAGTCAATGAGATGCGCCAATTGCTAAATGTGGCAACGGATGAAGTTTCTACTTCAATAGGACAATTGCTGGAAGAGAAAAAACAACTGGAAAAAGAACTGTTGGAATTGAAAAAGCAAACAGCGGTTGGGGGAACAGAGCAGCTCCTCAATCAGGCCCAGCAGCTTGCTGGTGTACAAGTAGTCGTCTCAGAAGTGGATATCGATTCGATGGATGCGTTTAAAAGTTTAGGGGACTCTCTCCGGGAACAATTGAAACTAGGAGTGGCCGTTTTAGCAACTATGCTGGCTGACAAAGTCTCTTTCCTGTGTGTTGTTTCTGACCAATTGGTGTCAAAAAAAGTGAAAGCCGGTGAAGTTATTAATTTAGTGGCGGCAATTGCTGATGGACGAGGCGGAGGAAAGCCCCATTTAGCCCAGGCCGGTGCAAAATCTCCAGAAAAGCTTCCAGACGCACTGAAGCAGGCACCTGCTTTGATTGAACAATATCTGCAAGAGCGTCTGTAGCCACACTCAGAGCGTAGAAAGCAATTTATGCGATATGAATTGTTCATTGGATTGCGATATTTGTTATCCCGTCGAAAAGATCGTTCTATTTCTTTTATCACCTGGATCTCAATTTGTGGAGTGACCCTGGGTGTGATTGCCTTGATTGTTTCGACTTCTTTGATGAATGGCTTTCGTGACAATTTGCGCAAGGCCATTATTGGTTCACTTCCCCATGTAACAGTTTTTGGGCTGTATGGCGGCAAGGATCAAATTCAGGATTTAGAGAGGCGCATTCGTGAACATTCTGAAGTGTTGCATACGGCGCCGCACATCTTTCAACAGGCCATGCTGGCTGGACAGGAACTTCCCAAAGGTGCGTTGATTCGTGGTATTGATCCCCAAAAGGAGGCCAATGTCACAGAAATTGCTGCTTTCCTGCGTAGGACGGTTTATCCTGTCAATCGTCCCAGTATTGCAGAACAAGCCGAAATTTCAGAAAAAATATTATCACGCCTGTCTTATCCCGAAACTAAGAAAAATAAAGAAAAAGATGGAGTGATTTTAGGTGCGGCCCTGGCACAAGGACTGAGTGTGGTGCCAGGAGACCTGGTTAAGTTGATTTCTTCGGAATCCCGTATGACTCCTGTTGGTGATATTCCACGTGTTAAAAAATTAGAAGTGATTGGAATTTTTGAATCAGGCATTTCTGGGTATGATGAAGTTTTGGCTTTTGTGGATTATCGGCTTGTGCAAAAAATCTTTAACATGGGAGAGCAGGTGACAGGGATTGGAGTGAGTATTTCAGACCCTGAATCAGCCCAGGAGGTTGCCGCAGAATTACAAGTGGAGCTGGGGGATTATCTGGTCAATGATTGGGCCAGTGAAAATAAAAGTATCTTTCAATTAATGAAGTTGGAAAAGTTAGCGCTCTTCATCGTTTTGGCTTTGATTGTCCTGGTAGCCGCATTCAATATCATCAGCTCCTTGATTATGCTAGTCTTGGAAAAAACAAAAGAAATCGCAGTCCTCAAATCCCTGGGAGCCACGGATCGCAGTATTCTGAGTATATTCATGCTCCAGGGCATTATGATTGGTGTTTTTGGTACGTTATTCGGAGTCTCTTTTGGTCTGGGAATATGTTGGGTGATTCTAAATTTTAATATCATTGATATTCCACCAGGCGTATACCCTGGAGAAAATCGTATTCCTCTTTCCATTGAATGGATTGAGATCGGTATTACGGCTTTTATTTCTTTCATGATCTGCTTTCTGGTGACGATCTATCCTGCGTTTAAAGCATCTCATGTTCAACCAGCAGAAGCGTTGCAATATGAATAGAAAAATGGCCTTATTTTTGAATGTTTTTTGGTATCCGTTTAAGTTAAGGACAACAATTTGACGAATCCCAAAACCGAATCCCCCTATCCCCCTTTGAAAAAAAGAGGGGAACTTCGGGCAAAAACCTTTCTGGAGCACTACAAAATTAAGAACTTGACTGGAAAGAGAACATTTATGTTGGATGAAAATATCATTAGTATCACTTATTCTCAGTCACCACGTCCGTGCAGTAAAGATCAGTGTGAGCTTTGCCAGGCGGGGGAAGAGCATTTGCCTTATTGGTTTGCGACTGCCGTGATTGATGGTATTGAACATCATTTATACCTAGGAAATGAATTCCGGCAAGTGTCGTTGCAGGAATTTTTAGAATTGAAACCACAGGTAAAGAAAAAAGCAGCCCACAAGAAGCAAAAAAATGGACAACGGTTACTGATTGGAGTTTCCATTTCTGAGGCAAAATCTACCTATTTGTTGGACTTTAAAGATGACTCCTTCCAAGACACCGGATGGACCACTGCACGTCAGCAAGTGGGCAAGGTTCCACGAAAAAATAAAAGCACCAAGTTGCAGAACCGCATTTCAAAGCCATCTTTACCCACATCAAAAGAATTTCAGCAGGATCTGAGAAAGTTTAAGAATGTGAGATTTAAAGATCTGAAAGAACGCTATCGACAACTGATCAAAAAGTATCATCCCGACCAGTTTGGTGGGGACAACATGGAGGTTCAGGAGTGGATGAAAATGATCAATGTTGTTCATGAAACCCACTTACACAAAATGCAACGCTTTATTCGATAGAGAATCATTCTTTTGGAATGATCAGTTGTTCGAAGGCATTATCTTCCAGACTGGCTTCCATGTCTTGATCCAAATCCACAAAAATGTCAAACTGCCCTTCCAGGGTGATCTGAGTGTTCTGGCGCCCTTTCTCCATATATTGATCCGTTGTGCCACCACTATCAATGAAAAAGGCAAAACTGTGGCCTCCATGATATTCATTTTTGGCATGGGTTCTATTTTGAGAAAGATAGGTATCGGTGCCAGCGGCATCAATGAGTAAGGAAAAGCCATTATGATTGGCAGCAGGCTGTGCAAATCCCCAGCCCATTGTATCGTAGGTATCATTGCCCGCATGATCAATTAAAGCAGCACTTCCCAAATCCCAGGCAGCTCCCTGCATGGCCCCAATTTTACCAATATAGCTGTCATCCCCACCATCATCGATCAGAATCCCAGCGGCAGAATGTGCTGAAAATCCCTGGCTGTAGCGTGACCCAATATAGTAATCCGATTCCTGTCCACCATTCTTTAAAATTCCCAGTCCAAAAAAATAGCCTCCTCCTTGAGAAAAATTGCCAGCTCGAAACCTGTCATTTCCCTTGGAATCCAACAATATCCCGATTCCTCCAGAGGCATATTCTCGAAAACCAATCCCATACCCTTGAGAAGATCCATGAAAGATTCCTTCTACCTGATAAGTGCTTTTATGTTTTCCAGTTGCATAATACTGGTCATTTCCTGCAACATCCAAGAGCAGGCCAATACCTTTAGGAGCCCCAACCCCTTGTGCAAATAAATGAGAACGATAAACATCGTTGCCTGCCATATCAAGCAAAATTCCGCTACCCCACAAGCCAAAGCCTTGATTGTATTCCTGACCATAGTACTGATCGGAGCCTTCCAAATCAATTAAAGTGCCCGTTCCCATCAAGCTGCTTCCTTGAGCCAATTGAATGCCAGTATACACATCATTGCCTGACACATCGATGAGGATTCCACTGCCTAGCATTCCACTGCCTTGAGCCAGAGAACTGGTTGCAGAATAAGTGTCATCACCTGCCAGGTCAATCAATACCGCAATGGCTGTTTCTTTATTTCGGGCTGCCCCTGCATTGTTCGCGTAAAAATCGTTTCCCCCAATATCAATAATGATTGCTGCATCATTTTGATATCGTGTTGGCCCAGGACCACCAATGATCAAGTTACCGACTTCCATTTTTTGGACATGTCTCACATCTCCACTGATTCCTGACATGCCCTTAGAAGGAACATCCCAGGTTTTTGCATGCAATACGTGCTGCAGAGTTGCGAGCCAATCTTTATTTGCAAGATGATTGAGAACATAGTTCGCTTGTAACAGAGAAGTGAAATCTACCTTGTGAGAGAGTCGGAGCACTCTTAAAATTTTGTTGAGGAGTGGGGTTGGAGTTTGGTTATCCAAATAATAATGCTCAACAAATTTATCAGTAACCGCAGGCAAATATTCATATAAAAAATCTATTTCTTGTGCTGATAGTGAGTCAAAGGCTTTCTTGCGAAGTTCATGGGCAATGCTGACGATTTCTTCAATATACACCAAATGATCTTCCAGATTCTCCGAACGAGGTACTGTTGGCACATGAAGCAAGTCATGATTGCCAGGAGCATCTATGGTATGTGCGGTTCGAGAGGATAGTTCTGGAAAGTTTGGTGTTGGTCCGTGCAGAGGAGCTTCTAAATTATTGACGAGATCTTCTGCAATTTTAGGAAGTTTGAAAGGATCTCGGTGGATATATCGGAAGACTTTGAGCCGGAATCCATCATCCCACCATTCATCTTTGCTATATCTGTCCAACAAATCTTGATAAGGTTCCTCTAATTCAAATGCATGAATCAATTTTTTTGATAGGTCAATATAAGGTGCGGTATAGTTTTCATATTTGGAAAGCAACTCAGCGTTACTGGGCGGAGCTTGGGTCAGTCGGTTTGGTTTTGTCCCTAAAATGGGTGTAATTTTTCGGATTGCCGGTTGTTTTTTGATATTAAATTTTAGTTCTTCTCCTGGTTTTTGGGCTTCAATGAGTTCAGCCAGGGTTTCCAAAGAAAGTTCGTGATTAGGGATTTTATTGGAATTCCGCTTTCCTGTAATGGAGGTTTCCATTCGAAAAATTTTGAGTCGCAGAGGGTCGCCTATCTGCTTTTTTTGAACGATATAACTCTTGAATGTTTGAATAATTTTATCTTTAGGAATATGATGAAGGGGTTGCTGATCGTACTGCAAAATAATGTCCATTGGCTTTAGGCCTGATTTTTCAGCAGCTGTACCGGGCAGGATTTTGAGGACACGAATTCCATTTTCTGGAGAAGAAGCAGAGTCTCTGCTAAACTCTATGGCTTCGTAGCCAATCCCCAAAAATGGATTGACCTTGTTGGTTTCCTGCAAAGAATCGGTCTCTCTTGTAATGGATTCTGTTTTCTCTGCTTCTGGAGTGGAAACCTGACAGGAAACTATAAAAAACAGAATGAATCCAATGATTATGAAGTTACGCACATTTGGGATAATTGTGGATGGGTGGCAATATAAGACCTGACTTTCTCCATGAAATGGCGTGCCAAGGCATGTTTATTTTCTTGTTGTGTCCGATGAGCAGGAAATAGTTGAGTATAGACCTCTTTCGTGATTTCTGAGAATGAACCATAGGCAGCTTCAGAGCAACCTACCATGCTGGCAACCGCATGTAAATAGGCCCCCTGTCCCTGAGCCACTTCTTCTAAGATTTGCTCATAATTTTGTGCAACATACATTTCTGTAAATTGTATATTCGCTCTTGATCTTGAATCAACAAAAGGGCCTTCACAACCGGAGGTAGAAGACGTTGTGGCACCTGCATAAATGGTAGACGAGGTGATGTTAATCGTGATAATGGCATTTGTGCTGGAAGCCATAGAGACACCAGGACCACATGAGGCATTATCATTCACGGCATAACTTGTAGAAAAAAATAGTGAAAATGCCAATGACATTAAGACAAGACATGTAATTCTTAACATGATGTTTCCTTTCTCGGATCTCAAGAGTGATCAGCAAGGTGCTAAAGCATCGGAATTTTATCAAAAAATGTAGAGACTCACAAGGGCTATAACGCATGTCAAGGGCTTGATCATATTTTCGGCCTTAGTTTGCTGAGCGTGTCGAAGTAAAACTCGTGCATCCTCTTCGACAAACTCAGAGAATATTTCTGTCAAATATATGAAAAGTGTTCATCGGGTGAAAATACGACCATGCCTCATGTCTCCTTGTCAATGCAAGTTTTGTTCACGAACCTTATTTGTTCATGAGAAAATCTGTCGTGGCAGACTTAAAACTTGCTTGAAAAACCTGATTTCGCTGCAAAGATTCCATACTAGCGTTTTCCCGGACTCCCTAGAAAATTAGGTACTTCTTCCCCTATAAATAAATGCAGATCTTTGGAAAAATCTTTATTTTTTCCTGGAAAATTAGGTACCTCTTCCCCATAGACAGTCCTTTTGTTTTTTGATACGAGTGAGATAACTTAATTAATAAGGAACAGAAAATGGCAGATGCATTATTTCCTAAAAAGCCAGTCGTACTGATTGATGATGAAGAGTTGCTCTTGATCAGTTACGATACTATTTTACGAATGGCGGGTTACAGCCATATCATTTCGTGCTCAGATAGCCGTGATGCGATGGATTTGCTCAAAAAACAAGGAGCCGAAGTCGTCTTGCTGGATTTGACGATGCCCTATCTACCTGGCGATGAGTTGCTGTCACAAATGACACAACAATGGCCAGGAGTGCCTGTTATCATTGTAACCGGAAATGATACAGTGGAAAGTGCGGTCCAATGCATGAAAAATGGAGCCTTTGATTATCTGGCAAAGCCTGTCCACAAAGAGCGCTTATTGGCCACTATCGAACAGGCCATAACCTTTCATAATTTAAGTCGGGAAAATCGTAGACTCAAGGAACGTTTACTGAAAAGCGAATTGAAACATCCCGAAATCTTTGCACCCATGATTACCATCAATGAAGAAGTCCATGCCATTTTTCGCTACATCGAAGCCATTGCCAAACTTCCTTACTCGGTACTGATCACTGGTGAAACAGGAGTGGGGAAAGAGTTGCTGGCCAAAGCAGTACATGCAAGCAGTCAACGCAAAGGAGCATTTGTTGCCGTCAATGTTGCCGGTTTGGATGAGAACACATTTTCAGATACATTGTTTGGGCATATCAAAGGAGCCTTTACAGGAGCCGATCAACTGCGTAAAGGGATGGTGGAGCAAGCAACTAATGGTACTTTGTTTTTAGATGAAATTGGAGATTTGACCCTGGGCTCTCAGGTTAAGCTATTACGCCTTCTGCAGGAGTGTGAATATTTCCCCATAGGCTCTGATCAGCCTAAACGAACCAATGCCCGCATCGTTGCAGCCACCAATCAAGATCTTGAGGCATTGCAGGAGTCTGGAAATTTTCGTAGGGACCTCTACTACCGTTTACGGACACATCATGTGCACATCCCTCCCTTGAGAAAAAGATTGGAAGATCTCCCGTTGCTGTTGGATCATTTTCTCGAAGAAGCGGCCAACACCCTTGCACAAAAAAAACCACACCCTTCTAAGGAAATTTTTACATTACTGTCTTCTTATCACTTTCCTGGCAACATCCGAGAACTGCAAGCGATGGTTTTAGATGCGGTGAGTGGCAATCCATCGACATCGCTTTCCCTGGATTCACTCAAAGCTCACATTTTCAAAAAGGATGTGACTGTTGAGACAATTGTTACCACTCCGGACATGAAAGACACCACTCAACTTGTATTTGGCAAAAAACTCCCCACCATCAAAGAAGCCAAGGGCATGCTGATCGAAGAAGCACTGAGGAGGGCTAATGGCAACAAATCATTGGCTGCAGAGATGCTGGGAATGAGCCGTCAGGCTTTGAATTGGCGAGCAAAGCAGGAATCATGATCATGCAGCAGTCATGTATTCAACATCATGTTTGTTGAAAGAAAAACGAACCCAAGCTATTGTAAAACACAGTCTACTGGTTGTAGCGGTTCTGGAGCAGGCTCGTCCAGGGCTTCAGCAATGGTAATTTCGTTGTATCGGCAAAGGGCATCTA
>JANQHV010000415.1 GCA_028282505.1 SAR324 cluster bacterium | reverse complement strand
GTGGTGTCAGGTTGGGGATAAGGTTGTTATGCAATTGAATAGCCATAGGTGCTCCAATATAAAAACTGTTATCAGCCACTAAGGACACGAAGCTCCGCTAAGATTCTTTGCAAATTAGTGTTTCTTTGTGTCACTTCGTGGCTAAATAGTAAAAATAGTTCAAGAATCGGTGTTGATTTTTATTTTTTCATACAAAGCTGCCAAGTTGTGCTGTTCTTCCATAAGTTTTTGATGAATCGAACCCGCATGGTCAATTTTATCCTTCAATTCTCCTTGTTTTGTCTGAGAAAGGGCTTTTAAGGCATCGTCAGCTCGGTCCGAAATTTCATTCATCCGTTGAATGGTAGACTTCAGAGTATCATTGAAGGTGATTGGCTCGTCACCTTGCTGATTCTGTGCTTTTTTGATCTTTGCTTTATCATACAGAGCATTGATTTGTGTCTCTAAGCTGATATTTTTCATATGGACCTGCCCTATTGTGTTACCATCAAAACCTTACATTAAGCACTTTTTCCTATGTCTAAAGCAGCTTGTGCCATGGTTTTACTGGCATTGAATGCGGCAACGTTGGCTTCATAGGAACGAGAAGCCATCATCAAATTAGCCATCTCTTCCATCGTATTGATATTGGGCATTTCGACATATCCAGCTTCGTTGGCATCAGGATGCCCTGGCTCGTATTTCAAAACAGGTGGTCGATTGTCTTGTACCACCCCGACTACTTTGACTTCGGTAGCCGTGGATAACGAACGGTCTTGTTCCAGTAATTCCTGCTCAAACGTCCGATCATCTGAGACCGCCGCAAAAATCACTTCACGTCGACGATAGGGTCCTCCTTCTGGAGTTCTTGTTGTTTCTGCATTGGCAAGGTTTTCTGAAATGGTTCTGACTCGTTGCCGTTGTGCAGACATTCCAGAAACGCTCACACTCAAAGATGAAAGAAAACTCATATTATTCCTTCCTGGTCAAAGTTCTATGTTTATTCAATAGCAGATTTGAGCATACGAAACTTATGAGATAGCATTCTTGTGGTAGCATTGTAATTCAATTGGTTCTCGGCAATTTTTGCCATCTCTCGGTCTAAATCGACGGTGTTGCCATCAAAATCGACAAATGGGGCAGCACTGGTAATTCTTCTGGCCTGTGCCAGCTCTAGCGGTGGTGTATTATTCCCATCCATGTGTCGTGGGTTCGAAATTTTCAGTGGTCCTGGTTGATCGGCATGTAATGCCTTCTCTAAATTTTTTTCAAAGACAAGATCCTGTGCATGATAGCCGGGAGTGTCTTTGTTGGCTACGTTTGATGCCAGCAAATCGTGACGCTGTGTCCGAAAATCCAACGATTTTTCAAAGAGCGTCATTATCTTGTTATTGAGAAAACCTGACATTTTTCCTGGATAACTATAAGGTTTTTTGCAAAATTACAGTTGGGTACCCAAACATTAAATGCAAAACAAGTACCACCTTCGATTATGTTTCATTCTTCATCATTCCAAACATCGTCCTTCGTCTCTTTTTTCAAAGCCAATACACTTGCTGGTATTATCGCCCTGATCGCCCTAGCCTTTCTTGCCTATTATCCCGCTTCACAAGCTGAATTTATTATTGATGACAACCCTTTTTATATCGCAGACCCTGTGATGGAACAGTCTGATGGAATCCTGCGCATTTGGCTCAGTCCCCAAGAAAATAATGACATTTGGCCCTACATCCCCATCACACGAACTTCATTTTGGATAGAACGGCAGTTGGTGGGGCTCAATCTTCAGATCAGTCATGTGATCAACATTGGTTTTCATGCAATCACGGCTGTATTGCTCTGGCTTTTCTTACGGTATTTGCGCATTCCAGGCGCATGGCTGATTGCAATGGTTTTTGTTCTGCACCCAGTTCATGTCCAGTCCGTCGCATGGATTGCGGAGCGTAAAAATGTGGTGGCTGGCATTTTTTATGTTTTAACACTCTGGAGTTACTTTCATTTTGAAAGAAAACAGCAATGGCAATGGTATGTGTTGACGTTAAGTTTGTTTTTATGCGCCTTATTGAGTAAGTCCTCGACCATTATGCTTCCTGTACTGTTTATTTTTTGTCGGCTGTGGAATTCCAGTCCTTGGAAAATGTTGGAATTGCTCAAGCTGATTCCCTTTTTTCTTTTGGCTCTGGTCATGGGGTATGTCCGGATCTGGTTTGAAATCAATTCCTTTGATGCCACAGGAGTACAATACAGTTGGACATGGGGCGAAAGACTTTTGATCGCAGGACATGTTCCCTTCTTCTACTTAACCAAAATCATTTTTCCATATCCGCTGATGTTTATTTATCCCAAATGGACAATTGATGCAGCAAAAATTTCGATGTATCTGCCTCTGGTCAGTATTATTGCGGTGGCTGGTGTGCTTCTTTGGAAATATTCCAGTTGGGGTCGTGTTTTTTTTCTAACATTGGGCATGTTCCTGATTTCCTTATTTCCTGTCCTGTCTTTTTTTAATAACTCCTGGACCCAATTCTCCTTTGTTGCGGATCACTGGGTGCATCTGCCCAGTATTCCTGTTTTGATTTTGCTGGTGCAGGGAATACGATGGGCAGGGAAGTACTTGAAGACAATCACAGGCTCTCAGTACGCTCAGCAAGGAATTTGGACAATAGCTACCTTCACCTTCATGGGGTTGACCTGGCAACAGGCTCAATCTTATCAAAATAATAAAACTCTGTGGCTGACGACTTTAGCCCAATATCCAGAGGCATGGATGGCTCATCAAGAATTGGGACGAGAGTATATGGTCGATGGAGACATTCAATTAGCACTTCAGCATTTGAATCAAGCCATTCAACTCAATGAGAATCGCCCCGATGCTTATCTGAACCGAGGGTTGGCCTACTTTCTGATAGAACAATACCCACTGGCAATTGAAAACTTCAATCAGGCGTTACTACTCAATCACAAAATGAAAAAAGCTTATTACAATCGTGGGAAAACTTACGCAAAACTGCATCAGTATCAAAAAGCATTGGCTGATTTCAACCAGGTACTAGAACTGAATCCCAAATTTTCCGAAGCCTACAATGATCGAGGGACAATCTATCTCCAATGGCGGCAATACCCACAGGCACTCCAGGAATTCAATCAAGCTTTGTTGCTCAACCCTCAATTGACAGAAGCCTATCACCAACGAGGGCTCACGTATATTTTCCTGGGAAAATACGTCCAGGCTGTTGAGGACTTTGACCAGGTGTTGCGTCTCAATCCCACCGTAGTCGAGTCCTGGTATAACCGTGGCAATGCCTATCTCAAACTGCAACAGTATGCAAAAGCAATGGATAGCTATAATCAGGCTTTGCAACTCGACCCAAAGTACATCCCTGCCTACAACAATCGAGGCTACCTTTATATTCTGTCGGGAAACAAAAAACAGGCTTGTGCCAACTGGAGGGAAGCCTGCCGCCTGGGACAATGCCAATACTACCAACAGGCCCAACAAAAACAGGATTGTCTCAGAATCATCCCTTGAAGCCTTATTTTATCAAGATTTACTGTTTCAGGATCAAGCATAAAAGATGCATGTCAGTATTTCTCACAATGGATCAGTTCCCAGCCATGAAAAACAAGAAGAAGGCCAATAGTTTGTTGGGAGGCATATTGTTGTTGGATGATCTCATCCTGAAGGTATTGGGATAATTGCTGTTTGGCTTCAACAATGGTCGATTGTAGGAGTTCGTCAGTAAATTCTCCCCGCTTGAAGTATTTCAGTTCGATCAAATAGGCATAAGGCAGATCAGGATATTTGGCCAGAAAAGGTTCCAGGAAAATATCAGCAAAACCTTTGTTCATTTCTTTTTCTGTGCGGCTAATGTAGAAATTGCTGATATTGAGGTAGGCTAAAAGAAAGCCCTGGATGACTTTTTCCGCGGAAAGATAGTCCCGAATGGTGGTTTGTTGGTGGATGGCCTCTGCCAGAAAATCAAAGAATTCCTTCCATTTTCCCAGCCATGCCATTTCACGAACTAATTTGTTGAGCTCCCAGAAGTTAATCCGAAAGGTTTCTGTTTCCCGCCAGGCTTCTCGCAAATACCCATACATGAGCTTCCAAACAGTC